>JAFVBF010000036.1 GCA_017480145.1 Bacteroidales bacterium
TAAATCATCAAGAACAATGGCGATACATTTACCGACATTCTCACCTGTAATGCGCTTCCATTCGCGGGCACCCTCATTGTTCATCGTCATAGAAATCTCATTGCCACCAACCTGACTAAAATCCTGACGGGCATCGGTAATGACACCACCGTCAAGCAGAGCCTCTCCCTGACGCGTGCTAACCTTGATTGCGAAAAGTTGATAGACATCGGAGCCTTCCTGCATAGGCTTTGCCGACCAAAGGAACTTAACACGACGTTTATCATAAATCTTCTTTTCAGCAGCAGTTTGGAGCATGTTATTCAATATTTCGCGATCCTTACCCATGGCATACCCAACGACAGGGCCACGGCCAAACTGACCTGTAGCGGGATCAATATTGGGGGAGAATCGAGCATAGAAGGGATGCTCCTTGGCTGCATCAGCACTGGCACTGGAAGCCTCGCTCATCGGCTTGGCAGCAAGAGCATCAAGGCTGTCGACCTCAGCATCCACACCATCAGAGACCGCAACATTGGCGGAGGCGATGAACTTGTCAACATTATCAATCATACGAAGAGCCTCAGAAGCCTCGTAAGTAAGCCAAAACTCAAGTTGCGCCGTACCTTGTAGGAGTTTGCGAACACGCTCGGGTTCTTTTACGCCAGGAAGTTCCACCAAAATACGTTCGGAAGCGCGAAGCTGCTGGATGGAGGGCTGTGCGACTCCGAATTTATCGATACGCTGACGGAGAATCTCATACGTACGGTCATAGGCAGAAGAAGCCTCTTCCCGAACCACCTTTATAACGGCATCATTGTCATCACTAAGCTTGATGCGATCCTTGAGCTGGCTACCAAAAAGGGCGGAAAGTTGCGCATCGGGAGCGATAGCCTTAAACTCATCATAAAATAGAGTAACGAAGTCACGATTGGTAGTGACCTTCTGTTTTGCCAGAGCATTGTCAATGGCAGTATTAAAAGCGGGATCCGAAGTATGGTTTGCAAGGGCACGAACCACATCAACCGTGGAGACCTCCAGCATAACGTTCATACCACCTTTTAGGTCAAGGCCGAGGCCAAGTTCACGGCTTTGGCACTGACGGTATGTATAACCGAACCAGACCTTTTCTGTGGCCATCGAATCAAGATAGGCAGACTCCGAAGCAGTCCGAATAGAATCAATAACCTGAAGTTCAAGTCTTTTATCCGAAGTCATCTTAGCAATCTGCTGCTGGACAGCAGGAGATGCGACGTACTCTGCCGCAGCCTTTTTAGCCTTGCTTTCGACATTGCGAGTGACAAAGGAGAATGACAGTTGGAATAGGCACACCAAAGCAAACGCCCAAGTCAGGAAATTAATAAGTCCTTTATTCTGCATAGTTTATATTGTATTTTGTTTTCTACTTACAATACGCATTGAACGTGCAAAGATAAAAAAAAAAACTTTGATACTACAAACTTTTTAAGCACACCCCAACGAGGCAGGAAAAGCAGTTCAAAAGAGGCATTGCCACACCCAGAATTACAGCATACTTCCGTGATGTGTCGGATGAATAGCAAAAGATGATTATCTTTGCCCAAACAATAGCAGTCTGACTGAACAACACACCATTTCTTATATGGCAAACACAAATACCGTAAAACACTGGTCGGAAGAGGACCAGCCAAGAGAGAAACTCATAAACTTAGGCGGGCGCTCCGTAAGTAGTGCCGAGCTCATAGCCATATTGCTCCGAACCGGAAGAGAGGGGCAAAACGTAGTCGATTTGGCACGGGAACTGCTGAACTCTGTTGGAGGAAGTCTGAACAGGCTGTCACAGATGGGTGTTCCCGAGATGATGAGGATAAAGGGTGTCGGCGAGGCCAAAGCAGTAACGCTAAGTGCAGCATTGGAACTCGGGCACCGCCTGTCGGCAGAGCGCGCAGAGCGAAAGCAGCAGCAGATACGCAACAGCGAGGACTTATATTACGAATTTGTAAACGAACTGGGGAATTTGGACAGGGAAGAATTTTGGTGCATCTACCTCAATCAGAGGCATCAGCCGCTACACAAATGCAGAATTGCCCAAGGAGGGCTAACAGATGTAGCAATAGACATGCGGATGCTATTTGAGCCAGCCTTTTCATATAAAGCCACGGCCATCGCCGTAGCGCACAACCACCCCACCAAGGTGACAACGCCCAGCCGTCAGGACGACAGCTTGACCAATCAAATCCAAAAAGCAGGACAACTGCTAAAAATCAACCTAATAGACCATATCATCATCGGGAATACCCCAGAAACGGCCTACGGAAAAACATCAGACAGTGGCAACCGGCAAGGCCAATCCATTCGAGCCAACTACTATAGTTACTCAGATATGGGCAGACTCTGAGAAGCACAAGAAACATGAAATTAAAATTTTATACATGCAAAATCCCCGACACCCTAACTCTCATTTAATTTAAATCAATCATACTGATTCCATGATCATTACACACATATAAAACAACAAAAAAAAGGGATATCCAAGCCGATGTAATGGATACCCCCTCCTATAGGTTCGTATTTCGAAAAAAAATGGTCAGACAATATTGTCGAACTGGCTTAAGAATCTAAGGTCATTCTCGAAATAGAGGCGCAAATCACGAATTTGATATTTGAGCATAGCCATCCGCTCAACCCCCATACCGAGTGCAAATCCAGAATATTTTTTACTGTCGATGCCACAGCTTTCGAGGACATTGGGGTCAACCATTCCACACCCCAAAATTTCGAGCCAGCCAGTACCCTTGCAAATGTTACATCCATGGCCTCCACAGATATTGCAAGATATGTCCATCTCAGCAGAAGGCTCAGTGAAGGGGAAATAGGATGGTCTGAGCCGAATCTGAGTCTGTTCGCCGAACATTTCTTTTGCAAAATAAAGCAGCGTCTGTTTGAGGTCGGAGAAAGAGACCTTTTCATCCACATAAAGAGCCTCTACCTGATGGAAAATGCAGTGGGCACGGGCCGATATGGCCTCATTGCGGAATACGCGCCCTGGGGCGATGATGCGAATGGGCGGCTGAGAATGTTCCATGACACGCACTTGAACGGAAGATGTATGGGTTCGCAACGCGACCTCCTGCTTGCCTTCTTCCTTTTCAACAAAGAAAGTATCCTGCATATCACGGGCCGGATGATCTGGAGGGAAGTTGAGGGCAGAGAACAGATGCCAGTCATCCTCTATCTCAACAGACTCGGCCACAGTGAAGCCAATACGGGAAAAAATCTCGGTAATCTCATTCATGACCACCGAAAGTACATGACGGCTACCCATTGGAACAAAATCGGCAGGACGCGTAAGGTCGTGATGCACTGACTGTTCCTCAAGGGGCTCAACAAAACTTTTGAATTCCTCAATACGAGCCTGAGCAACCGTTTTCAACTGATTCAAGAGCTGCCCCATCTCTTTCTTCTGATCTGGAGGGAGAGACTTGAACTGCTCGAACATATCGGCAATAAGCCCTTTTTTGCCAAGAAACCTGATACGGAAAGCCTCTACTTCAGCAGCACGGTCCTTAAAGGACTCAATGTGAGTATCCTGAATTTCCTGTATGTATTTATGAATAAGTGATTTCATAGATTATGGTAAATGATTCTATAACGAGCAATTAATTACTTTTCACAACAGATATCTTCATCTTGATGTCTTTAATCGGACGATCGCCAACGCCACATTGAACAGCAGCAATTTTGTCGATGACATCAAGGCCTTCAACCACCTGTCCAAACACAGTGTAGTCGCCATCCAAATGAGGTGCCCCCCCAATAGTAGAATAAATCTGGCGTTGCTTGTCAGTAAGTTTTCGGCCGAAACGTTGTTCAATCATCTGAAGACCGCGCTCGTCCCACACATTACCCTGCACAATATAAAACTGAGATGCTGAAGAAGCCTTGGAAGGATTGACATTGTCACCTTGTCGAGCAGCAGCAAGAGCCCCTTTACGATGGATAAGTTCGGGGTTAAATTCGGCAGCGACAGTATAGCCCAAATTGCCTGCTCCCAAAGGGACTCCGGGTCTGGCATTTTTTGACGTAGGGTCGCCCCCTTGAATCATGAAGCCACGAATGACCCGATGGAAAAGCAAATCATCATAGAACCCTTCACCGACCAGCTTAAGGAAGTTGTCCCGATGCCTCGGAGTCTCATTAAAAAGTTGCACAACCATAGTGCCGAAATCAGTCTCAATCTTTACGTAATGAGCCTCTTGCTTTGCAGCATTCTTATTTCCAGATTGTTGACAAAACGCAAGTGTACATAATATAAGGAAAAAGGGAAGGAAAAAGATTTTTTTTGCTGTCATACAGTAGAAAATTACTATTTTTGCAGATGCAAAATTAACTGAAAATATTCACATAACGATAAAAAATTATGAAGCAGAGAAGAATCGCACTAATTGGACTATTGATTTTCAGCATTGTATCGCTATGTATGTTCAGTTCATGCGACAAAGACACTGATTGCAAACTGAAAGTTTTTGTAGTAAAGAAAAATGACGGGAGAGCTGTAGCAAAAGCAAGAGTGGAAGTAGGGAAACAGGGAGGAACCATTGGTGCTGAGGGAGAGACGGATGTTAGCGGCGTATTTCAAGCCACATTTGCCGCCCCTGCTATTTTTGACGTAACCGCGACCTACGCCGTTTATGGCGATGACGGGAGTTACATAGGCAACTATGCCAATAGCACCTCTGTACGCTTGAAGGACGGAGAAGAGGTTTCAGTCACCATTGAGCTGGACTACAGCAACCTACAGCAATAAGACTAAATACAGGTACGAATGAAAGGACTGAGCCTTAGCGAAGGCGATTTGCAACAAATCGAAAGCCTTGGGATTAGCGTTGAAGAGATAGAGCAACAGCTTGCCAACTATAGAAAAGGATTTAACAAAGCAAACTTATCGGATGCCGCCACAATAGAGAATGGCGGCATCTGTAGTTATACGGATGCTGAAATATCGCATTATCTCGATAGTTATCAGATGCGAGTGGCAAATAAAAGGCTGATAAAATTCGTCCCCGCCTCTGGGGCAGCCTCAAGAATGTTTAAAGACCTTTTTGCATTTAGTTCGACCTATTTTGGTGTGGCGGGGAATTTCAGCAAAGAATACCCAGAGGTACAGACCTTCTTGGAAAACATTCGGACATTTGCTTTTTTTGACGACTTGAGGAAACAGATGGAAAATGCATCTCTGGACTTGGTCGATTATATGCAACGAGGAGACTACTCTACCATCATCAACTTTTTATTAAAAGACCAATATCTTGGCTACGGGAGCAAGCCCAAAGCCCTGCTCAAATTCCATCGATACGGCTCCATACAACGCACCCCATTGGAAGAGCACATCGTTGAGGGAGCGGCCTACGCAAAAAGCAGTGATGGAAAAGTCCGACTTCATTTTACCGTTTCTCCAGAACACCGAAGTATGTTTCGCAAGAAAGTACACGAGGTGAAGCGATACTATGAAGAGGCATTAGGCGTACAGATAGAGATTCGTTTTTCTGAGCAGAAGCACTATACGGACACCTTGGCCGTGAACGAATACAATGAGCCAATACGTGACGAAAAGGGACGATTGGTGTTTCGGCCAGGAGGACATGGCGCACTACTTGAGAACCTACAGGAATGCAATGCCGACATTATCTTTATCAAAAACATTGATAACGTGGTGCCAGACTGGGGCAAACACACAACTATCGTATATAAAAAGGTGTTGGCTGGTGTGCTATTGGAACTGCAAGAGAAGATATTTGCATACATCCAGCAATTGAAGAGTCATCAAGTCGACGACAAGACTCTTGACGAAATAGAACAATTTGCCATCAATCGACTACATATAACGCTTCCTGACCTCAACAATTATCCTTCAAGGGCTGAAAGACTTATTCGTCTACTGAATCGACCTATTCGAGTATGCGGCATGGTTCGGAATCAAGGTGAGCCTGGAGGCGGCCCTTTCTATGTGGTAAACGAGCACGGAGATCGAAGCCTTCAGATTGTTGAGACGGCCCAGATTAACCGAAAGACACCTGAACAAGAATCCATTCTGAAACAATCCACACACTTCAACCCAGTGGATTTGGTATGCGGAACGAAGGACTACCGTGGGCGCAAGTTTAACTTACGGAAATTCAGAGACCCCGAGACAGGGTTTATCAGCAAGAAAAGCAAAGGGGCAACTGTGGTAAAATCGCAAGAGCTACCTGGGCTATGGAACGGAGCAATGGCACATTGGATTACCTTGTTCGTGGAGGTTCCGCTGGCGACATTCAACCCTGTTAAGACCGTAAATGACCTATTACGGAAAGAACATTTAGAAAACTAAACTCTAAACTCCCCTTAGAGGCAAGGCGACAGAAGTCTCCACACTCACATTTTTATGTAAATTCTCCCCACAGGGAAACCGCCGCATCCGCTGGAAGTGGTAAAATTAATTTTATATCAATTAAGACGGTGTTCACCATTGGGCGGCACGAAAGAAGTCAAAAAAAAATATTGGTGTCGAGGCGACGCTGCCAGAGGAGACAAGACAGCCAGAGCCGTGGTCCAAAGAGACCTCTGCTGCCGAGAGAAGGTCAGAAACGTCCCGATGCACCACCGCCGCCAAAGGAGCCTCCCCCAAATCCGCCAAACGAGTTAGAGCCGCCACCCCAACTGCCACCTCCATAGCCACCTCCCCCTATCCAAGGTCCTCCCCCGCCAAAAGTATTATTACGAAATTGGTTGGGATGTTTTTTTGCATAGCGTATTAAAACAAAGAGGAAAAGACCCAACAGGCCAAAAGCGACAAGAAGTCCAACTAAAAGATTTTTTGTTTCGTCCTTTTGATATTGCGCATAACTATATTCACCCACCGCAACAGGAAGAATAATATCCAACGCACTTACTATTGCACGGTAGTAATCGCCTTCGGACAGCGGGGGAATCATATAGTCATTGATGATACGACGGCAAAAGATATCAGGGAATGCCGCCTCAAGACCATAGCCTGTGAGGATAGCCACCTGACCATCGGGTTCCTCAGTGGTTTTAGACTTGATAATGATAACCAATCCATTATCGAACTCGCTTTGCCCGACCCCCCAAGACTGCCCAATACACTGTCCAACCGCAACGATCTCATCGCCATACAGTGTAGGGGTAATAACAACGACAATCTGATTGGACGTGGTGTCAGAAAAATCGAGTAATTTTTTTTCGAGCACGTCACGCTGTTCCAGGGTAAGTATTTCCGAATAGTCATTGACCAATCGGTCTGATTTGGGTGGGGTCCACTCTTGCTGAGCGAACAACAATACGGGGAACAGAAAAAATAAAAAGGCTAAACGACGCATGACGAAAAAGGGATGGGAACTATAGAAAGTCGCTGCCTAACAACAGAATCGGCGAATCATCAATCGAAAGAGACCTCAACGGGAGTCTCAGCACCAGAAATCGAAGTAAAATAGCCTTTCTTTTCAAAACCAGCAATAGCAGCAATAACACTATTGGGGAAGCGACGAATCATCGTATTGTAAGACTGGACAGCATTATTGAAATTCATGCGTTCAACAGAAATTCGGTTTTCGGTTCCTTCCAACTGTGTTTGCAAATCGCGAAAAGCCTGAGTCGCAGCCAAATCAGGATAACGTTCCACGGTAACAGTAAGCGCATGTCCCAAGGCAGACGTAATCTCATCCTGCGCTTTCTGAAATGCGGCAACATTCTGTTCGGAGAGGTTGTTGGCATCAATATTAACAGCCGTGGCTCTGGAACGAGCCTCGACGACGGCAGTGAACGTATTGCTCTCAAAATTGGCAGCTCCCTTCACCGTGTTGACCAACTGCGGGATAAGGTCATTACGCCGCTGATAGACATTTTCGACTTGACTCCAAGCCTTTGATACCGCCTCATCCTGCGTGACCATGCGATTATTGACCGAAACGCCCCATAGGGCCAACAACATAACAACAGCGACAATGGCGAAAATGGCAATCATTGATTTCTTCATAATACGAACATATTTAGGGATAATAACGTGCAAAGATAGCCTTTTTTTCATTCATTAAAAAGAGATCCTTCGTTGAGGGAACGACACTGGTGTTTTTTTTACATTACTTTTGGCCGTATCATTTTTTTAGTATATCTTTGCAGAATCTTTTTCGTATGCTGAAAATAGTGGAATAAACTTAATGACAGCTGGTTGCAAAAAAGGCGACAGAAAAAGAAATACCTAAGACAGAGAGAACAACAAATAAAAAACTTATCATTATGGGTATCAATGCAAACAAAAAAGTCAAGAGAAGAAAAGTCAGAGTGACGGGGAATAAGAACTCCACCAATAACTGGGGTCTGAACGCTGCTGGCTGGAACGCCGTCCACAAAGCCGTCATCGAAGCTGAATAGTCTTGACAACAGCCACGCCAACAAAAGCGTGGACAAGGCAAAAGAAGTCTCAGAGATATAATTTTCTGAGACTTTTTTTGTTATTATTAATGCCCTCTTTGTTGACATAACAGACTGGGAGTTGTCGATAGCACGCTCCGTTGTTGAGCTAACAGGATTCCTCCACCCAAGAAATTGGCACAACAACATAATATACATATTACAAATAACCAACGGTACGATGGAAATAAGAAGCACACTATATCGAGCCGCCAGATATATTCTTTTTTTTACACTGATGCTGCCAATGGCGGCACCAGCACAGTTATACAATGTATGGGACAGAGCCTATAGCAATGTCGGCATTGGTGGGAACCTTTATATAAACGATGATGGCAATGCCCTCCATCATATAGGCTACACTGGCGAAGTGGGCATTGGGGTGAATCTATTTGACAATCTGGGTGCACGAATAGGGGGACTGATGACACACAACAAAAATGCCGAAAACATTGAGAGCAACTATCTGTCGCTCCATGCCGACTTGACAATACACCTGAGCAACTTGCTGTATGGCAAACAATACGAAAGGAGAGACAACCTTCAGGGCATTATTGGACTGGGATTCATGCATCGTCAAGAGAACTATCACCAAAGTGCTGACAATGAGTTTGCCTTTATCCCTGGTCTGAGTTATACGCACACGCTATTTAACGGGCTGTATTTTCTTGCCGAGTTGAAAGCGTATATATACATGTCTGCCTTCGACTTTAACGAAAGCCTGTCATCAATGGTGCTATTTACCGCTGGGGTGCAACACCGCTTTAACGACAATCCCTACAGAAATGGCATCAACTCAGGAGCACACTCGATGAAGGAGAACTGGTATGGGTCAGCCAGTGTGGGGTTCAACTCGCTACAATATGCCGGATTGACAATGGCCGACCGACTACATCTACTGCGGCCCGCTTTGGAAGTCTCCGTGGGAAAATATCTGTCACCTGTGATTGGGGCACGGTTCAACGTATTAGGCATACAGGCTGCCAGTGCCAATAGCTCCTTCAGTATTGCCAATGCTCATATGGATCTAATGTTTAACATAAACAACATGGTCTATCCTAAGCAGAACCGACCACTGAGTTTTTCGGCCTATATCGGAGCTGGCGTGATAGACCGCTTTGACAAAAGAGTACTGACAATGTCGGCCGATGCAGGCTTGCTGACGAGAATATGGATGACCAATTACACCGACATCACCATAGATCTGCGCTACATGGCGACAACGCCGAAGTTTGTGAACGATATGGGAATCCAAAGCAGACTATCGGTAGGCATGTTCTCCGTCATGGTGGGATATTGCTTCAATTTTACCGAAGGGAATCTGAGATAGCCGAATTATAAAACGCCATCGGATAGGAAGCAATTAATCGAAAAAACAATCATCAGATAACCATTGTCTTTACTCGCGCGGCGGAAGAGGAATGTCTGTTCCGTTGAGCCGAGCAGCAACAAGGTCGTCGCCCTGATACACAAGCTTGAGCGAGAAAAAGGGCGCATCGGAAAGCAGCAGCTGAAGGAATATACGATCGCCCTGCCAAGTAGGGTAATCAAACAGGTGTTCCTTGTCTATCCATTGGAGGTCTCCCTCGCTGCAAGGAATCTCTTCCCCACCCCACTGAGTGGCAGAAAAGAGGTGCATATATTCGCAAGGCCAGATGTCAGAAATGAACGTTACGATGCCCCGATAGCTCCATCGGGAAACCTCGTAACCTGTTTCCTCACGGACTTCGCGAATCATACATTCATCGGGGCTTTCGTCGGCCTCGCATTTGCCTCCCACACCAATCCATTTGTCGTGGGAGGCATCATTTTGTTTCTTGACACGGTGAAGTAAAAGGTACTGGCTACCATTATCAAGGTAGCAAAGAGTGGTTTGTTTCATGCGTTGAGTGATTGTAACATGAGTGATTTTAGTTCGGGGAAAGGAGTGAAGCGGTGGGCTGCATGGTCACGCCAATGAACCGAGGCGTACGGGAATTTGCTGACGATGGAGCTGTGACTACCCAGCACCTCGTCGTCGGTGCTGAGAGCAAAATAAAGTTGACCTTGTCGCTGCGGAAGCTGCTGGAACACACGTCGATCAAAATCAGCATAAAACGCCTGCATCTGTTCGGCCTGACGGCGAAGTTCTGGATGGTTCGCCACGACACGCTCCATCACGATGGGGAGCCTCTCTGTCACATGACAAACAGGATTGACACACCACACAATGCCGTCAAAAAAGGCCGTGGCACAAAGTGCATGATAGCCCCCAAGGCTGCTGCCCACAATGAGGCGCACATGGTGCTGAATAACAGACTGGCGAATGTGATTCTGGATATCGTCAGGACACATTGAGTCATAGTCAAAATCTGGTGCCACAACATTATAATCAGGAAACATCTTGCGCAGTTGCTGGCATTTTAGGGCATTAGAGCCAGAACCATATCCGTGTATGTACATCAATGTTGGAATCATCCTAATCTACTTTTGAGGGCCTGCCATGCAGTTGATGAAAATAAAAACGGACAAAAAGAGTTTCTTTGTATATGAAGAAACGTATTCTTTTCGTATGCCACGGGAATATCTGCCGAAGCCCGATGGCGGAATTTCGAATGAAATCACTCGTTGAAGCGGCCGGAATGTCTGATCTGTATACTATTGCGTCGGCTGCCACTTCGACAGAGGAAATAGGTAACCCAGTCTATCCACCTGCCCGCAAAGAACTGGCCGCCCATGGCATTGGATGCGACGGCAAACATGCACGCCAGATTACCCTTGAAGACTATGGGATCTATGACTTAATCATTGGCATGGACCAAGCCAATGTGCGGAATATGCGCCGATTTTGGGGAGGAGATCCAGAGGGAAAGATATCATTACTACTGGAACACGTAGAAGCTAATGACAAGGCCTTTTATGGCCGAGACGTGGCCGACCCTTGGTACACTGGCGACTTCAAGGCCACATGGGAAGATGTAGATAAGGGATGCCGGGGCTTGCTGAAAGAAATCAACCAATTATGACAAACAACTTCTCGAATTGGAGTTCCGCATTTCACCACACAAAGCCTATTGTTGCCATAGGGCTATTGATAGTCTTTGCCGTGCTGATGCTTGGCTGGCAGCGGTTGATGCAGAATGAAACATTTTTCGCCAAGGTGAGGTCACTGACGGAATACGCTGGTCTGAAGAGCTACACCGAAGCAGACAATGAGGGCAGTCCAATTTATCCAAGCTATCGACCCGTAGACAACGACCACCTACTATCGTGGGATGCCGCACACTATAAGGAGATTGCCCAGAGCCTTTACAAAGACATTTGGACAGGGAATTTTGCCTTCTATCCCTTGTTTCCCATGTTATGGAAAGTCACAGGATTTTCGCCCAGAGCCATAAGCATACTAAACTACCTGATGTTCTGCATAGGCATTGGCATACTGGTGATGTTGTTTGCACCCAGAATGGCTTCATGGACGACATGGACACTTTTGCTGCTGCCTTGCCTTACGCCATATATGATTCCCTATAGCGAGAGTTTGTTTTTCGTGTGTGCGGCCATAGGGATTTACGGATTAGACAAAGGACACTACTGGATGTATTTCATAGGGTTTATGATGGCATCAATGACAAGGGCCGCAGGTAATATCATGGGGATTGCCTGGGTGATTGTCGATATAATAGCATGGATGTATCAAAAAACGACAATACGACAGATGCTGACAAACATGTGGAGACACCTTCTGCCTATAGCAGCAGGCGTTGCCCTCGTGCTATTATTTCAGCATTGGCGGGGGGCAGAACACTGGTTTCAGTATGCCTTGGCCCAACAAGAATGGGGGAAATCACTTGACTGGCCGACACTAAACTGGACGGACTGGAGCCGCGAGGGGAAAAGCATCTCATGGCCACTCATATATGCTTTCGGATTGCCCATGCTGGTCTATCTAACAATGGTACTGTCAAATGGTCTACGGGGGAGTCAGCCCAAGCCATTTGACACACAAGATGGCATCACCGTTTTTTGCGTGCTATTTCTGACAGGGAATATCCTATTAGCCATGCTCACACAGCACGGCTGCATGTATTCTCAAGCCAGACTGCTGACCTGCACCCCTTTCTTCGTCTATCTCGTATTGCGTCTTACCACAACCGATCTACCCACATGGAGTCGATGGGGACTGACTCTGATTGTGGCAGCTGTTGCCTGTAGATTCCTATACATGTTCAGCAGAACCTACTTGGTCGGCATTTGGATATTTGTATTCCTTTCGGTACTCATGCTGTGGGGGAACAGAATGCACAAGGTTTTTCGCACAATAGTTCTTGTTTTAGGCATCGGCATCAACCTGCTATGGCAGGCTCAACTCTTCAATATTTTTCTGGAGGAAAGCCGACTATTTATCTAACCTCCATGATACGTTTTAATTTAATGCAACCCATATCCGATGTGAATCGGGCTGACCGAAACCTGACCGAATCAAAATGCAGCAATGAGGTGTCGGTGGAAAGAAAATCCCTATAATCGATGTCCTGATATTCCAACAGCCTATCGGGTAAAGAATCCATCTTCACAGAGGGGTAAGAAAGGCATCGGTTGAACTTAATCGTCGTATAACCTGGGGCTGACACTTGAAAGTGAGTGCAGCAATCATTCGATATAAGAGCAAAGCGACCAAGACTGTCGGAATAGGTGTTCTGGCCCACACTCCAGTCCTCATTCCAGCCCCGAATGACAGCCCCCTCCACGGGCTGAAGGCTTTTTGCATCTACGACCATCCCAGAAATAGAGAAATTGGAATAGCCCAGCATATTGCCATAATTTACTGGTCTGGCCACTGCTTCAGTTTCCCGAGGCAGTGACCTCAACGTTTTCACCACAGAAGTTGCTGGTTTTTCCCGTCCGGCAGAGTTGCGCAAGCCAGAATACCACGCTTCGAAATTGGTGCCCGACAAACAGTCCTGAAACTCCCACCAGCCGTAGCCAATGGCTCCATTGGACACGGCGCACTGATAACTCTCACGCATGAAAGCAGACTGCCAATCATAAGAGACCGAGTCGTTGTCGGCAGGCAGAGAAGTTTCACCAACCATCCAAGGCTTGCCACAATAATGTCCGTACCAGTACATCTCGGAAGCGACACGCAATGGATGGTATGTGTGCATCTCCACAAAGTCAACCGGTAGCAGCGATGGGTCCCACACAAAGACTTCTATGGGTTCCGCCAACGCGATGGTAAAAAGTTGGTGTGGGGCAAATTGACGTGCCATCTGATGCCATGTGGCGGCGAGAGTAACGGCATCAAACTTATCACGGTCGGGTAGAGGGTCGAAGTACAGCGGTTCGTTCATGAAGTCATAGGCCCAAACGACAGGCTGGGCCGACATACGCTTTAGCAAACCAATGGCAAACTCATGCCAATAATCACTAAACGGGGGCTTGATGAGAAGCATGACGCGAAGGCCGGCGTTGCCTGCCTCACGAACCATACGGAGTGCGGCCTGATAGACGGAGGCTGTGTCGGATGTCTCATCCATGACATCCATACAGATACGGATGGAATTAAATCCCCATGATGCGATTATTGAGAAGTGTTCGGACAATGTTCCCCCATTGTAATAGGTCGCCGGTATGAAAGCCATAGAATCCCCTTGCTGGCGTAAATCAACTTTATAGTTGAGCATGAGAGGGAACCATGGTTCCCCATTTAAATCAAAATGGCCGTCAACAAGTCCCACATAACCATCCTTCGGGGCAGGAGGAAGGACCTGTTGAGGCTTTTCTTTTACCTCATCAGACACACAACCGACCAGAATCGCAATGAGCCACAGGTATAAAATAGCCATCGGGAAGTTTTTATCCATGGTATAGACCCCCGTATCCATTTATACTTATAATTTTAGGATTGCAAAGATACCTCATTTTGGGGATTAACGTGATTTATAGGTTTTAAATAATGACATTGGGTGTTTCATTGGTAACGTTGGATAATTTGCGTTGATAAGGAGGTGGCACTTTCAGGCATACCATCTTTCCCTGAAACAAATTCATATTTATTTATTGCAAGGATATAGCCTGGAAGCCTTATGACATCAGTCATGACTATGGATCATGCTATTCTACAAATTTGCGAAAGAACGGAATGATTCGGATTGTCTTTGTAGTGTAAAGACTTAGGATGAAGATGACCATCGAGAATATTGGAATTGAAAGGATGAAATGGGGAATTATGCCATTAATGAAAAGAGGATGGACCAGTGATAGGAATACAGCATGGGTCAAATATATTCCAAAAAGGTCTTTTCTAACATGATTCGAAAAAGGACGAATCCATGTTGTCCATCTATGCGAGTGCTGTTTTATGAAAACGAATAGGGCAATCGCGACGAGTATCGTATGCAGGCTCAAGTTAGAAAAAAAATGTTCATTAGGCTGATTATCCAACAATGACAGCACAATATTGCCTGCAATGGTGACAGCTAGGCCCACTGTTCCGAGCAGATAGATAAAACGGCATTGATGTTGCGCTATCGAATGATGGAAGAGGTAGTATCCAAGAAGAAAATATCCAGCATAGCCCACCGCCTGGTTTGCTGCAAATAATGGGGAAATTTGAGGTATCTGGTCAATGCCTATGTATTGGCAGATAATAGGGAGCAGAAATTGCCCTGTGACATAGCACATCCAAAGAGCCAAAGCATATTTGGTAAGTTTCTCGTCATGGGAAAATCTCCGCAACAGAGGTATCAAGGCATACACCACAATTATCATTGGGAGAAACCACAGGTGAAAATGAGGTAATAAGTAACCTAACTTGAAAGAGAATGCACCCTCCATGACGGCATTACCGACCATACGGAAGACCGAATAGAAAATCCACCAGAAAATATAGGCAAGCAATAACCGTGGGATGCGCTTTCTGTATATTTCTCTCAGGGAGACCACCCTATCAGGATTGAGGAACATGGCTCCGCTGATCATGATAAATATCGGAACCGCCCATCTCACAAGACTTTCATAAATCATGGCGATGTACCAGTTAAATGAAAGGAAACTTGCCTGGCGATATCGACCCGAACTCACGTGCAGGAAAATCACTGCAAAGGTGGCTGCAATACGCAGCACATCGAGATACTCGATACGTTGTGAAGTCTGTAGCATATTGCTATTTGTTTGTGCGATATGCTACCGATTCCTCTACATTCTACGACGCACAAAAAAGGAGGCGAGCAATATCGTCTCCATTGTGAGGTCGTAGGAATACCTTTTGAGGATAGACAAAATGCCCGCCTTTCACAGCGAGCACTTGCTTTTGTCTTCCTCAAAAGTAACCAATTTGAAATTTCCTACGTTTCACAATGGTCGGAACAAATAGCAAACGCTGGATATATAATATGTTGTTATCTGTTGGTGCTTAAATTATCATTACTTAACAAGATGGTTACAATAAAGACCTATTCTTTCAAAGATAAAGATATTGATACGTGGCTGCATCAGATCTAATTGCCGATACAGCCACGTATCAACATACATTTAGTACCCGAAAATCTGTTCTAATGTCAGTTTCTGGATTTTGCCATATTTCTTGAGACTACCGAAGTCTATGTCGCTCTCCTTGCCAAGAAGCATGTAGTTCATCTTCTTACCCTTAATATACTTGTGGTTGAAATTGATGACATCCTGCATGGTCATCGTAGGATAAGTTTCGAAATAGAACTTGCTGACAGGCTTTTTGGTGTCGAAGCCCATGCGCTCATAGGAAAGATAATTGAAGATGACGCTACGCTTGATGGTACGCTGGGTACGGATGCCTGAAATAAGAGCCTCTTTCGCCATATTGAAATTAGCTTCGGCCACTGGCATATTTTCAAACAAATCCTCGAAAGCCTCCATAGCATCAGGGAGTTTGTCATTCTGAGTGCCAATGAATGAGTAGTTGCCACAATAGCCATTGGGTTTGCCTGGCGTTGCAAACTGAGCAGCAGCAGTATAAGCCAAGGAGCGTTTTTCGCGCATTTCCTGAAATACGATAGCATTCATGCTGCCCCCGAAATACTCATTATAAAGGTTGATAACCGGGGTTAGTTTGAAATCATATTTCACACTACGATTATATCCCCGCAAACGAACCTGAGGGGAATCATAGTCAACAAAAAACACCGTGGGCTCCTTGACAGCCTGCGGGAAGATTTGCTTGTTTTTCAGCGGAGACTTGAACTTCTTCGGCATATAATGGTTTTTTGAAACTATGCTCTTAATGTCGTCAAGGCTTTCGGGACCATAGTAAAGCACACGATGCTTATAGTTATACAAATCATGAATAGCCTCAACCAATTCCTGAGCCGTATATTCACGCATTTGTTTTTCAGTAAGCTGATCAAGCGTGGGAGAATTTTCCGGGCCATAGATGGCATAATTACATAATGCACTGAAAGCACTCCCCTGATTTGTCTTGCTATCCTGACGGCTCTTAACAATTCTATCAACAAGAGTTTTCAGAGCCTCATTGTCGGGCTGGCAGTCGCTCATCAGTTCCTCCATCAGGGCCATGGCTGGAAGCATATTCTCACTCAAGCCGCTGATGCTGACAGTGATATTATCACCTCCCACGGAGAGGCTATAGTTACACGCCAACTTGTAGAATTCAGCCTTGATTTGTTCAAGAGAATGCTTGCTGGTGCCAAGGTAGCCGAAAAGGTCAGCAGCAAAGTCAATCTTCTTATCTGCATTGGCTCCGAAATCGAAATAATAATCCAAATTGAAAGTAGCATTTTCAACATTCTGAACATAAAGGACCTCGGTGCCGTTGGAGAGTTTAGACTTCTTCATGTCCTTGGAGAAATCGACATAGCGGGGTTCGATGGGCTTCACCTCACGAGCCTTGAGCTGCTTTAGATATTCGCTCTCATTATCACGGCCAACCTCAATGGGGGTAATGGCTGGCTTTGCCACCTTGTAGACAGGGTCAGGGGTGCCCTGAAGTTTATTAAGGATAAAATAGTTGTTGCTCTTGAATGTACGGTTGGCAAAGTCAATGATATCCTGCTTGGTGATTTTTGAGAGTTCATTAACCTCGTTGCAAACATCGCCCCACTCGCGGTGCTGGATAAAAGCATAAGCCATCTGAATGGCCCGGCTACCATTGCTCTCAGCCTGCTTCATGATGGATAGCTTCTCATTGTTAATGGCCGCTTCTAAAAGGCTCTCGTCAAATTTGCCCTGCTTGACCAGTTCGATTTGGTCAAACAATAGCTGCTGGAGCTGCTGCAAGGACTGCCCCTCATTGGGACGTCCACCAAGGATAAAGACCCCATAATCATTAAGGCCATAGATGCCGGCATAGGCACCAAGACATTTCTGAGGCTGATTCAGATTGACATCAATCAAGCCACACTTGCCATTGTTGAGCACAGCGTCCAGCAGGTCGGCAATCATACGCTCACGGCTTCCCACTTTGGCAGTGATACGGTAAGCGATATAAGTATTCTCAGGGTCGTTGCCTGTTATGGTTTTTGTGACCGGCGTGGTAATAGGGGACTCTTCTGGGAATGTCAGCTCAGGAACCTTACCAGGTTTGATGTGCCCCCAGTATTTGTCAATTATCTTGATGACCTCATCGGGGTCAAAATCGCCAGCCATGCTGATACAAACATTGTTGGGGACATAGTAATCGGCATAGAACTTTCGAATATTGCGCATAGAGGGATTCTTGAGATGTTCGCCTTCGCCAATAGTGGTTTGCAGACCATAATGATGATGGGGAAACATGGCACGGAGTATTTCCTCATAGCAACGGCGACCATCTTGCGTGAGGGTCATGTTTTTCTCTTCATAAACAGCCTCCAGCTCGGTGTGGAACAGACGCAGAACCATATTCTCAAAACGGTCGGCCTGTAGCTCGCACCAAGTCTCGACTTGATTTGACGGGATGTTTTCAACATACATGGTGCAATCATTGCTCGTAAAAGCATTGGTTCCCGTGGAGCCGATGTTGGTCATCATCTTGTCATACTCGTTGGCGATGGCAATCTTGGAAGCCTCGTAAGAGAGACTATCAATGCGATGATAAAGAAGGGCACGGGTAGCGCTGTCGTCGAACATACGATAAACCTCGAATAGGTCTTCAATTTGCTGAATATACTTTTGCTCGCGTTCCCAATCGGTGGTACCCAGTTTGTGAGTACCCTTGAACATCATGTGTTCCAAATAGTGAGCCAAACCCGTAGTCTCGGCAGGATCGTTTTTGCTGCCCGCACGAACAGCCACGTAGGTCTGAATACGAGGAGTTTCCTTATACACGCTCAGGAACACCTTCAGACCGTTGTCAAGCGTGTATTCACGCATCTGAAACGGATCATTAGGATAGGTCTTGTACTTGTAGGTTTTGTCGGCCATCACGCCACTCACAACGAGCAGTGATAATGCCACAAGACACAACATTTGTCTGATTTTCATATTATAATGCTTTTATTTGAATTATTAATAAGGAACAAAATTACAAAAATAAAGTGATTCAATAGGATTAGCCTTAACGAGCCCTATGCGATATGCATTGATGTCGCACTCGCTAAAAAGGGGGAAACTCCCAAAGGGCGAAAACACGAAATTTCGTATCTTTGCATACGAAATTTGAGCGCCGAAGATTCAGATTGTAGATTGATTTTCAACTCATCGACAGTAACGGTTCCGTCCTGTCGTAAACCTTTCAAAGATTTAATTGTAAGTGCCAGAATTTCCCTAATAATTCTATCACTAACCATTAAATCTTTGTGTTATGAGTACCATTTCACGCAAACTTACTTTCACCATTCTCTCCATGTCGTTGCTGACTGTTATGGCAGGAGCCGCCATAGCACCTGCCCTTGGCGTGATAAGTCAACATTTCAGCAATGAGCATCACCTATTGGTGCAGTTCATCGTCTCGATGCCAGCCCTGTTCATCATCATCACAAACCTATTCTTCTCTACGCTATGCAGATTCATTAGGACGAGGGCTATCGCCATCATCGGGCTTCTGCTCTATGTAGTGGCGGGGGCTGGGGCTTTTTTTGCCGAAAACATCGGTCTGATACTGGTGCTGCGGGGACTGCTTGGGGTGAGCGTGGGCATGATTATGCCTCTCTCTACCGGGTTGCTATCGTACTATTTTCCACCAGAAGAGCAGGCTCGTCTCATGGGACTTTCGGCAGCCATGAACCAGATGGGTGGCGTTGTGGCCACATTGCTGGCAGGACTGCTCTGCACAATACATTGGAACTATGCATTTCTGGTTTACCTGCTCGGGCTAATTGCATTAATCTTGGTAATCGCATTTCTACCCAATGAACGCCTAATAGCCCCTGGCGGCAAGGTGGAGCCTAAAACGCTGCTGAGATTCCACCCCTCAGTAATTGGGATGTTGCTTCTGATGAGCATTTTCTTTGTTTTCCCAACCAACTTTGCCATCACCACAAACCAAACAACTACACTCAACGCCAACGAAATAACCTTTATCATGGTGGGGCTGGATGTTGTGGCATTTTTTGTTGGACTGGTATTCAGTCGCATGATGCAGCAATTTCGCAATTCGATAAAATACTTCGCTCCACTTTTCTTCCTTGCCGGCTATTGCTGCTACGCCTATGGCATTACTGCTCCATGGCTGATTGCTGGGTCGTTGTTCATTGGTATTGCTAATGGTGTTGGCATACCGTATCTAAACACCATTGCCTCTATCAAAGGGGGCAAGGAGTCCGCCACCACAGTAATGCCATTGCTATCCGCCGCTCTCTATTTAGGACAGTTCATCTCTCCACTCATAGTCAGCACTGCGAGCAGCCTCTGCTTTGGCGTCGAAGACATACAAGGGCCCTATAAAATTGCTAATATCATCTGCATCCTTTTTCTCCTCCAGGCATATCTCACCCGTAAGGCCCAATTTCTTCCTCCAGAAGGGAAATAGTGGAAGGCGACAGGGCTTATTGAGTTACTGAATTTGGACAAGGCGGACGGAATGGCCCAGATGCACATCTTTTGCCTCTGCCTCGACTTTTGCCGCTCTTATACGAATAGCGTATGCCTGATTGCCTCCAGCAAAAGAAGATGTCCAATAGTAGCCATTGAGCCATTGGTTAGCAACAGAAACCCCAGTTCTCACATCACACGAAGGCAGAAATACACACCCTGCATTTTCAAGAGCCGTCCAATTGGCAGAACTATTGTACTGATGATTAGAATAATTATCACCCGCTGCATCTGCCGATGTGATAGTTGGTTTGGTCACCTCAGACGGCCATACGAAATCATCAGGGAAGACTATCAATCCGTTGATTCCCATAACTTGTGCCATAAGGTAGTGATTATTTTCAACCGAGTTAATAGTGACTCCCGGACGTCCATGCAAAAGGTATTCCCACTCATCCTTAGTCAGTGTACGCCATAGCCCGACATTGTCGCCACCATTGGAAATAGCATTATACACACCCCAGTCAGCATTAGCCGTCACGCCGAAAAGACTCTGCGCATAATAGTCGGATGCTGTTGTACTAACACTATAAGGATGATACGCCTCCACGCCACTATTCCAACCACTGGTTCCATAACCGAACATATCAATCCAATCAGCACTGGAAGCTCGGTTCTCTGCCGGAGTAGAATTCCCTGCACGGGTACCAATACGGTCATATTGATATTCTGCGAAGCGCCAAGTATCGGTAGATGCTTGATATTGAAGATTCCCCTTGGAGAACTTGACCTTTTTTGTTTCGCTGATGGAGAATATGCCTACGAGCGTACCATCATCATAACCATCAACTTCTTCGCCCATGCCTGAGGTAATCAGGACACGATTTAGCTTTCGCAAAGTAACGACCATTTTGCTCTCTATAACCGAATCAACATATTGCTTCGAGAGTGAAGTCTGTGAACCAGCCAGCCTTGCATCAAGGGAATCCGTCAGTTTTCGAAAGGTAATAATGGAGTCAAGCGCATTGTTATTGAGTTTGCCATCGAGTGTATCTCTTAGATGACGAGAAGAGACCAAAGTATCAGCAGCATTCTTGATATTTTGCAAATTGGCCGCGTCTGTAAGTTCCGAACCCTGATTCAGATTAGAAATGACAACATTGCCAGCATCAGCACCTTTTGCCAAAACAAACTGAAGCGTTGCCTTGTCTTTTAGTAAGTATTTAGCCGTATCGGAAAATGTTCGAGCAATATCACGGATTGTGTCCTGTAATTCACCTTGCTGTCCACTCATTGCAGCACGAAGATTGGCTTTCACCGTATCAACAGATATGGTAACCTCCGTGATTTTGGCATTCAGACTATCTGCGGAAGCGGCATCCTCGGAACGCAAGGCAGAGGCAAGGGCGGCAATACCAGCACGAAGGTTAGTTTTCACCGTGTCTATCGAAATCGTGGCAGATGATATGATTTTGGCATTCAGACTATCGGCGGAAGCGGCATCCTCGGAACGCAAGGCAGAGGCAAGGGCGGCAATGCCAGTACGAAGGTTGGTTTTCACCGTGTCTATCGAAACCGTGGCAGATGATATGATCTTGGCATTCAGACTATCGGCAGAAGCAGCTGTCTCGGCACGAAGATCAGAAGCAAGCGATGCAAGCGTTGTACTAACATTAGATTTCACCGACTCTGCCATAGTAACAGCCATAACAATTTTAGCATTCAAACTATCGGCAGAGGCACTGTCTTCCGAACGCAGCGCAGCAGCAAGAGACTCCATACTAAGATTGACATTAGCCCTCAACGTATCCATTGCTGCAAGAACAAATCTAAGTTTCCTATCCAAGCTATCAGCAGAAACCTCATTCTCAATGCGAGACATTGAAAGCACAGCAGTTATACTGGCACGAAGATTTGACTTTGCTGTGTCTATGGCGGCAATGAGAGAATCAACCCGTGACCGTAATGCATCATCAGAAAATACCACTTCATCTGAACGAGAGGATGTGTCAAGACGGGAAATCTGAGCACGAAGATTTGCCTTCGCAGTGTCTAAAGAGGACGAGAGGAGGTCAATCCTATCACTAATGGAGCGAATAGCCAATAATGTTTCCTCCGAAGACAAAGAGGATGCAAGCGAGTCAAGACGAAAACGAAGATCAGAAAAGTCGAGATTAATAGACTCAACAGACGAAACAATCTTAGCATTCATACTATCGAAGGCCGCTGAGTCCTCAAAACGAAAGGCTACCGCAAGAGCGTCCATATCTTTTTGAATGTTGACTTTCATGGTATCAACAGAAGATGCGATAGTGGCTATTTTACGATTTAAGCTATCAGCAGAAACAGAGTCCATCGTATTTAACGCAAGCATCAACCGTTCTATGTCCGCAACACGCTCTAATGACACTTGATTGAATCGTTGTTCAAAAACACTGTCAATATTATGAATACGAACATTCATTGATAGAATTTCTTCACTAAGTAGGGACCTAAAAAAAGCAGAATCGGAAGAATGTTTTGCACGCAGCATATTATCATTCCTCAAGGAGGTTTCGCCCATCTGAATTGCCATACTGCGTAAAGCAGACAGACTATCAGAAAGACCAACGACCTCAATAGCCCGCTCGGAAAGGAATGCATAAGGAACAGTAACAATCTCGCTCTCACTAACAATACCATAGGCAGTGTCACCTTCAAATGCTACCTCACATCGAAACGTATAGTGTCCCAAGGACCAGTCAATGCCTGACATGGCACCCGTAACAGCGGTTCCGTCACCCATCATAAGACAAAACAAGCCATTCGTATTTGTCGTGGTTTGATGCGTCTCACAATAAAGGGTAGTCCCCGTGGTATCGAGTATTGAGAGACGAACTCCAACCAGCTCTTCCGCCGCCAGGCGGTTGTTGGCATGACGCACCACAGCCTGATAGCCCATTCGCTGCGGAACTTGTGCTACCGAAGACAAACACAATACTAATAGGACACACAGAACAATTGCTGGATTTTGTTTCAAAAATTTTTTCACTCCGTATAATGCTTCTTGATTGATAAATATTCAATGATACGTATTGCAGTCCACAAGAGGTGACCAGAAATAGCTACTGAGAAAAAGCAAAAAGGCAATAGGGACGAGACAAAACACTATGGCCGAAACAATAAGAGGGCATCCCGATTGTGGGGGACACCCTCATTTGCAAGACATTAGCTGGTGTACTACAGTGTATGAACCGCTTCGATTAGGCCTTTGCCTATCTCAATGGCTTCCATGTTCTGAGGAATCAGCTTGTGATGACGAGCAGGCAGAGCCTTCATGAGGCCTTTTTCAATGAACTCATTGCTCACGATAGGCTTCAGTTTCAGATAGCCACCCAGCACCATCATATTAAACACCTTGGAGATACCCATAGCCTGAGCTTTCTCAGTTGCGGCAATCTTATAGATGTTGATGTCCTTGCGGGTAGGCTCGTGGGTGATACCATTGGGGTCGAAAATAAGCGTACCGCCAGGCTTCACAGCAGCCTCAAATTTGTCAAGACTCTGCTGGTTCAACACGATGGCCGTGTCGAACTTGCTGAGAATGGGGGAACTGATACGCTCGCTGCTGACGATAACCGTCACGTTGGCGGTGCCACCACGCTGCTCAGGGCCGTAAGCAGGCATCCAGAGAACCTCGGAACCTTCCTCAGCGGCACAGTAAACAAGGATTTTGCCCATGGAGAGGACACCCTGTCCTCCAAAACCGGCGATAATTAATTCTTCAGTCATTGCATATTGAGTTTTAGAGGATTAAAATTATTGATTGACAACGGTCAACGGGTGGTCAACCACAATGCGGTTGATGTCGACTTTATCGACAATCTTGCCGTCCACCTTAATATCGCCAACAGGATAGTTGGGGAACATATTCTCCTCCATCCACTTGTTAGCCTGAACAGGGGTCATTTTCCAACCGCTATTGCAAGAAGACAGGATTTCGATGAAAGAAACGCCTTTCTTGAGTTTTTGATTCTCAAAGCCTTTCTTAATAGCAGCTTTTGCCTTGCGTACGGCAGCAGGCGTATGAACCGACTGACGGGTCACATAATAGGTGCCTGGCAGGGTGGCAAGCAACTCTGTAATGCGCAGAGGATATCCGTTACGCTCCACATTACGTCCGTAAGGCGTGGTCTGCGACTTCATACCAATCAGCGTGGTAGGGGCCATCTGTCCACCCGTCATACCATAGATACCATTATTGATAAAAACCATGGTAATATTCTCGCCGCGGTTGCAGGCATGAATTGTTTCGGCGGTACCAATAGCAGCCAAGTCGCCGTCACCTTGATAGGTGAAAACATAGAGGTCTGGGTTCAGACGCTTCACAGCGGTAGCAAGAGCGGGGGCACGGCCATGAGCTGCCTCTTCGAAATCGACATCAAAATAATTGTATGCTAACACAGAGCATCCAACAGGAGCGATGCCAACAGTTTGATCCTGAATGCCGAGTTCGTCAATAACTTCGGCCACGATGCGGTGCGTGGTGCCATGACCGCAGCCAGGGCAATAGTGCATAACATTGTCGGTCAGAACTTTGGTCTTGGTGTAAACCAGATTTTCAGGTTTAACTATATCTTGATTCATTATAGCCATGACAATACTTATTTAATAATTTGTTTTTCAAGAGCTTCAAGAACTTCTTCGGAAGTGGGGATAATGCCGCCAAAACGACCGAAATGCTCGATAGGAATGCTGCACTGAGCAGCCAACTTCACATCCTCGATCATCTGGCCAGCACTCATTTCGACGCAAAGCATTCCTTTGACCTTCTTTGCCAGCTCGGCGATTTCATTTTTGGGGAACGGGAAGAGCGTAATCAGACGGAACACGCCTATCTTAAGGCCTTTCTCGCGACCCAGCTGCATGGCCTTCATTGCAATACGAGACGAGGTGCCGTAAGCAACAAACACATAGTCGGCATCATCGCAATTCAAAGCCTCGAACTTAACCTCTTTTGCCTCCATTTCGCGGTATTTAGCCTGCAGTTTCAGGTTGAACTGCTCCTGACGCGAGCTCTCGAGTTCCAAAGAGGTGACGATGTTGTGTCCACGGGTAGCAGGCTTGCCCCAGCATCCCCAAGGAGCATTCTGGCGACGTTCTTCCTCGGTCCAGCGAGGCACATATTCGCGCACGTAGCATTTCTCCATGCATTGACCGATGGCACCGTCGGTAAGAATCAGCACAGGGATACGGTATTTGAAAGCGATGTCCCAAGCATCAAACACGAAGTCATACATTTCCTGCACACTGGCCGGAGCAATGGTATACAACTGATAGTCGCCATGACCACCACCCTTGACACTCTGGAAATAGTCGCTCTGGGCGGGCTGAATGGTACCCAGTCCTGGGCCGCCGCGCATGGCGTTCATGATGAGGCAAGGGACCTCGGCACCAGCCAAGTAAGTCAGACCTTCCTGCATCAAGGAGATTCCGGGCGAAGAAGAAGAAGTGGCAACTTTCTTTCCCGTGGCAGCACCGCCATAAACCATATTGATTGAAGCGAGTTCGGACTCGGCCTGAAGCACTACCATACCCGTAGTTTCCCAAGGCTGTTCAGACATCAGAGTTTCCATGACTTCCGACTGCGGGGTGATAGGGTAGCCGAAATAGCCATCCGTACCGCTGGCAATCATTGCGCGGGCAATAGCCTCATTGCCCTTCATCAGTTTCATTTCTTTTGCCATAGTATCTTCTTTTTCGAGGGTTAACATTTGACTTTATAGACAGAAATCACGCCGTCGGGGCATATCATCGCACAGCTTGCGCAGCCGATGCAGCCCTCCTTCACGGGCTCGGAATAGTTATATCCTTTGCCATTCACGTGTTTCGACAGCTCGATAACATGCATCGGGCATGCTTCGACGCACAGCCCACAACCCTTGCAGTGGTCTGTATCGACAACGATTTGTCCTTTAAATGCCATAAGTATTAGTTTTATGTGGTTAATAAATTTGTCTCGATAAAATAGCAATACTGCGCTGCCCATAAATCCCCTTTGCAGAAGAAGCAGCACGGTTTCCTCTTTCTTGAAAACGTGTGCAAATTTATGATTTTTTTTTGATTCTCCAAAAAAGCGGGATTTTTTGCAACAGCGCAATAAAATTTGCTTATGTGTTACAAAAAAATAGTATTTTTGCAACGATGATAAGAGCCTCGGGCGTAATAAGGAACAACCGTTTTGCCCGACGACAAACAAACGACAAACAACCATTTCTTAAACATTTCACATCATGAAAAAACTGTTTTTAATGGCTATTTTTGCCATAGCGACAATGGGAGCAATCAACGCACAGAATGTTACCCCCAGCGAGCAGCCCGCTGCTGCCGAGGAGCAGGTGAACATTGATGGTCCGAAGATTTCTTTCACCACCATGGTTCATGACTATGGCACCATCGAGAAAGGTGGCGATGGAGGATGCACCTTCGAGTTTACCAACAATGGCAACGAACCCCTTATACTATCTAATGTGCGTGCCAGCTGCGGATGCACCACCCCCTCTTGGACTCAGAAACCCGTCATGCCCGGACAGAAAGGCACTATTGATGTACGCTACAACACCAACAATGTTGGCGGATTTTCCAAAACCGTGACCGTACAGAGCAACGCCGTAGACAACCCTCGCATCGTCCTTAAGATTAAAGGCAATGTGGTTGTCACTGAAGTTGAAGAATAAAATTCATCATCGACAGTATTCTTTTTTCGGCTCGCCAGCGCAAGAAAGGCTTGCTTGGTGAGCCGAAATAATTTTAAACCAATATCATATCATGCCTCAAATTTCCAAAAAAGGTTACGACCTTCCCCAGTCTGCCATTCGCAAACTGGTTCCCTACTCAGATGCAGCCAAAGCCCGCGGCATCCATGTCTATCACCTCAATATTGGCCAGCCTGACATCGAGACTCCTAAAGGAGCCCTCAAACAACTTGCTGACACACAGATTGGTGTTCTGGCATACAGCCATAGCGCTGGCAATCTTTCTTATCGCAAAAAACTCGTAGAATACTACGCCAAACACGATATTCAGATCACTCCCGAGCAGATTATAGTCACAACCGGCGGCAGCGAGGCACTACAGTTTGCTTTCACCGTCTGCCTCAATCCTGGTGATGAGATTCTGATTCCAGAACCATACTACACGAACTACAATACCTTTGCCAAGCTGTGCGATGCCACTATCAAGACCATCCCCAGCGACATTAAGACGGGTTTTGCCCTGCCTCCTATTGAGGATTTTGAGAAAGCCATCACGCCACGCACCCGTGCCATCATGATTTGCAACCCCAACAACCCAACAGGATATCTGTACACCAAAGAGGAGTTGATGAAGGTTGCCGAAATCGTGAAGAAGCACGATTTGTTCCTATTTGCCGACGAGGTGTATCGCGAGTTCTGCTATGATGGACACGAACACTTCAGCGTCATGCAACTGCCCGGATTGGAGAAGAATGTTGTTTTGTTTGACTCCGTATCCAAACGCTACAGTGCCTGCGGTGCCCGCATTGGCTGCATGGTGACAAAAAATGAAGAAGTTTACAGCATTGCCATGCGTTTGGCACAGGCTCGGCTCTCCCCACCGTCGTTTGGCCAAATTTTCGGCGAGGCTGCCGTTGACACACCACAGGAATATTTTGATGCCGTGTCTAAGGAATATGTGGCACGACGCAACGTCATCGTTGAAGGGATTAATAAGATTCCCGGTTGTTTTTGCCCCAATCCCAAAGGCGCATTCTATACGGTAGTAGAACTGCCCGTGGACGATAGCGACAAGTTCTGCCAGTGGTTGCTCACTGACTTCAACTACAACAACGAGACCCTCATGATGGCGCCAGCAACGGGATTCTATGCCGACCCCGAAAAAGGCCGCCATCAAGCTCGCATCACGTACTGCCTCTGCATTGAGGATTTGAAGCACGCCGTTAAGTGCCTGGAAGAAGCCCTCAAGGTGTATCCTGGCAGAATCTAATTGTCTTTTGAACAACCTGGTGGGTCTTATAAGATACAGCTCTTATAAGACCCATCTTTTTTCAAATCAGCCATGACACGGGAAGAAAAACGAATACAGGTAGTGGATGCCTGCATTGCACAACAACAGCATATTGCCGACATTGCCAAACAAGAGATGGACTCTGCCCAACAGCAGAGCAACGACTATGGCGCCAATGTGGATCGATATGACTCTTACCGCACTAAGATGATGCGTAGTCGCGATATGTACGCCAAGCAATATTCCAATGCCCTTGAGGCCATCCGCCGTTTACAAGAACTGAGGAGATTAAAACCTTTTGACAGTGCCGTGCACGGAGCCGTAGTCATCACTGACAAGCAGTGCTTCTTTCTCAGTATAGGAGCTGGAAAGTTCATGGTACCATTCCATCCGCAAAGTCCCCGACAGGTGCAGGTTCCATTTTTCGCCGTAAGCGCACAGACGCCTATATACCTTGCTATCAAAGGGAAACACGCAGGAGACACTTTCACACTTAACGGCCTTACACAGACCATTACCGAGATATATTAGCACTCTGCGATTATTAATAACCCATCACATACCCACTCTGGACAAGAGCAGGCATCCGACATGCTCCAACCGAGCATATACAGTCCATACCACATTGATGAAATTAAACAACTTACAGCAATCAAAGTGTGTGACCTTATTCGCACCTGTCCATATATATGCTCCTAAGCACGAGCCTTGTGGATTCTAATCATAGCTAATCAGGACTTACCTATATCTGAGTCAACAGGGTTTTCTTTAGAGCAAACCCATCGTCAAAGAGCGATATGATATTGCCTGTCGCCAAATGATACGCATGAATACCCGCCTGTCGCGCACCTTCTGCGTTGGCCGCGATGTCGTCGATGAAGAGCGTTTCATCTGCCGACAAATTATTTTCAGATAAGATATGACGGAATCCTTCTGGCGAAGGTTTGCGGGTATGCATCATCTGGGAGAAATAGGCACGCTCAAAACAGGCGTCAAAAATATCAAACCCATATTTATCACACAGCCGCCTTGTAAAACAATCGTAATTAATCTGATTCGTATTGCTGAAAAGAAAAACCCGATATCTGTGCCGCAAGGCGAGTAACAATGCTACACGTTCTTTAGGGACATCAATGAGAATGGCGTTTGTGACGTCATCTATCTGCTGATCTGACAGCTCTGGGTGGCCGGATACCCTACGAATATAATCACGGTATTGCACAGGAGAAATGAGTCCTTTCTCAAAAAGATCCATTTCGTGAGTTTGGAAATTCTTGCTATAGAATCCATCCATACCGCTGATGCCCAGCAATGCGATGGCATCCGTCACATTCTCATAACGGATGTCGTGAATCACACCGCCAAAGTCGAAGATGATATTTTTTATCATATCAATAACGTATTCTTTTCCCCCACGTCAGTCTGGTCCATCTGAGACAAAACTGATTAAGACGCAACAAACTGGTGCAAGCGAACACGCTTTCACCTAAAGAATTTTGCAAAGGTACATTATTTTTCTATCCCGTGGAGCGATTAAGCCATCTCGCTCATTGCCGAAAGGCTATCATAAAGTCGCATGGAGAGACTCTGCCTATCACAACGAGCATCGCCCGTAGGCTCATAGTTTATCGGCCTGTCAATCCGAAGTGTTTTCTGCTTTCGGTTGATAAACACAGGGATAAAACTCAGCGATTTGCCCGTACGGTCGAAATACATTTTGCCAATGTGAGCGAAACCGCTGTAGAACGTACGCAATGCAGCAGCCTCGTCATGCTCTCGCTGAATATCTCCCTTATATGATGTGCGAGAATGCTCGGGAAAAACCAAAAGGTTATTGCCATTTAACAAGGCATCAAGGCTTTGAGTCATGGTGTTCATCAGTTCCCGGGAACCGCCCTTGATTACTGGAATCGGATTGAAATCCCAAAGTATATTGGTAACCATCTGTGTGATTTTCTTAACACTGCGCTCTCGTCGGGAGTTGCTTTGCCCTCGAAAGAATTGGTCGAACGTATTGTTAAGGTCCTCGTAGCACTGCCTACGATCAAGCATCCGACTATCTATCCATGGGCGGAAGGTGTCTGGCAAATTGAGTATGGCTGCAATAGGGCCATAAATAAAGCCATGATTACACACATACACCACAGGGCTGTCTTCTTGGCGGAAGATATGTTCCTTGCCAATAACCCGAAGTTTGACAAACGGACGAACCAACCACATGAGCATCCTCACCCCAGGCCGATGGGTTGACTGCGGTCCGAAAATCACGCGCTCGTTGATGGCGAAATTGAGGAAACCCGAAAGCAACATGGAGCAAAGATCGCAAAACACGGCAGGCAACGCAAAAAAGCCACCCAGAATCTGAATAATAAGGAGCCTCACCAGATAAACTCCCGTTGCTGAAACCTGAAAGCGTAGCAAGCGACTCCAAAAACCATGCCAGTTACGCTCGGGGATACGATCTCGCCACACGATAAAGAAAAACAAAAGAAAATCAACCAACAAGCTACTCTCGAAAGCCAAAATCGAAGACAGGACATACTGACCAAAATAACTATGAAAAAGGTAGGTGGAACATAGCCATATCACCAGTAAATCAGTAACCGTACCGGGCGCATTGGAAAGAGAAAACGCCGTGAAACGCCATAATTTGCTGTGTGACGTTGCAGCATCCTTTTTATTATGTTTTTCTTGACGAGATTTCATTCCAATTCATTTTTTAATGCAAAAATAGCCGTTTCGAACCAATCACTATCTACACAAAAAGGTAGAATAACGCCCATTAGTACTTTTAAAATAGTCATTAACGCCTCGAAAATCCCTATGGCATATATTTTTTCATATTTTTGCTGCTTCAAGCAAGAGCACCACTCCACCATGCATAGCACTACAAAAACGAACGCCCCTGCACACCAGCGCAACAATATCCCGCCAGCCACATTAAAAATAGCATCTACCTTCGCCCAAATGTCACAATATGGTGTTTATCTGCTTAACATCATCAGTAAAGAGGTAGTCTACATCTCCGACCACCCTATGCTAAGAGGGATTCCACCCTCTCCAGATTTTTTTCATCTTTCAGACTTAGCACTTCCCGAAGAAAACCAACAGATACGCAATGTTGAACGGGCATGCTCCACTGCATTTCTACAAGTGCCCCCAGCAGATCGACACCGATTGATATTTTCATTCAATACCCATGTGATGGTACACGGACATCAGGTAATGGTGTTACACAAAGTTGCTCTCACAGAAAGCAATGCGAATGAACAACCCCAAATAGCCCTCGGACTTTTCTCCCCCGCTGTAAGCGATGTGCTGGGAGAAATCACCATCCGCATAGCCAAAACGCAAATTGCTTATCGATACGATGTCCAACAGAACACTTGGACCAAACTTCCACCCATCCAGCTTTCTAATGAAGAGCGAACCATGCTGTACCTAAACATTCAAGGACATAACATACAGAGCATTGCCAACATAATGTGCAAATCCGTGGATACCATTAAGTTTTACCGGAGGCAGGTATTCCAGAAGTTAAACAAACACAACATTACCGAGGCCATAGCCCATGCAGTACATTACGGTCTCATCTAATCAGTCATAGAACGAAACACCTATGATTATTGCAAGCATCCTGATTCTGGCCTTTGTCCTTTGGATATTGTGGATTGTGCATCTACCACGTAAGCAAGAAAAAGGAAGCTGGGGACAACTATCCGAAGAGACCTGCGGCAACAAGATCTGCACCTATACCGACTTCGGCGCCATGTTTGCAGACCTACTTGCAGATATCGGAGAGGCACGGAAATGTATACACGTCCAGTTTTTTAAATTCGTTCCCGACCTTGTGGGAATTGAACTTAGTTCCGCCATGATAGACAAGGCCAAAGATGATATAGACACCCGTCTGCTTTACGACAGTCTCTGCTGCCAGTCTTGGCACTGGTACTACAAAAGCCTTGCCCAACAAGGGATACTGGTGGCCGGCTACAACCGCGTAACTTGGCCTTTTTTCCAACGTAAGAGCAACTTTCGCAACCACCGAAAAATCGTCATCATAGACGACAAAATCGCTTATATAGGCGGGATGAATATCGCCCAGCAATATAAAACCGGCCTCTCCTGGGGAAACTGGCGCGACACCATGATTAGGATTGAGGGACCTGCAGCTATCAGTTTGCACCGCATTTTCATGTCCGACTGGAATCTATCAACCCGACAACAACCCTTTGTCATCTCCCCCACCACAACCAATCTAAATTCTGCCGGAGGTTGCCGTATCCACATTATTGCATCGGGGCCCCATGATGATGGGCACACCATACTGAACTACCTAATACACGCCTTAAATCACTGCCAAAAATATGCCTATTTCGAATCGCCCTATTTCATCCCTCCCCCCGAACTGATGCATGCATTGTGTTGCGCAGCACGACGAGGGGTAGACATACGCGTATTGCTGCCTCCCCATGGAGACAATGGCGAGGCACCACAATGGGCTTCACGTTCCCGTTTTGCCAAGGCTATGGAGGCTGGCATACGCATTGGCATATACCAGTCTGGATTCATGCATTCAAAACTCATGGTAACCGATGACTGTCTGGCATTCGTCACATCTGCTAACATCGACTATCGCAGTTATTTCCTCAGCCAAGAAGTTGCAGCTGCTATTGCAGACAATGAGTATGCTTTAGCGTTGAAAAAAATATTCCTACAGGATGAGGCAGAATCAGAATACATTACACCCAATCAGTGGCGGCATAGACCATTGACCAACAAGGCGAAAGAGAAACTATGCCAACTCATCTCATTCCAATTATAATCTCACACGAATCATGAACAACGTAAAACAATCGCGACGCATACAGACCTCCTTCCTTAATGGACGGGAAAGACAACTCCTGCTCTGGCTCGCAGCCAGAATGCCTCAATGGGTCACATCCGACATGCTTACTGTCATCGGAGTATTCGGTGCTTTCGTCACAGGGCTTGGTTTCGCTCTCACCAACTGGGGGATTGGCTGGTTATGGCTCAGCACACTGGGCTTGTTCATCAATTGGTTTGGCGATTCGCTTGATGGTACTCTGGCACGCTATCGAAACACACAACGTCCCATCTATGGATACTATATAGACCATACCATAGACTGCATCAACGAAGCATTCATGTTTATCGGTGCAGGGTTGTCACCCTTGATACACCTCAATCTGGCATTAAGCGCCTTTACTATCTATCTAATGTTGACCATCAACGTAAGCATGAATGCTCATCTCAAGAGTGAATTCCGCCTCACATATGCAAAATTGGGTCCCACGGAGTTCCGTTTGCTCATCATCATTGCCAATACCTTGCTCATCTGTATGCCATCCCTCGCCTCTCTCCATTGGACAATAAACTTTTGCAGCATAGCTCTCTCATTCTCTATTTTCGATTTTCTTGCCCTTCTAATCTGTTTCGCCCTATCCGTAATCTATCTTACAACCATCATAGGCGATGCTCGGCGTTACGCTTCCATAGACCCATTGCCAAAGAGAGATGCCTCATCGAATTCAAGATAAAAGATAAAAATGGCACAAACGCTATGGCGCATGAGACAATGCGACAAAAGCATAAGTCAATCCGTCATACCGGACGATTTAGCATGGCCATAGCGTTGCCTACAGGGTGGATAAAAACTTTTTCAGAATTAGAACAGCCCATCTATCACCTTGTCATCCACAAGGTTGGGAAGGGTGACTTTAAGTTCGGGATTCTGCTGCATAGCACGACGAATGGCAAACATGGCGCCATCGTTGCGAGCCCAACTACGACGGCTGATACCATTGTTGACATCCCAATAAAGCATGAGACGTAACCGGCGGTCGCAATCATCGCTACCATCAAGCACCATTCCAAAGCCACCATTCATCACTTCACCCCAGCCTACGCCACCACCATTGTGAATGCTGACCCAGGTGGCTCCTCGGAAAGAGTCTCCAATGACATTCTGGACGGCCATATCGGCACAACGGTTGCTGCCATCGTAAATATTGGATGTCTCACGGAAAGGAGAGTCGGTACCGCTTACATCATGGTGGTCTCGTCCTAAAACGATAGGGGCAGAAATTTCGCCTTTGCGAATAGCCTCGTTGAATCGTTCGGCAATGCGAGTACGACCTTCGCAATCAGCATAAAGTATGCGAGCCTGACTACCTACCACAAGGTGGTTCTCCTTAGCACCGCGAATCCACTGTATGTTGTCGCGCATCTGCTGCTGGATTTCTTCGGGAGAATGGGAGGCAATGTCTTCCAAAACTTCCATAGCGATATGGTCGCTCTTGTCGAGGTCTTCGGGCTTGCCACTAGTGCAGACCCAGCGGAATGGTCCAAAGCCATAGTCAAAACACATGGGACCCATGATGTCCTGCACATAAGAGGGATAGCGGAAAGCACTATGGTCGGCATTCCAGATGTCAGCTCCCGCACGGCTGCTTTCAAGCAAGAATGCATTGCCGTAATCGAAGAAATACATTCCTCTGGCCGTCAACTGATTGATAGCTGCCACATGACGGCGCAAGCTCTCTTGAACTTTCTCCTTAAATATTTCGGGTTGTTCTGCCATCATGGCTTTAGAATCATCAAAACTTACCCCCACAGGGTAGTAGCCGCCCGCCCAAGGATTGTGAAGCGACGTCTGATCGCTACCGAGATCCACCTGAATGTTCTTGGCGGCACAATACTCCCAAAGATCCACCACATTGCCTTGGTAGGCAAAAGACCGTGCTTGCTTAGCAGCGCGAGCCTTGTTCACCTCTGAAAAGAGTTCGTCAAGGTCGGAGTGAACTTCGTCCACCCAACCTTGATCAAAGCGCTTCTGAGTGGCCGCCGGATTGATTTCTGCGGTGATAGAAACCACACCAGCAATATTACCAGCCTTGGGTTGTGCACCGCTCATGCCGCCCAGGCCAGCAGTAATAAAGAGTTTGCCAGCTGTGCCACCGCCCAACTTGCGCGCAGCATTGAGCACGGTGATGGTCGTGCCATGGACGATGCCCTGTGGGCCAATGTACATATAGCTGCCCGCTGTCATCTGACCATACTGAGTGACACCCAAGGCATTGTAACGCTCCCAGTCGTCGGGCTTGGAGTAATTGGGAATCATCATGCCGTTGGTGACCACGACGCGTGGAGCATCCTTGTGGCTTGGGAAGAGCCCCATGGGATGTCCGCTATACATAACCAGCGTCTGATGCTCTGTCATTTCGCGCAGATATTTCATGGCTAAGCGATACTGCGCCCAATTCTGAAATACAGCACCGTTTCCCCCATAGGTAATGAGTTCATGGGGGTGCTGTGCCACGGCTGGATCCAAATTATTTTGAATCATGAGCATGATGGCAGCAGCCTGACGGCAACGAGCGGGATACTCGTCAATGGGACGAGCATACATTTTATAGGTAGGACGCAGACGATACATATAGATGCGTCCATAAAGACGAAGTTCTTCGGCAAACTCTTTGGCCAGCATCTCATGATCCTTAGGTTCGAAATAGCGCAGTGCATTGCGGATGGCCAGTTGCTTCTCGGCCTTGGTGAGGATATCCTTGCGCTTAGGCGCATGGTTGACAGTGGTGTCATAAGGTTGCGGTTCTGGCAGCGGACTGGGGATTCCCTGCCGCAGTTCATTCTGAAATTCTTCGAGTGTCATATCTAAATACTTTGTTTTTTAATAGTAACGTTTCTATGTGGCAAGTATTTTCTCATAGGAGTACGGATTTATAGACCGTATTGGGGATAATGGACACCTATTCATTGCCGACTGCAAAAGTATGAAAGTTTTCTGGTTTCTCTATTCGCCATAGTTTTTTTGTCCGATAATAAAAAAGATGTATCTTTGCAACCATGATGAGACGAGCAGGACACCTGATGACTACGCTGCTACTGGTTTGCATGATGATATTCATGGGCACAGGAGCGGATGTGGTGCGCTGTCTGCACTCAGGACGAGTAAGCGTATGCCTGCCGTGGAATGGAGATGAGGCCGACGATACGGCCTGCCCTCGAACACATGACTGCATGGTGGTAGAACACGTCGAGATGTCCCCTACCCTTGCCGATCATGCCCCAGATTTTGACTTTGACGTGATGCTGCCAATTATATGCGAGTGTCACGCACAACCCACAGAGGCGACAGCGTCTCAAAAAGATGAAACGCATTGCCATTTGTGTCCGTCGCAAGGACCGCCACGGGGGTATCTTAACCGTAATTGCGTTTGGCGTATTTGATACTGACAAGCATTGAATGACACAACCCTGACTCCAAATGGGATTCGGGCAAGTGTTTTGTTTTATAATGTTTATCCTTATCAAAAAAAGCCACTACAATGAAATTGAAATATATCGTATCCAGCATTCTCTCAATGCTGAGCGTATCCATCTATGGACAAATAGATTCCATACCGTTTGACACCTCCATGTTTAAGGGTCTTGACGGCATTACCATCACAGCCAAACGCACTGGAGTGACCCGTATGGCGGGTGCCGAAAACGGAGTGACCATCAATCGTGACGAACTTTTTAAGGCAGCCTGCTGCAATTTGGGAGAGAGCTTTTCCACCAACCCGTCAGTGGATGTCAATTATAGCGACGCCGCTACGGGGGCCAAACAGATTAAATTATTAGGACTTAGTGGGACCTATGTGCAGATGCTCACGGAGAATATGCCCAACCTACGCGGAACAGCGGCGCCTTTTTCTCTCGACTACGTGCCTGGGCCATGGATGAACAGCATTCAGGTGTCAAAAGGAGCATCATCGGTGCGTAATGGATACGAGGGTATCACCGGTCAGATTGACGTGGAGTATCTCAAACCGCAGGACGACCAAGGACTGACCCTCAACCTCTATGGAAATTCGCTAAGCCGCTTTGAAGCCAATGCCGATGCCAACCTACACCTGAATGAGCATGTGAGTACCGAGGTGCTGGCTCACTATCAAGATGACTACGGGCATCACGACCAGAACGACGACGGATTTCTAGACCAACCTAATGTTCGCCAATACAACATTCAGAACCGATGGAGAGTACAATCGGGGAAATATATCTTTCATGGAGGTGTCGCTCTACTGAAGGAGAATCGAGAAGGAGGTCAAATACACGCAAGTTCCTCCATGCCACACTATAAGATAGATTTATCGACCAACCGTTATGAGGCTTATATGAAACACGCCCTTGTGCTCGACCCCACACATGGGACTAATCTGGCACTAATGGCCAACGCATCACTCCACCAACTTGACGCACTATATGGAGCAAAAGAATATCAAGTTGACGAAAATAACGCCTATGCGCAATTGCTTTTCGAAACCAGCCCCACAGAGCGCCACAATATTGCTGCTGGACTGTCCATTAACCATGACCGTTTTGACCAGCAGACCACCCTACTATCAGAACTTTCTGGCGAAACTGAGACGACACCCGGGGCCTATGTACAATACACCTATACTCCTGATTATCGGCTGACCGCCATGGCAGGCTTGCGCATTGATCACAGCAGTATTTACGGCACCTTTGTCACTCCACGGCTACACCTGAAAGCAGTACCCTCTGACATGGTGACACTGCGCCTTTCGGCAGGCAAAGGCTATCGCAGTACGCACGCCTGGGCAGAGAACAATAATCTTTTAGCCTCTGGGCGCCAGCTAATCATAGAAGAGTTAAAACAAGAATCGGCCTGGAACTATGGCATCAGCAGTGCATTTTTCATCCCATTGTTTGAAAAGACACTGAAAATAAACGCTGAATACTATTACACCCATTTCATAAATCAAACCGTACTCGACTATGACAGCAGTCCGTCTATCATCCGCATTGCCAACCTTGACGGACGTTCTTATTCTAACACCTTCCAGATAGATGCCAGCTACCCCATTATCGAAGGGCTGGATGTAACTGCTGCCTATCGACTCAATGACGTGAAGACTACCTATGGAGGCAATCTGATGGAAAAGCCTTTGTCCAGTCGTCACAAAGGACTCCTAACACTTAGTTACAAGACTCCACTTGAACTATGGCAGTTTGACATCACACTACAAGTGAATGGAGGTGGACGGATGCCTTCACCCTACCTGCTTGACGACGGAACCCCGTCATGGAACGAGAGATTTCCGACCTATGTGCAACTCTCAGCCCAAGTGACAAGATGGTTCCGACATTTCTCAATTTACATTGGTGGCGAGAATCTGACAAACTATCGTCAGCAGCAGACCATCATAGATGCCGACAACCCATGGGGAACAACATTCGACCCCACGATGGTGTGGGGGCCAGTACACGGCATCTTAGCCTATGCTGGGCTACGAGTGAATGTCGGCAGATTATAATACACGTATTAAACAATAAAATCCTAAATATTATGAAAAAACAAATCATCCTAACCGTCCTACTGATGCTGTCCACGCTCAGTTTTTCCAAAGACATCAAAACCCTGGTAGTCACCACTACGCCACAAATGCACTGCACCAGCTGCGAGAATAAAATCAAAGGCAACCTGCGATTTGAGAAAGGCGTGAAACGCATTGAAACCAGCATTGAAAAACAGACCGTCACCATTCAATATGATGCCAGCAAAACCACGGAAGAAAATCTGATTCAAGCCTTTACAAAAATAGGCTACACGGCCCGCACGGTAAACAAGGACGAAAAGTCCAAAACAGCAGTATCCCCGCAAAAAAACAAGACAGGGAAATAGACATTCATAAAATACACCATTGAGAGAATCCTATCACGAAACAAGTTTCTAATACAGATTCAACAATGGCATATCTACCATAATGCCACAAAGGATATTTAACCCCTTCAATAGCTCCCAATAGGGGAAAAATCAATCTGTCTTTGACAGGAATACGGTAAACCTGCTCATACCCATTTTCCGGCATGGCAGGTTTATTGTGTTTAATCTACATTGTACCTGCCACACGTATAGCACCCCACCGTTCAGATACGGGTTCCATACCAGTACTCGCATCTATAGTTAAAAACAAAAATCCCTTATTGGGGGAACGGATACTCCTGTTGCCGAGTCACCGATTTCCATATGGCAGAGAAATGGAAGATAAATAACACCTGTCTAATGCCTCACAACACACGACACAGCCATAAATCCAGGAAATGAGATTCACAATATTTCATGTACCACTATCCTCAATTAATCTTATCGGCAAGAGACAAAATATTAATTGTTTGACCCAATAGTGTTGTTTGGGAATTTAGAAAACAACTTGCAACCCCATTTCCAAGCGTGGCAAATACAAGTAAAAACCATTGGGCTGCATGGTTTCGGATGCTGCTTCGCTGGAGAAAAGGCCCGTCATACGATAACGACAGTAGAGGCCGACAAAGCCGTAGCCTAAACGGGTAGATACACCGTAGTTCCAACGGTAGGCATCGGAGAAATCAAGACCATGATAGGTGGTGACAGCCTCTTCAGCAGCTGAGACGCTGCCCTTTGCCGTGATTTTATAGCGATAATAGTTATAGGAGCCATAGAATCCCAAATCCCAGTATATGCCTCGATGGGTGAAAGAGCCACCGGGGACCAGTCGGATGCGCTGAAAGAGTTCGATACTGAGTTCGCCTTGCCGCATTTTCTTCTTCAAAAGGTCGTTCACATTCAGAAACAAGGCATTATCGAGGGGATTGGTTTGAGCAGGCATGAGTTTATAGTTGGCCATGCCCCACTCGGCGCCCAATCCTATGGCATAAGGCTTAGAGAAAGCGTATAGAAGACGGCCTCCTAATCGATTAACCGGTGAAAATCCACGCAGTGAGACCTCATCGCTCTGACTGTTGAGCATCGCTCCAGCCTGCCAGTAGATGTCGTAGCGACGAGGCGAAGTGTTGCCCCAGCCAGAGGGTTGATGTTTTTGGGGGCTTGCATGATAGATTTCTTCATTGTCGGAATTGACAACATCAATAGAAATGCTGATGGGAGTCATACTCTGTCGGGGGATAAGCCGGTGGGCCTCGCTATAGCCCTCAAGGCTTATGGCAAGCATGACGGTATCGGAGGTTGAGACAGAGAAGTATATGCCGATAGTCTCGCTGAGACCGTAGATTATGCGGCTGCCATACTCGATAAGCGTGCCATCGGGGCGGCGCAAGTGCCAAAACAAGGTCGCCGATGGCTTGTTGATTAGTGGCACAACCCTCATCTGTTGTTCATCAAATCGAAATGTAGGTTCGGAGCTGACTTTCTGAGAATCGACAAAATAAGAAGCCTGAGGCACACCATAGCCCACAGCATAGTCATAGTAGGGATAGAGGTCGGCGGAATGCTCTATTTCCTTGAACAGTTGCATAGCCGAGAGATGGCGACAGGTCTGCCAGGCGCAAGCTGCAAAGCCTGCCACCAGAGGACATGAAAAGGACGTACCCTGCACATTTTGGATGTCAGAGTCGTTCTTGTCACCAGCCGCATAGACATCACCAAAGGCACAAACATTGGGTTTCAGCCGTCCGTCGGCAGTGGGGCCATAGGAACTGAAATCAATGTGGCGGTAGTGACGACTATCCTCGATGCCGCCCACACAGAGCACACTGTCGGCATCGGAAGGCGTGATGATGGTACGCCAAGACCTGTCATTCCCCTCGTTACCAGCAGAGTTGCACACCAGTATACCCCTACGTGCCGCCATGTTTGCAGCGCGGGCCACATAGGAAGTACCGTCCATGTCGTGGGTAAAGTAGCGGTCTTTGCCGTAGCCCAAAGAACTGCTAATAATGTCAGCTCCGTTCTGGTCAGCCCATTCCACAGCCTGCATCCACCACACCTCCTCTTTGAAAGGTTCCATGGCCACCTCGGTACGTGCCAGAAGGAATTGCGCTCCGGTAGCTAATCCCATCAAAATCCCATCATGAGAAGAGTCGATGCCAGCCATACAACTGAGAGTCATGGTTCCGTGGGAGTTCCAGCCATAGACATTTTCTTGCCTGGAGGGGAAATTCCATGTCTTAACAATCTGACCATTATCGTGCAGGTGTTTGAAAGCGGTATGGGTGTTTACCCTTGGGAATCCGGCATCGAACACGGCGATACGGATGCCCCGTCCATCAATACCATGGTGACGGAACAAGATGCCCCCCATTCTTTCGAGTTGCCCATACAAAGCAGCCTTACGAAGGGACAAATCCTCGTCCAGAGCCACTGTCGGATCCTGTTCATGGGCTTGGGTCAGCGTCATGCCTACTGCAATGGGCTGACACCGCAGGACAAATGGTAACCGTCCGATAGCCTCGGCTTGTGACGGTGTGGCTTCCACTGCCAAAGCATTCATCCATCGGCTTTGGCCCACCTCACTGGTTGCCAGCCGTAGCACTTGATTCACATAATCCTTGCTGAGCGGGTAGTTGCTCGTGTCGTAAAGGTCGATGCCACTCTGTCGGTAGCGGGCGATGGCTTTGGCATCAAAATAGTCATACGGGTCGAACGAGCAACCATTTTTGTCAGCAAAGAACACCCAGTAGACCTGCTGTGCACCAGCAACAAGGCTGCATACCAGCATAACAAGCAAAACGAAAGGCCTCTGCATAGAGGATTAGGTTTATTGCAGTACTCCGTGGAGTACCTCATGAGATTTAAAATTCTTAAAATCAGACAAGTGTACCTGATAGTATGAAATCACACTATTCAAAAGAGCCTGCCGGTCGGACAACGGGACGACTGGCGATGGACTACCCGTGCGCGAAGCCTCAAGATAGTGGTGCAGCAGAAACGACTGCTGAGGAGAAAGTTGTGGCTGAAACCGTGACGGAGACTGAAAACAGCCCTCGCTAAGGTTGAAGCAGGGTTCCTGAAGGCTGTAGTTATCAAGAGGCTCAATGCCCAAATGGCGTGTAAGACCCAGCATGAAAGTCAGAGGATAGCCTCCAATAAAATGGCGTTCTTCATCCAGCCGCTGCATAGTGTCCACCACATAATCGAAAAGTTCGGGCATGGGTTCAGCCTCATGGAGGCTCTTACTCAGAGCCTCGCTGGCAAAAAACCGCAGCGTGGTCTTAGCCATATGGGTGTCGAGAGTCTGCCACTGTCGAGCAGGCTGCATCTCCTTGATAAAATTAATCTCGTTACGAGGCTTGTCGTACACCACCATATCCAGATAAGACAACGGCTGCAGAAGATTCTGCTTGGATCTGCCTTTAGGACTGCGCACCCCCTTGACGATATAGGGACGCACGCCCAGCTTTCGCGTGAAGATACGAGCAATGACAGAAGTCTCGCCATAACGCGTGGTGTGCAGCACAATGCCCGTAGTGTTCAGCAGCATAGCCTCAGCGTATAAACAAGAGTTTTCCCACAGAGCGATTGCCGCCTTCGGAGTCGGAGGCAAAAATATAATAGACTCCACTGCCGACCCGTTTGCCTTCGCTGGTACGCCCATACCACAAGGCCTGACCACCAAGTGCCTGAGTACTATAAACCACATGGCCTGCGATGTCGGTAATATGGACTAAGGCATTATTTGTAAAACCTTTGATAGCAATAGGCCCATCATAATCGGGTTTTACAGGATTAGGGAAGACGCGAACCTCGTCGCTGGGCGTGGCACCGGCATACGTGGCTGCACCACGATAGCCCATAGTCCCATTGGGAGTACCCACAAGCACTTCGCCCGTCAGAGGCTGTACCGACAAGGCAATAATTTGGTCTGACGGCAAAGGGCTGTTGGCTGCCGTAAAATGATACAACTCCTCCAGTCCTGTTGCCGAAAGCAGGTAAAGGCCATTGTTCGCAGTGCCCACCCACTTGCGGTTAGCTCCATCAACAGCAATGCACTGCACATCCTCATAAGCCATCAAATACTCGACAAACTCACCATTACTAATAACAATATTCGCACAATTGACAGGTGAGAGTTCGCCACTACCTCCATTGCCAAATGCATTGTAGCCATCATATATAATTTTGATGCCCTTATCTGTTCCTATCCACATATCGCCGCTGCGATCCTGCACAAGGCAATTCACCCTATTGGTTTCCAAACGGCTACCATTGTTGGGCGAGACGTAGGACATTCTTGATACACCGTCATGGACATAGATTCGATTGGCCTTGCCTTTCATCCACTTGTACCCTCTGATGCTGTCGCATACAATGCAGTCCAATTCATTGCCATCAACCATTGAGCCTGTTTCAAACCCTTTCCATGTCCCATCAGCATACCGGACCACCAGACCCTTGCTTGCCAAAGAATTGACAGCCCACAGATTGCCGCCGTTATCATAGGCTACAGAGCCAATGCGGATATGCCTCCATGCTCCCGACCTATAAGCCTCTATAGCACCATCTGAATTGGACTCGTTGAACACAGCTGACACCTTATTATTTGTGATTTCGACAATGCCATATCCCCAGGAGGCGGCCGCCATTTGCTTTGGGTTGCGCGGATTGACTGCTACCGAAAGAAAATCCGTCAGTGTGTCAGTAGCCTCACTCTGATCTAATTGCGACCACACGTTGTTGACCAGCGTATATACGGAGCCCCCAATCCAGCGATTGGCATAGGTACTGGTCTTGCCCCCAGGACAAATGTATGCCGCATTGTCAAACGAAGTAATACTGGACACATTATCAGACACATTGCCCACCGGATTGAACGAATGATCAACCTCTCCCGCCGCAATCCTAACCAATCCGCCCCAGTCGTGAGCCAGCCACAAAGCCCCCTTACCGTCTCGCCAAGCATCATGCAGAACCAAATCGCCCCAGACAAACTCATCGTGATACTCTTGGCGTGAGTAGTCAGCCCCATATACACAAACACTGCCAGCATAGGCAACCGTGGTCATTCCGTTGCCACTACGCACCGAGACGATGTCACCACTATCCACGGCGACAAAATCCCCGATACCGTTGGCACGGTACAGAACCTTCATCGAAGGGTCAAAAGTTTCGGCCACGGCAAGAAGGGTTGAGCCATTCATCGCAAGATGAGACACCTGCCGCTCAGCCAGCAACGAAGTGCTGTCCACAGACCAGCGGTCGGCAATATTGGGGAATCGATCGGACTTGCCAATAGAACGTATGCCCTGAAGCGTAGCAGCATAGATGTGACTATCATCAAAAGCAACATCATAGACAGGCAATACCCCCCCATTGGGGCCCAACAGGCAGCTACTCTCTATTTCATTGCGCTCCAAGTTGACAATCAATATGCCCAAACCACAGGCCACATAGGCACGATGATTCCAGAATCGGATAGAATAGATGCTCTTGTCACCCGACATATCGCTGCGCTTGAGATCAGAGATGTTGTAGGTGACATCGTTCTGAATGATGTCAATATTCGAATTGACATACGCCACCACGAGGCTTCGGGTAATGCTGTCGTATGCCATAGTAGCAATACCTGCATCCGAAAGCAAATCCACCTTGGTCATTCTGCCAACAGCATCTTCGGCCATATCATAGTAGCCCACACACTGCTCATAAGCCGCATAGATACGGCCATGTGCTGGAGCCAAAGCCAAAGCTTTGCTGAATGAAAAATGGTCACGCCACTGACCTATGGACACCTGCCCCTGAGTCTGATTGACGGCAGGCCACAGCACCAAAAAAAGAACAAGAAGGCGCTGGAGAGCCACTACTCTTCTTCGTGAACAAATAGTAGCTGGTATAATATAATCAATACCCATGAGACAACGACATTCAGAATGATGGTCAGAATCATCAGCCCCACATTGTGGAACGAGAATGACTCCAATAATATATAACAAATGTAATATATCAGCAACAGAATGAGGCTATAGATGGAGAAATGCTGAAAAGAGACCGTACGGAAACTGGGACGGGAGATTGTCACGGGCTCATTGCCCAAAAGAATGCGATCGGCAAAAAGTATGCGAGCCATCGCTACCATGGTGAACGAGAAAGCCTGGATGCCCAAAATATTAGAACATATATCCAATATCAGGCCCGACACAAAAGCGAGCAAAAGCATCGGCGTACGTCCAAGATTGGTTGGCAGCATGAGAACAAACAGGATGAGGATATTGGGCACTATCACACTACCCAGACCAATATTGTTCAGAACCGCCAATTGGAGTACCAACAATAGCAGGAAGCGAAAGATGTTCTGTGGGATGAGGTGGTTAATCACTATATTGATAACGTAATAGGTTGACTTTGTCCTTTTTTGATACAGCAGGTCTCTCCAAGACGCTAATCCGCCATGGATAGCGAATCCTGTTCCTCTTTGAAATTGTTATGGATGATATAGGCGTGCTCCAAAACATTGAACTGAGTGGCCAAACGTATACGGATATTGTAGAATCCGCTGCCTGGAGGTGTGGTAGTCTCTTCGACAAAGCCTACCAAAATGCCCTTGGGGAATGTAGGATCCTGGCCAGAAGTGATAATAGTGTCACCCTGATGCAACTGGTGCGTGGTGGGGATATCTATCACCGTAGCATAGCGGAAATCGCCACCTTCCCATACCAAGGTGCCATTAGAATTGGTACGTTTGATTTTAACACTGCTACGGCTGTCGGGATGCAATATCGGCATGATAGTAGCAAAATTGGAAGTAGTCTGTACCACCACACCCACCAGACCCTGAGGCGAGATAACCCCCATGTCAGGCATTATGCCATGGAGTTTCCCCTTATTAATCATCAAATAGTTGCTCGGCTTGTTCCACGAACTCTTAATGATACGTGCATCAATGTAATGGTACGTCTGCAGGTAGACCGTATCGTTGCATACAAAACGTTGTTTATCGAAACTGATATACGACTCTTCTATCTGCGAGCGTAGGGCCGCATTCTCAGCCGCCAGCATTTCATTCTGTGTACGTAATCCAAAGTACTCGGTAACAGAAGAGACTGCATTGTAGATGGCGCCCGAAATGCTATTGCCCCAGGTGATGATTTTGGACTGCTGATAGTAGCTATGACGGGTAATCAAAAGCACCGCTCCCAACTCCAGAAGCAAGAACACAATGACAAAGTCATAACGCTTCAATATGGCAAGTATTCTGAACATGGAGCATCCAGACGATAGGTCAGTTTATTTTTTCAGAAATTCGTCCACGATACGGCGCGTCTCGTCGACGGCAACAGACAGCTTGTCATTGACAACCGTCACGTCGAAATGGCGACTTTCCTCCAGCTCTTTGGCACTGCGACCTAAACGTTTACATATAGACTCCTCGCTTTCCGTGCCGCGGCTGCGCAACCTTTGCTCAAGGACCTCCACACTGGGAGGCATGACAAAGATAGACAGGGCCTGACTGCCAAAATATTTCTTCAGGTTCTTTCCCCCATTCACATCAACATCAAAAACAATCACATGGCCATTATTCCAAATGCGATCGGCTTCCGACTTCAGCGTGCCATAGCAAATGCCTTCATAAACCTCCTCCCACTCTAAAAAATCACCTTTTGCCACATGAGCCTTGAACTCCTCGGGCGACATATAGTAATAATCCCTGCCATGCTGCTCACCCTCACGCGGCATACGCGAAGTAGCCGAAATAGAGAACTCAAAATTATCAAAATGACGTAAAAGTTCCTTGATAATCGTTGTTTTGCCACACCCGGATGGTGCTGAGAAAAGAATGACCTTGCCTGTACTCATGGATTTGCCGAAATAGTAATTAGAATTTGCGGTCGAAGATGCTGTAGAATGTCTTGACAGCCAAAGACTCCATATCCCACTGAAACTCTTGTGAAATCAACTTCACGTGTTCCAATGCCGCCTGTCGGTCGGCGAGTGCATTGAGGCGCAATATGAAATCATTGTAGGCTTTCATGTTATTATGAAACAGTTCGCTCATAAAGCTGAACTTGTCGTTGATGTTGATGATGGTGCGAAGGTCATTCACCTTGCTTTGTGAGACGCGCGTCCCCACTTGCGATTCTACCGAAGTAGCCTGACCCAATCTGTCAGCAATGGTGAGTGGGGCTGGAGTATTTTCAACAGGCTGTTTCAGCAAATCCATCAACGAGATTTCGTTGCTTTGAGAAGTCTTTGCAGCCGTGTTTTTTTGCTGCTTGGCGGGCTGAGTCTTCGGAGGTTCAGAGATGGATACATCATGAGAGGCAGATGCAGTCTGCGTTGGAGCCGCTTTGCGAGAATCCATCGCCAAAGATTCGATATCTTCCAAACGGACTTCGGCTACCGAAGGTTCTGAAACCGGAGGTTCAACAAATCGTGGAGCCGCGCCATCGAACAGACTATCAAATGGGTTGCCTTCAATCTGTTCCATCACAGGTCCTAAAGCAGGCTGGCTAACCACCTCGGGTTCAGCAGGCGCATAGAGGCTTTCGACTGTCCTGTCGGAAGACTCACTATCAGATTTTGATGACTGAGATGAAGGAGTCGAAAGCGGTGACTCAACCACAGGATCATCCTGAAGCCGCTCCACAACCGGATGTGCATCCTCTTTTACATTCTCACGAACAGCTGTCGTCTGATGGCTAAATGCCGAATATATTGTGCGCAGCTGTTCCTTGAGAATGTCTGCCTCTATGTCGTGCAGAGAGTTCGACAATGGCTGCATCTGAGCCATACGCTCCGCCACTTGAGACAACAGACCGTGCAGTTTTTCAAAATCGTTCTTTTCGTTGCTCATCGCCTTAATTATATCTATCTGATTATAAACACATAAAATCCTTTGTCGGAAGACAAAAGACTTGCGTAAAATTACAAATTATACCTATGCGGGAAATGGAACTATTGCTTTTTTTTCAATCCTAAGTAGTTGAAAACTTCACTGCCAAAAACCAAAGAATGAGTATGGAAGCAATCAATCACTATTCGACAGCAATTCCCATAAAAACATCAATGTTTTTTTGAGGCCATACTGTACGTAAACCCAAATTCGATAAACTCTTTCAATTGCCAAACCTTACGCCCACCAGGATGATCCTCGTCGACCACGAGCACTGACCCATCATAAATATTGAAATTAGATACGGTGAGGGTGAAAAAACGGCTCAGCTTCCAATAAAACTTCGTGTCAAGATTCAGTCGAGATTTTTCGAACGCCAAATAATCCGTAAAGAGGGAGAGTTGGCTAATCCATTCCATATTGCGACGCAGATTGACTTTAATATCAATTTTCAACTGAGACCCAAACTCAAAACGCTGACTATGGTACATATAATCCTCGGGAGACTCTATTGACTCATACTGAGAACGCAGCGGCATACCGTAATTCTTGCGGAGGCTGACATTCGAAGTTGTCACCAGACCAAATGTCAACGGCGTATAACTTACCGTAAGCCATTTCCAGGTGGACCAAGTGGCACCAAGTCCCATATTGATATAGCCTGGTGCAAACGGAGCCGACTTGAGGACACGCGTTGCCTTCCAATCAGCAGCCGTTGGGTCTTCAACCGTGGGAGTAGTATAGGTGTAATTATTGGTTATCTGCGTCTTTAAATCAAACGTTCCCAAATACATGACATGGCGTATCGGAGAGATGTACTGAGCCCTGCTTTCCAGATACAGCCTGTCCTTACTGATTTGCGGCACTGGTTTCTCTTCCGAAACAAGAATGCCATGATCCACCTGAAGACGATTCTTGACCATTACGGCCCCCTGCAACAAATCCAATGTAGCATCCACATAGGTGGCCAGCGTAGCAGTGTTATAGCCGCCTGAAGCCCAACGAGTAAACTGCGTTTGCGAGAAACCTATATTGGTTTTGAGAGAGTAAACCCACAGGGAGGGTTTTCGTGCCACCGTATCAGAGCGAGACGTATCAACCACTCCATCAGGCAAAGCCCTCGACGCTAAAGGAAGGAACGTCAAAGACAGCACAACTAAGAGAAAGTAACGATAGTTCATAAGACAAATATAATGGCAGGAAAAACACAGGGCATATCAGATGTCTCAGTATCATTTTTTCAACGTTCCAGCATCATTGCAAGGGAGACCGCTGATTCCTCAAAAAGTTTTATGGACAATTGAGATATAGAAAGACTATAATCTGTGGTATCAGAAGTTAACAACCGACGTACACCACCAGATTCTACACGATAAATACCATTGTTTGAAGGTAGGTCTTGGTCGCCGAAAACACGAATTGTCTCAGCCCTCTCAGGATGAATCCTGGCGTAAAGGTTCAATGCACAGGAGACGTTGATGACACGAGACATCGCTGGATAATCGGCACGGTCGGCAGAGAGTCCCTCACAACGAATGTCCTGCTGCGCAATAGAGAAATCCTCTGACGAGTGGAGCAGCACTACTTCCTGCGAACGCTGCCAACTGTCATACGATTCAAAATCCATATACAGAATATCTTGTGGAGCCGAGTGGCAAACCGCATTGAAAGCATAGCCCAGTGATTGATACCATTGTCCAACCCGCTCATTAGCAGGAACAAGAAATAAGAATACTATTCCGTCGCCATAAGCCTTGATATGAGCTTGTCTCACCAGCTGGCGACCTATGCCATGGCAACGGCTATCCTCACGGACAGCAACCCCACTCACGTATTCCGAAGGGACCTGCTGATTGTGCCACTTCAAATAATGAGGCAGCAGTTGAAGCGCAGCCAGCACACGCCCATCCGACAAACAGCAGACATTGCGCTCTGGACGATAGATTTTTGAAAAATAAATGTCAACAAATGCATCGCTATCGGAAAATACCTGCTGCCAAAGGGCACGCGTCTGTTCGCACTCATCGGCCGGACGAGGCAGGGGCTCGAAGCAGAGGCAACGTATCAGGATGTCGTCTGGATGGTAAGAAAGTTTAGCTTTGCGAAGACCTTCCACACCCAAATCCTCCTCACGGTTCAGATAGATGAACCTATCAGGCACATGCTGGGCGAAGAGTTGATTGATAACCGTATAAGCCCCCTCATAGGAGGTATCCGCCTTTTCGACACAGACATCAAGAGTATCGTCAGAAACGGGGCAACCATAAGTAAATGCGATAAGCTGCCCTTCCGCCCACAACGTTCCACCAATAAGGGGCAGCCGCTCCCAATTGTCGAGACAACGACGGATGGCGTTTAGTTCGGCCTCGGCACTATCAGATTGCTCAGGGAATGCCGCCAAATGGCGTTCGGCCCAGCGCGTGGCAAAGTCGAGACACTGCATAGCAAGAGAAGCATCCATTTCGTGGTATTCAAAATCAGGATAAAGCGAGCGGAACTTGTTGACATGATTGCGTTTGGGCTGCAACTTGCGGCCTGCCAGCGAGGCCAGACGCTCACGCAGGTATAGGTAGCCTGCGCTGTTGCGTAGCGGCTGCACCGTCATACGGTCAGCATATTGCGACTGCAACTGGGCAGCCTCTTCTGCCTTCATGCCGTACAGGGAAAAGTCGTGCCCCGAACGGAAGGCCTCCAAGCGTAACCGCTCAATCACACGCATTGTATCGGAACAATCACCCATGACCGCGGGCAGTGGACGCATGTACCATGTGCCATCATCCGAAAGGAATCGAATAACCAGATGGTCGTCAACAATGGCATACTGCGTATTGAAACGAGGCTGCCATCCGTAAAGATTGGCCAACGAGTAATCGCTCACGTGATTGTCACAAAGAGCCGAATAATGGCCAATGATGGATAGTGATTCGAGTGTGATAGGCTGAAAGCGAATGAGATCCATAATCTAAATTTAGTTTAACATACGACGTGTGACTGTGTCAAACCAACGTGTTGGCAGCAGCGCATGAAACAATGGAATGACAAATGAGCCAAAGCCATCGCGATAGCGAATACGAGGACGGCTGGATAGCACCGCACGCTGTATGGAGCGTGCAACCCTGTCAGCAGGCGTTGCATAGCGGGCATAGCCCTGCTTGAAAAAGGATGCCTGACGGGAAGATGAGGCCATGTAGGGGGTGCCTTGAGAAATCGATACAAGATGGTCCATTGCTATATCAGCCCACTCCGAAGCTATCATACCTGGCTCTATGAGAACCACCTGAATGCCGAAGTCACGCACTTCCATACGCAGACAGTCACTAAGCGACACCACGGCGTGCTTGGAGGCATGGTACCACCCTCCACGTGGTTCGTTAAAATGGCCAGCAATGGAGGCCACATTGACAATGCGTCCAGCCCCCTGCCGCCGCATAATGGGCAGAATCAGCTGCGTGATACGCGCCAAGCCAAAGACATTAACCTCCATCTGGTGTCGAGCCTCATCCATAGGCACCGTTTCCAATGCTCCGTAAGAGCCATAGCCAGCATTGTTCACCAATGCATCCACACGACCCTGTTCCCTTATGATCATGTCGATAGCCGACAAGATGGAAGCATCATCCGTAATATCCAGCCGAACCAAATGAGCCCCTGCCTCGGACAACTTCTGCATCCGTTCCACCCGACGGGCCGCAGCATAGACAATACAGCCTTTGCCAAGCAACCTCAGGACCGAGGCCTCCCCTATGCCCGACGACGCCCCCGTAACTAAAACAACATTCGACTTATTATCCATGACCTTGTATTTTAAAATTCGCCACAAAGATAGACTTTATTTACAAATGCCCTCATGACCGATAGTTCCGGGGCACACTCATATCGAAAAAAAGTGTACTTTTGCAGTTAATTATTTTTTATAAAGGCAAAATATATGTGTGGAATTGTTGGATACATAGGTCCCAAGGATGCCTATCCCATACTTATCAAAGGGCTTCACCGACTGGAATATCGTGGTTATGACAGCGCAGGAGTGTCGCTCATCAACCAGTCGGGTTCTTTGGTGGTTTACAAGGCCAAAGGCAAGGTGGCGGCACTGGAAGCCGCTGCCGAAGAGAAAGATATATCGGGCACCATCGGCATAGCCCATACCCGCTGGGCCACTCACGGCGAGCCCAACACCACTAATGCTCATCCGCACTACTCGCAGTCGCATAGCCTGTCACTGGTGCACAACGGTATCATAGAGAACTACAAGACCCTACGAACCGAGCTGGAGAAAAACGGCATGACCTTTCAGAGCGAAACCGACACTGAGGTTCTGGTGCAATTAATAGAATATCTGCAAACCACCCACCATTGCGACCTCATCACCGCCGTACATCTGGCCCTGAAAAACGTCATTGGAGCTTACGCTATCGCTATTTTGGACAAGCGTAATCCCAATCAGCTCATTGCCGCACGCAAAGGCAGCCCCTTAGTCATCGGCGTGGGCAAAGGCAATGAAACCGCCGCCCCTGGAGAGGCGGAATTCTTCCTGGGTTCCGATGCCACTCCCATTATTGAGTACACCAATCAGGTTATCTATTTGCAAGACGAGGAAATAGCCCTGCTCAACCGCAATGGCAAACAACTGATAACCAACCTCGAATCGGTGCAGCAGACCCCGCAGCTGGTGACGTTGCAGATGAATCTGGACGAATTAGAGAAAGGCGGCTACGCCCACTTCATGCTCAAAGAAATTTTTGAACAGCCCAATGCCATACGCAATTGCTTGCGCGGACGCATTGACCGTGACACCCTCAGCATCAAACTGAAAGGAGTGGATGAGAGCAAAGACCGCCTATTGACAGCACGACGCATCATCATCTGTGCCTGTGGCACATCGTGGCACGCCGCCCTCATTGGCAAATACTTCATCGAAGAAGCCGCCAAAATACCCGTGGACGTAGAGTACGCCTCTGAATTCCGCTACCGCAATCCCGTAATAGACAAAGACGACGTGGTAATCGCCATCTCTCAAAGTGGAGAGACGGCAGACACTTTGGCAGCCATTCAGTTAGCGCAATCGCATGGTTGCTTTGTTTATGGAATCTGCAACGTGGTTGGCTCCTCCATTGCCCGAGCCACTGACAGCGGCACCTTCATTCATGTTGGACCCGAAATAGGTGTAGCATCCACCAAGGCATTCACGGGACAGCTTGTGTCGCTCATTATGTTCGGCCTGGCTCTGGCCAAAGAGAAAAAGACCCTCAGCGAGACACTCTATCACGAAATCATCAACGACCTAACGCTTATTCCGGAGAAGATGCAACAGACACTCGACAATTCCAAAGGCATCGAGCAGTTTGCCAAAATCTTCACCTACTGCAAAAACTGCATCTATCTCGGGAGAGGATATAACTACCCCGTGGCTCTCGAAGGGGCATTGAAGTTAAAGGAAATCAGCTATATTCACGCCGAGGGATACCCTGCTGCCGAAATGAAGCACGGCCCCATCGCCCTGGTGGACGAAGAGATGCCCGTAGTGGTTATAGCCCCCCGACGTGGCATGTACGAAAAAATTGTCAGCAACATACAGGAAATCAAATCGCGCAACGGGCGCATACTTTCGATTGTCACCGAGGGAGACACCCAAGTGAAAAACATGAGTGACTTCTGCATCGAGGTGCCCGACACACGAGATAGCTTCGCTCCCCTACTATCGGTAATTCCCCTGCAGCTATTGTCTTACCACATTGCCGTAGCCAAGGGTCGCAATGTGGACCAACCTCGCAATTTGGCCAAAAGCGTGACAGTAGAATAGGGCTTTTGAGTCGAACAACTGACGCAAAAGCCAACTGTGACTGAACTTTGTGACAGAACTTACACTTACCCAAACAAAATAGCCATATAAACATTATGCATAACATCCGCAAAATAACCCAAGATCTATACTATGTGGGAGCCAGTGACCGTCGTCTGGCTTTATTTGAAAACGTTTACCCTATTCCTCGTGGCGTGTCATACAACAGCTACGTGCTGCTTGACGAAAAAAACGTGATACTCGACACTGCTGATGCCGCCATCGGCCAGCAATTTTTTGAAAACGTGGAAGCAGCCCTGAATGGACGGACACTGGACTACTTGGTGGTGAACCATATGGAGCCCGACCACTGCGCACTCATCGAGGACCTGCTGCTCCGCCATCCAACCGTAACCATTGTTACCAATGCCAAGGCGGCCACCATGATACGGCAGTTCTTCACTTTTGATCTTGACAGCCACCTCCACATCGTCAAGGAGGGCGATAATCTCACCACTGGACGTCATACGCTAACCTTTGTCAACGCACCAATGGTTCACTGGCCAGAGGTAATGGTGACATACGACACCACCGATAAAATCCTTTTCTCGGCTGATGCTTTTGGCACTTTTGGAGCACTGAACGGCAATATATTCGCTGATGAGGTCCACTTCGACCGCGACTGGCTGGACGATGCCCGCCGCTATCTGGTCAACATTGTTGGCAAATATGGCCCCCAAATACAATCCATACTAAAAAAGGCTGCTGGACTTGACATCCAGATGATCTGCCCACTGCATGGTCCCATCTGGCGCCAAGATCTGGGCTACCTCATTGATAAATATGACCTTTGGAGTCGCTACCAGCCCGAGGAGCAGGGAGTCCTTATTGTCTATGGCAGCATTTATGGCCACACTGCGGCTGTGGCCGAAAAAATGGCCTCACTGCTGGCCGAACACGGTGTGAAAAACATCGCCATGTATGACGTAAGCCACACAGACGTAAGCTATCTTGTGAGCGAAGCCTTCCGTTTCAGCCACATCGTTCTCGCCTCCTCAACCTACAACAACGGCATTTTCACCCCCATGGAGAACCTACTAATGGACCTCAAAGCTCACAATCTGCAGAACCGAACCGTGGCCATCATCGAAAACGGCTCATGGGCACCCGTCAGCGGCAAACTCATGCGAACCCTGGTGGAAGAGATGAAGGGTATGACCTTTGCTGGCGACACTTTAACCATCAAATCCGCCATGAAAGAAGAGCAGCTGCCCGCCCTCCAGCAACTGGCCGACACCCTGGTGGCAACAATACAATAACTAAACCATTGACCCACCCGAAAGCTGCCATAAACATACCGTCATTATGAATCAAGCCACATTCTTCAAGCTGCTTGCAGCAGAAATGAAAACATAAAAAACCTGCTCGAAACCGAAAATAACGAGTGGATTATAAAGGGCTTCATTGATGTGAACAAAAAGATTTACACAATCACAAATGACACCAAAGTTATATCCAAAATTATAGAAATCATTCTTATCCCACAACTAGATAATCTTGCCCGTAAGAGTGTTTTGGTACTGGAATTACCCAGTGCTCAAAACTACTATCCCGATCTAACCTTTAAAGATGTGCACGGGAACTTGTTTGCAGTTGATATTAAATCAAGTTTCTATGACAATAATAAAAAAGTGAATGGACTGACACTTGGTTCCTACTGGGGGTATTTTCGAAATCGGGACGTAAAAAAGAGCACCGACTACCCCTATAATGCCTATAAATGTCATTTAGTTATTGGAATGCTGTATAAACAAAATATTACCGACCCCCAAAAAAAACATACAGCATCAAGGAATTACAAACTATAAAATCAGTAATTGAGAATTTCATATTCTTTGTACAGCCTAAATGGAAAATCGCCAGCGATAAAACTGGAAGCGGAAACACAAGAAACATTGGTGGAATTGTTGATATAGACCAACTAATAAAGGGTAACGGACCTTTCTCCAAACTTGGAGAAGATGTTTTTGACGACTATTGGATGAATTACTTTAATGCCGCTGATGCCCGAGGGGCAGGAATCGGCAAACCCTACTATAATAACCTCGCCACCTATGCAGAGTATCTGAAAAAAAAGCAGTCCATACGCAAGAAAATCCAACGATAACTATGTCATCCATAATTGTTCCCCCAATAAAATCACAAGGTATTAAGACCAAACTGATTCCTTGGATTAATGATTTAGTTTTATCGTCTGGAATAACACTAGACTCACAATGGATTGAACCTTTTTTTGGAACGGGGGTAGTAGGTTTTAACTCGCCAATAAGGGGGAATCACATCGTAGGCGATACAAATCCACACATTATCAATTTTTACCGTGCAGTTCAAAATAACGAAGTAACCACATTCACGATGCGAGCCTATCTTGAGCAGGAAAGCCGCTTGTTGGCCAATTCTGAAAATGATGGATACGCTCACTTTCGCAAAGTACGGGATAGGTTCAATAAGCAATATAGTCCTTATGACTTCATTTTTTTATCACGAGCAGGCTTTAACGGAATGATGCGATTCAATCGCAATGGGCAATGGAATGTGCCGTTCTGCAAAAAACCAAATCGGTTTTCACCTGCTTACATTACAAAGATATGTAACCAAATAGACAACGTGGCACGTGTTGTCCGGGGAAAACAATGGCATTTCTCCAACACCTCATTTGTCGAAACCATACAACAGGCACAGCCAAACGACATAATTTATTGTGACCCGCCCTATTGGGGAAGATATGTAGATTACTACAACGGATGGACAGAACAGAACGAGCATCAACTCTATGAAGCCCTATTGAATACTAAAGCAAAGTTTATTCTCTCCACATGGCATCATAATGACTACCGCAAAAACGAAATGATCAACAGATATTGGGGCCATTTCAACATCACGACACGAGACCACTTCTACCACAATGGTGGGAAAATTGAAAATCGGCATTCCGTTATAGAAGCACTGGTCTTCAATTTCGACCCATCCGAAAAACATTCGGTACTACAAGAGAAACAATTGAATATATTTGATTAAAACATTCGTTTTCCAACAAAAAAAAACATTTACCATGAAAAAGAAATTCATCTGCCCTGTCTGCGGCTACGTCCATGAAGGCGACGAGATGCCAGAGAAATGCCCCATCTGCGGCAAACCCATGCAAGAAGTGAAAGAAGAGAGCCTCACCTGGGCTGCCGAACACATTGTCGGAGTGGCCAAAGATGCTCCTGAAGACATTCTCAATGACCTACGCGCTAACTTCAACGGCGAATGCAGCGAAGTTGGCATGTATCTGGCCATGGCTCGTGTGGCACACCGCGAAGGATACCCCGAGGTGGGACTCTATTATGAGAAAGCCGCTTACGAGGAGGCTGAACATGCGGCCAAATTCGCCGAACTACTTGGTGAAGTACTGACCGATAGCACAGCCAAAAACCTCAAAATGAGAATTGATGCTGAAAATGGGGCCACCATGGGCAAAACCGACCTGGCCAAACGAGCCAAGGCATTGGGGCTGGATGCCATCCACGACACCGTACACGAGATGGCACGTGATGAAGCCCGACATGGGAAAGCCTTTGAAGGACTATACAAACGTTATTTCGACCACAAATAAACTCACCCTACACCATAGGGATTATACCACGATGAAATCCGTCGGGAATACTGTAGCGTATTCCCGACGGATTTTTTCTGATACATACGGCTACCAAGGCAAGTCTTTCGGAGTCCCCGTAAGTGTCATTTTCCGTCCAGCATTATAACCCTTAGTCCCAAAAGGCTTTCGGAAACAAAATGTTGCATATTCTAAAAAAAAAGAGTACATTTGCCTCGCTTATTGGCGTGGACTTTCATCACAGCCAGCCGTGGGCTCCGTCATGAAGATACGCAAGATTCTCTCTTTTTGTCTGTTTCCGCTTACAATGTGGTATGCCGTCGTGGTGTTTTTTCGCAACCTGTTTTTTGATCTGGGATTGCTCCGACAGCAATCACCAGGCATAACAACCATTGGCATTGGAAATCTTGCCTGTGGCGGCACGGGGAAGACGCCGCATGTGGAATACTTGCTCCACCTGTTAGCAGACCAGCACAACACCGCCATGCTCAGCCGTGGCTACCGCCGCGAAAGTTCTGGCTTTCAGATAGACGACGGCACGCACGACAGCAGCTTGCTGGGCGACGAGGCAGCCATGGTGGCCAATAAGTATCCTAACGTCACCGTTGCCGTATGCAAAAAAAGACTGGAGGGCATCAAGAAACTGCAAGAAAAGGTGGCAGGGCTGCAATTAGTCGTGCTTGACGACTCCTATCAGCACCGCTTTATCAGACCAGCCCTCAACATCCTGCTCACCGACTACAGCCATCCTTTTTTTGATGACCACATACTTCCCTTCGGCAATCTACGCGAATCTAAACGAGGCCGCAGCCGAGCCAACATTATCATAGTAAGCAAATCACCAGAAAAAATAGACCCCATTACCCGGCACAATATTACTGCGGCTATCAATGCCCGCAACTACCAGAAAGTATTTTTCTCCTATATTAAATACGGTGATCTCATGCCACTGTTCGAAGGAGAAACCTGCAAAGTCACAGACTTCGAGGACATCTTATGTGTCACTGGCATAGCCAACCCCAAACCGCTGCACGATTATCTAAGCAGGAGTGTCCACCTACAGACCATCGTCCATGGCGACCACTATCAATATCACCTTCACGACATTCAGACCATGCTGAAGCAGCTGGATCAGCTGCCTTCAGACCGACGTGCAATTGTCATTACAGAAAAAGACGCAGCACGTCTGCGAAGCTCACCCCATGCCGACTTGCTGCGTGAAGTCCCCATCTATAGCATAGCCATCGAAGTGGCCTTTCACGATAACGGAAGTTACACCTTCGACAGTGAAATCCGTTCCATTGTCAAAGAGAACATTTACTTTCAAGAGAGCCTCCAATCCAGCCACTTTGTTTCCAAACCATGACGGGGCCTGCATCACAAACCACTTTATAGCAAGAGCACCCGCCTATCCTAAAGCGTAATAGAATATCGTCCCAGACAATCGGACTATAAAAACGCCAAGAAAAGGATTGCGCAAGGGGCTGTATAATCTATGCGGACATAGGACGAAACTCGTATCCAAAGCGCAACATACCTATCTCGTTAAGGCCGTAACACTACTTCTTGATATACGATAGAAATTCGAGGTCAATGGAAAGTGCCACAAAAGGCTTGACTTTCCACGATTTGACCGTAATGTTGTCAAGAGTGTGATTGGTATCCACACGACCGCCTTCGGAATGGCTGCTGTCAAGGAGTTCGTACTCGGCAATATTCACCCCACTGATGAGATAGAAGAAATCGAGGAACCGGAACGAGGCTCCGAGGTAGAAATTCTTGAAAAGATTGCTGCCTCCGAAACCGACATAGACCCCCAGATCGTAGGCAAAGGACTGGTCGAACTGCTTCATGGTCTGCACCGAACGCACCGTATCACCCTTTTTCAATTCAATGGAGTGGCTGCGATTAAAATACTTAGTCATATCCCACAGCATAACGGAGGCTCCCGTAAGAAAGTCAAACTCCACATTGCCTGCATTGCGGTTGCGAACTACCTTTCCATAACTTCCGTCATTTTCTGGAGTGAGAAGGATTTCCCACTGCGGAGTGCGGAAGAAGCGCATCGCCACGCCCTGTATAGGCCGTACCTTTTTCTTGCGATTGGTGGCCTCGGAAATCTTCGCTTCTGCCGCCTTAGCACGTTCCTCCATATATTTAGCCTGTTCCTCCTTGCGGATAATTTCTTTCTCATGTGCCGTGACAATGGCCTGTAAAGAGTCGATATGGCGGCGGTAGCCCGCACTCTGCTGCGCCAGCTGCTCATAACTGGCTTTTTGCTCTTCGAGACGAGCATTCTTCGCCTCTATGTCCTGCTGCAGAAACTCCACCTCGCGACTTTTGGCCTCAATGCGAGCGGTTCGGGTGTCTATTTCTGCCTGTAGTTTGACACGGTCTATTGTGGAATTCGTCATGGCCTCACGGTAGAGTTGTTCTTTTTCGGCCAACAATTGTTCCTTTTCCTGCATGGCCGCCAACTGTTTTTGCATGAGGCTATTTTTCTCTTTTAGTTCGTCCTGATAACGGGCATTGGAGGCTTCTAAAGAATCGCGCTGACGGGAGAGCCCGTCCAGCTGGTTCTGCAATGTGCGGATGCGCAATGCCGACATGGAGAGGCTGGCAGAATCCTGCACAGCCGCCTGTTGCAAAGTATGCAGGCTGTCGCGAAGCTGCTGGATGCGAAAGCCGAGGTCTGGACGATCTGCACTATCCTCCACATTGACCATCACAGGTTCCTGTAACGGAGCCAGCGTGTCCTGCGCCCAGAGGCTGCCAACTGCAACAACAAAGCCTAAAAAGGCAATAATTCGTTTCATCGTCTTACGATTTCGGCAAGAGCAAGGCGACCGACGGTCTGCTGTTCGCCACTCTGCATATTTTTGACAGTCACCGTATCATTGGAAATTTCTGCCTCGCCCACGAAAACCACAAAAGGAATGCCCTTGCGGTTTGCATAATCCATCTGTTTCTTCATTTTGGCGGCATCCGGATAGACCAATGCACTAATGCCCTCGCTCCTGAGTTGCGAAGCACAGCGCATGGCGTAGGACTGCTCCTGGCTACCAAAATTGATAAACAACACCTGCGCTGCCTGCGAAAGATCGGACGGAAATTTGTCCAACTCGGTAAGGACATCATAGATGCGATCGGCGCCAAAGGAGATGCCTACCCCTGAGACATTAGGCATACCGAAAATGCCAGTAAGATTGTCGTAACGTCCCCCTCCGCAAATACTGCCAATAGACACATTGTTAGCCTTAACCTCGAAGATAGCCCCAGTGTAGTAGTTGAGTCCACGAGCCAAAGTGAGGTCAAGTTCGACAGAGCAAGAGATATCAGAATCGTCTATATAGCCAAACAATTCGCGCATCTCATCAACCCCCTTCAGCCCGGTCTCATTACCTGCAAACATAGCCTGGAGCCGAGCAAGTTTATCCTGCACAGTGCCGCCGAGTTCAAACACAGGGTTGAGAGCCATCACCTGAGCCTCTGTGAGACCACGATCGAGCAATTCCTCACAAACCTTGTCACGTCCTATTTTGTCCAGTTTGTCAATGGCTACCGTGATATCCACCAGTTTGTCTGGAGCACCCACCAAATCGGCAATGCCAGCCAAAATCTTGCGGTTGTTGATTTTTAGTGTAACCGACACCCCCAGACGGCGAAACACGCGGTCTATCATCTGTACAAGTTCCAATTCATTAAGCAGCGACTCGCTGCCAATCATGTCAGCATCACACTGGTAAAACTCCCTGTAACGACCTTTCTGCGGACGATCGGCACGCCACACTGGCTGCAACTGATAGCGGCGGAACGGCAAGACAAGATCGTCACGATGTTGCACCACAAAGCGGGCGAAAGGCACCGTGAGATCGTAGCGCAGGCCGCGTTCGCAAATTTGGGAAGCCACCTTGCGATGGTCCTGGCCAAAATCGACATCCTTCATGAAGTCACCCGAATTGAGCACCTTGAAAAGCAATTTGTCGCCCTCCTCGCCATATTTCCCCATAAGGGTAGAAAGATTCTCCATGGCTGGAGTTTCGATAGGCTCAAAAGCAAAAAGCTTGAAGACATCACGGATGACATCAAAAATATAATTACGGCGCGCCATCTCTCGTGGCAGAAAGTCGCGCGTACCCTTAGGGATAGAACACTTCATAGACATACAGAATTTTGTGGCATTGTGGAGCGATATGAGGTTAAGCACAACACGTTAGACCACGGCAATACCAATTTTCAATCGGACAAAAATACATATTATTTTTCAGTATTAGAACGAGTTGTCCATTTTGTCTATCTTTTTTTTGCACACCACCCGTTAGAAGCACCCACCGCATCGCTATACCATCGTATTTGATGTATTCAAGCCTCTGGCATGACACATACACCCGAACTTCAGCCTCATACTACCAGAAGATGCTTATGCTGACATGCTGAACGCACGAAAATCATATGTAGAACTCTGAAAATATACGTAATTTTGCAATTTGCCACTCATAGGCCGAATCACACATAGACACCTGTGAATCAACCCAATCCAACACAAAATTCAACTAATGCACTCAACAGTATGGCCTCCACCATACCTCAGCAGCATTCGTTGTCGGCACCCGAGGTTATCCCCATGGAAATGCTGCCCCAACAGGAGCTATCGGCAGAGAGTTCTGACACTATCTGCATAGCGAAATTGGATAGCATCCACGCTGACAGTATGGCATCGATTCAGATGACACAACTGCATCCATACGTGGCGGCCCCCATGGCAGACACCCTCGACATAGGAACTTTGAGGTTCTGTCCCAACTGCTTTGTCGAGCCAACGATGTCCGGGATGCCTCTTGAGCACAATAGTGTCGATAGTTCTTCCAACACCATCGACACCATCATAACCCACAACAGCCTATTCGCTGGACACGAATTACAGGTCGTCAACGACGCGCCCCTGCCACGGAGTGCCAACCATACCGATGGCTGGATGACCGTAGGGACCATACTGCTCGCCATTACGGCATACCTATATCTATACTCACATCGACTGAAAATCACCCAAGTGATTAAAGCGATTTTCAGCCAAAGTTATTTTGAATTTATCCAACGGGAAAAAATGATGCATCATGCCATCCATTTCCTGACTCCCACCATTCTCTGCGCCATCACTTTGGCATTCTATAGCCTTGCACTCCACCAAACCTATCCAGAGACCAATAGCATTTCGGCAGCATGGGAAGTGCTACTATTGGCTATAGGGGGCTTCCTATTGCTGGTGATACGCAACGGACTCATTGTTTTTTTAGGGCAAGTGTTCGACAACCGAACCGCAACGTCCAGGCATATTCGCATCAGCCAGCTATGCCAATTGATGCTAAGCATCGTGATGATGCCTCTACTACTGTTACGCTACAGCATGCACCTCACTGCGGAGCTTTACATCCAACTGATTTCCATACCCATAGCAATCATCTTACTCATTGACTTCATTAGAGGGGTCTTAATAATTTTAACACACCCCCAAAAGACCAATTTCTATTTAATTTTTTATCTTTGCAGCGTTGAAATAGGCCCTGCAATCGTGCTTGCAAAAATGTTTATTTCGCAGTAAGACAGAGTATTTAGCAAATGAAATTGTAGTATGAAACTGAAAAAGATTCTCATTTCGCAACCTAAGCCCACCGACATTGAACAGTCCCCGTACCGCAATTTAGTCAAGAAATACAACATAGAACTTACTTTTTTCAAATTTTTTGATGTCGTAGGTGTCACGGCCTCCGAGTTTCGTAAAAGCCGAATACATTTAAGCGACTATACTGCCGTAATATTCAACAGCAAAAATGCAGTTGACAACTACTTCCGTCTGGCCAAAGAACTGAGAGAGTCTATATCGGACAGCATGAAGTATTTCTGCACGTCGGAGTCCATTGCCAACTACCTTCAGACCTACATACAATATCGCAAGCGCAAAGTCTTTTTTGGACAGCAGTATCTGAGCGACCTGCTGGACATTATGTATAAGCACAAAGAGGAGAATTACTTATTCCCTTGTTCAGAAGACAAGATGAGTGATTTCACGAAGCAGTTGGACAAGGCCAAGTTCAAATATACCCGGGCCATGATGTATTATTCGCAGCCCAAAGACCTGAGCCAGTTCAACCTAAAAGACTTCGACATGATTGTGCTCTTCTCGCCCAACGGAGTGAAAGCCTTGAAACAAAGTTTTCCCGACCTTAAAAGCGGAGACATCACCATTGGCGCACTGGGATCCACAACCCATGCGGCCCTGACCGCAGCAGGCCTCAATTTGGACGTGGCAGCCCCTACCAAGACCTCTCCCTCAATGGCTATGGCTATTGAGAACTACATACTCGGCAAAGAGCAGGGACAGGTAATTGTTCCCAAAACCATAGCCGCAACCAAGTCCAAAGCCATAGAACCCAGCAAACGCAGTGCAGCAGCAACTGCCAACAGCACAACCCCTGTCAAGAAAACCCGTTCGGTGATTGCCGATAAAGCCAAATACAAGCAGCTGCAAGAGGAGCGTAAAGCTCAAGCAGCAGCCCGCAGAGCCGAACGAGCCGCAGCCAAAGCGGCGCAAGCTGCACAGGAAGCCCAGCAGAAAGCCGTCGCTGAGACATTTGCCGAAGTCAAATAATTCTAAGGTGGAGGGTTGAAACGTGCCCCGCACTTTTTGTAAATCAGAACGGCTATGCAGCCAGGCCCTGATAGATGACCTATTCGCATCAGGGCAAAAGCTGATGGCATTTCCCTATAGCATTCATTATAAACTGCTACCTGCTGGCAGCCTGCCAATGCCGGCACAAGTTCTCATCACCACGTCCAAGAGGAAATTTCATCATGCAGTAGACCGCAACCGCGTCAAACGACTCACTCGCGAATGCTACAGGCTGCGCAAGGACAACCTCTACAGCCAGCTACAGGAACAAGGGCTATCCATGACCATCTCTTTCAACTACATTCACACCTCCATCATGGATTATGCCACGCTATCTCACAAATTTGACAAAGCCCTGCGACAATTAAGCACACTGATAGAGTCATCGGCTGATATGCGCCAAGACACTCCCCCTGCCTCCCTGTCAGCATTGACAACCCAATAGACCAATAGCCCGTCATGACACGGTTATGGAATCTCTTATGCAAAAGTCTGTCAGCCCTAATGCTATGGCTGATAGCGTTCTACCGCAGTTGCATTTCGCCGCTCACGCCCCCAGCCTGCCGCTATACCCCGACCTGTTCGCAATATGCGCAAGAGGCAATTACAAAATACGGCCCATTTCGTGGCGGATGGCTAACATTGAAGCGCATACTCCGCTGCAATCCTTGGGGCGGCTCGGGCTATGACCCCGTACCTTAAGATTAGAGCGCAGTCTAAAATCCTTAAAAATAGCGGCGGGGGAACTTTCATGCCTAAAGTTCCCCCGCCGCATAGAATAGGATGACCAATTACAGCGTAGTGTTCACCATGTTGCCCGACATATAGTCGTCATAGGCAGTCATGTCAATGAGGCCATGCCCAGAGAGGTTAAAGAGGATGACCTTCTTCTCTCCTGTCTTTTTGCACTCCAAAGCGCGCTGAATGACGCCATAGATAGCATGGCTTGACTCAGGTGCGGGCACGATGCCCTCGCTCTTTGCAAAGAGTTCAGCTGCCTTAAAGACCTCAAGCTGCTCGGCATCCATGGCCTCAATGAAGCCATCCTTTAGCAGCTGGGAGACAATGGCACCAGCACCATGGTAGCGCAAACCGCCTGCATGAATGTTAGATGGCCGAAAATCGTGACCCAGGGTGTACATAGGAATCAGCGGGGTCATGCAGCCCTCATCGCCAAAATCATAATCAAATTTTCCTTTGGTGAGTTTGGGGCAGGCCGTAGGTTCAACAGCCGTAAAACGAGTGTGGCGGCTGCCATTAAAATTGTGACGAAGGAACGGCAATGCAATACCGCAGAAGTTAGAACCACCACCAAAGCAGGCAATTACCTCGTCAGGATATTCGCCAGCCATGGCCATCTGCTTCTCTGCCTCAAGACCTATAACGGTTTGATGCAGGCAGACATGGTTGAGCACAGAACCCAACGAGTATTTGCAGTTTGGCGTACTCATGGCCAGTTCCAAGGCCTCGCTGATAGCAGTACCCAGAGACCCTTGATGGTTGGGGAAGTCGGTGAGGATGCGACGGCCAAATTTAGTAGACATGGATGGCGACGGCGTCACCTGAGCGCCAAAGAGTTGCATCACACTACGGCGATAGGGCTTCTGCTCATAACTAATCTTGACCTGATAAACCGCAGCCTCTAATCCGAACAATTTAGCGGCATATGACAACGCTGCACCCCACTGACCTGCACCCGTCTCGGTGGTGACATTTGTTATGCCCTCCTGCTTCAGATAGTAAGCCTGTGCCAATGCAGAGTTAATCTTGTGAGAGCCCAATGGATTGACGCTTTCATTCTTGAAGTAGATATGCGCCGGGGTGTCCAGAGCCTCCTCCAGTCCATAAGCACGAACCAGCGGCGTGCAACGGTAATAGGCATACTTCTCACGAATTGGTTCGGGAATATTAATCCAGGTATCCTTCTGATTCAATTCTTGATTACAGCACTCCTTAGCAAAGATGGGATACAAATCCTCTGGACCCATTTTTTCACCTGTGCCGGGGTTCTTAAAAGGGAGAACCTTATTAGGCATTTCTGCCTGAACATTGTACCACTGGGTTGGAATCTCGGATTCCTGCAAAATAAAACGTTTCTGTTTCATCTTTTTTTGTTTTTTTGTGTTAATTAATTAAGTTAATTATAATGTGTAACCACATGTTCATAGAACATCTTTTTGTTGGTCCCTGCCATTATAGGGCTTGGGGACAAATCCGATAAGAAGTGTGAGAAGCGGGGTCAGTCATTCTGGCGTTGCCATGTGCAAGAAATTCCTACAGCAGGAACGCCCTTGTAGTATCGAGCCTCTAAATCGCGGCCATTAGCAGCAAGTTTCATCTTCACGCTGAATGTCTTGCCCGTAGTGGGTTCATACAGTTTGCCCTTCACCCACTCGCCATCCTTGTAGCGCAAGTCCCAGCACAGAATCACCTGATCATAGCGACGGCTACGCAGTGCCGGATTGGCATTGTTGCAGTCGGTGCGGACACTACCATCAGGGTTTGTGCGACGGCTGGCCCACACCACACGGCCCTGATAGGTATTGTCGGCGGCTCGCGATACCTGTATGTCGGCCGTATCTCCATCAATGGGCGATACGGCACGATAAATACCCAAAATCCTGTCCGCAGGCATCTGGGCAACCATGGACACGGTGTTCAACAACAATACCAACAAGAGTGTATGCCTCATTCCGTCGTGGCGTAAAGGGAATTATTTCTGCAACTGGACCATATAGGCATCCATCAGACGCTGTACATATTTGCCAAAGACATCAAACTCTATATTCACAACAGTACCCTCAGTAAAATTATGAAAATTAGTAACCTCATGGGTATATGGAATAATCGAGACCGAGAAACTGCCTGGTGCAGAATCCACGACGGTAAGGCTCACGCCATTGATGGTAATGCTGCCTTTGGGCACCGTGATATTCTTCTTCTCCGGGCTGTAATCATACTCAAAATAGTAACGCCAACTGCCGTTGCAATCCTCCACGCGAACACAACGAGCCGTCTGATCCACATGGCCTTGCACTATATGTCCATCAAAACGTCCATCCATACGCATGGCACGCTCTACGTTGACCTCCGACCCCACATGCCACGTGCCAAGATTGGTCTTAAGCATCGTCTCATCCATAGCTGTCACGACATACTGCTGCCGCTCCTTGTCAATGCTAACAATAGTTAGACAGCAGCCATCGTGTGCCATACTCTGATCTATGGCCAGCTCGTCAGCAAAATCCACTGACAAAGTAAAATGATAGTTTGAATTCTCTTTCTCGATGGCTACCACACGGGCAGTCTTTTCAACAATTCCTGTAAACATGCTGTTTTTATTGTTTTGGTACTATTTAGTATCGTTACTATTCATTTCCTTTTGTCCTGCAACCAAATTGAGTGATTATTGCACAGATAGTCTCCAATTCGTACTGGCACAGGCGTCTCTGTACTATTTCAAAAATGTCTCATAGTAGTCAAACATCTTGGCGAAGAGATGGAGGCGATCGCGCCCCAGAACATTGTGCTGATGGTGGGGATAGACAAAATAGTCCACCTGACGCCCCGCATCAATGCAGGCATCAATAAATTCAAGTGAGTTCTGCCACATCACTACGGGATCCTCTGCTCCATGAATGACCAGCAACCGGCCTTGCAAGCGGTCGGCCTTCCCAATAAGAGAGGCTGCAGCATAGCCTTCGGGATTCTCCTGCGGCGTATCCATATAACGCTCACCATACATGATTTCATACCATTTCCAATCAATCACAGGCCCTCCGGCACAGGCCACTTTAAACACCTCGGGATGTGCCAGTTTCATGGTAATGGTCATGAATCCGCCGAAACTCCATCCCTCTACGCCCATCCGGTCAGTATCGACAAACGGCAAAGAACTCAGGTAATGTACACCCTCCATCTGGTCGGCCAGCTGTATGTCGCCCAGGTGGCGGTGTATGCAACTTTCAAACTCAAATCCCCGATTGGAAGTACCACGATTATCCAGCGTGAAGACCACATAGCCCTGCTGTGCCAAATACATGAAATACAAATTGGCTCCAGCCAGCCAGCTGTCGGTCACAAGCTGCGAGTGTGGACCACCATAAACATAGACTATCGTGGGATAACGACGCGAAGAGTCCAATCCCGGGGGCGTAATCATACGGTAGTATAGGTCAGTCTTAGCATCGGAAGCCTTCAAAGTGCCAATCCGGATGCCAGGCATGGCATAGTCTGCCAGCGGGTTCTCTGCCTGATAAAGGAGCCTCTTTAGACGTCCGTCTGTAGCGGCAACAACGACATTGCACGGTGTCTCGGTATTGCTATAGCGGTCAATGATGAGACCGCCGTCACGACTCACCGTCACGCTGTGAGTGCCGTGTTCCGGAGTCATCAGCGTCATCTCACCCGTGGCCAAATCCACTTTATAAGCATAGCGTCCCACCACACTTTCTTTATTGGCATAGAGGAACACGTATCTACCCCGGGCGTCGAAACCAATGATTTCACTCACTTCAAAGTCGCCATGAGTCAACTGCCCAACCAGTGTGCCATCCGTACGATAGCGATAGACATGGTTATATCCATCTCTGCGGCTCAGCCACAGAAACTCGTCATCTGCCTTGGGCAGGAAATGCAGGCCATCGCACGGCTCTACATAGCGTGCATTGCGTTCCTCAAATAATCTTCGAGACAACAACCCCGTTTCGGCATCATAACACTCCAGCACCATGTGGTTTTGCTCACGGTTAAGTTTGGCGATATACAGATATTTCTCATCAGGGCTCCATGTCACATTGGTGAGATAAGCCTCGCGTTCCCCTACGGAGGTGTCTTGCCGAGTATGCAAATACACGGTCTTTTGCCTGTCGCAGTCATACACCCCAACAGTCACCTCATGGCTCTTCATCCCAGCCATCGGATAGTAGATAGGAGCCTCTTCGGCAACCCTTACAGCGGTATTAACAATAGGATATTGTGTCACCATACGCTGGTCCATACGGTAAAAAGCCAAGCGAGTGCCCTTGGGAGACCAGAATGTGCCCTTCTCTATGCCAAACTCATTGCGATGTACAGACTGGCCATAAACCACGCCAGGCTCAATATCACCATTCAACGAATCCCTATCGCAGTATGTCTTAAGTTCACCTCCTTCGGCATCACATATTATCAGCGCGCTGCCATCCGTATAGGCATACCGGCTGGTCTGCGGAGCCACATCAAGATTCTCTCTATATTCGCGATTGCGTCGAACAACCTCTTTCAGCGTCCGCCGCTCCATATCGTAGTGCATCAGACTGCCTGCTGCCTGAAACTGGAGTTCGCTCTCGTTCAACATCGTCAGTTCTGGCATCCACATCAACGTGTCCTGATGAGCCAACGATAGTACCTGATTCAGCTGCGACAAACTCAATCTGGGACGCATCCGCTTAGCACTGCCAACAAAAAGCGTGTCGCCATGCGTATAAGCCAGCTGACTGCCATTGCCAACAAACTGTATATTGCGTAACTCTATAGAAGGATAAAGCGAACGCGTCATCAGTTGGTCTGATGTCAACATTCTCGTCTGAGCAAAAAAAGTAACCGCGGTGCCCAGCGCCGCGGTCAGAACAAATATCTTTTTCATATATAAAATTGCTTTACCTTAGTCGCTTGCCAATTGGAATAATCAGTAGCGACGCCAACAACGGAATCGGAGGCTGAAAACGCCAAAGAAAGCCTCTTTAAAAATCTTCATACTCATCTTGGAAGACCCATAAATCCTGTCAGTGAAGACGATGGGAACTTCAAAAATCTTGAATCCGAGCCGTGTGGCCGTATACTTCATCTCTATTTGAAAGGCATAACCAACAAAGCGGACTTTATCGAACTTGATTTTCTCAAGCACGCGACGGCTGTAGCAGACGAAGCCTGCCGTGGCATCAAACACCTTCATGCCTGTCACCATACGGACATACATAGAGGCGTAGTAGGACATCATGAGGCGACCCATCGGCCAGTTGACCACACTGATTTTGCCATCCACATAGCGTGACCCCACCACTACATCGCCTTTGCCAGTGGCACAAGCATCATATAGACGCAACAAATCATCCGGATTGTGGGAGAAGTCGGCATCCATCTCAATCATGTAGTCGTAACCGTGTTCCAGCCCATAACGGAACCCCTCAAGATAAGCCGTACCAAGACCTTGTTTCCCCGCCCTTTCTTTGATAAAGAGTCTGTCGGGAAATTCTTTCATCAATTCTTTCACTATAGCCCCTGTTCCGTCAGGTGAATTATCCTCAACGATGAGCATATCAAATTCTTTCGGCAAGGAGAAAACCTTACGGATAATTTTTTCAATATTCTCTTTCTCGTTATATGTCGGTGTAATCACCAAACAGTCAGACATATATTTAGACTATTGTATAAATATGATGAAAATCAAGAATAATCTTTCGCCCTACAAAAATACATATTTTATTGAAATACACAAAATCAAGACTTTTTTACAATTCATAGAGCCCAATGAAAGCGCAATCAAGAGAAGTCTATACAGCACTGATGTCGCAACAATCGTACCCCTCTCGGCATCACCACAGGCTCTGGCTTTCTGCTGATTTGCGCCTATCGAGTTGCCTTTGCAGAAACTTTTCGTAAAAGAGTTTTCAGCCTTGAAATCCTTCTCCATGGTAGCAGATCCCTAACGCCTAATTCTCACAGCCTATTATAACGTTTTCTGATTTTGTGATCAAAACAGGGTCCATTTGTCAAAATCCCTGGAACCGATAGACAATGCGTTTGATGCCAAACGAGCTGACGGCATTGACACGCGCACGCTCTCGGTCATCCACATTTGAATTGAAGTTATACTCAACCAGATAGTCAGTAAAATTCTCACAAGACACCCCTGATGAAGTCGTCATTCACGCCAACCTTAATATGCATGAACATAGAGAAATAGACCGTATCGGCGAGCAACTTGGGCAACTCCGAAAAGGATTTGACCACCGTTCCAATCTCATTCACATTGGAAATGGGAAAAGCAAATATAGTGTTTTTTTTAATCGGACTTAATTTTCAAGCAGGAGATAAGGTCTATGACCCACCATTTACGTTTTTTCAAGACTCATCTAAACTCTTTTTCTGCATGTGAGTAACCAATTTAATAAAAAGATGTATTTTTGCAGCTGTTCTCGATAGATAGAGAACCACGAAGCAAAGAAAGACATTGCATTATTGTCCTATCATTGAAATCGGCAAAATTTCTCTTTAGGAGGACGCGCATTTGTGCTTTCGTTTGATTGTATATGCTATGACTATGGCGTATCTTCAGGCGTGAGTTATGTTACAGAGACCGTTCCTAAGAGGTGTTTGCCGATACCCAATGATGACGGACACGAGTACATAAGCCTCATGCCTTTTTCTTTTGTACTTATTTTTCCACTTTGGAGGCTTGGTGGGACAGAAACAGTTGCACCCGACACGAATCTTTAGGGGACTCATTATGTGGAAACAAGTTTTATTGATTGCGGCTTTGCTTTTCGGGGTTGCCTCAGCAAATGCGCAAAGCAGGCAACAAGATGTTGTATATTTGAAAAACGGAAGCATCATCAAGGGATCCATCGTGGAGTTGGACTTCGGATCAAAGGTCAAGATACAAGTCGCCGACGGTTCTTTATTCATCTATGACATTTCAGAGGTTCAAAGAATTGAAAAAGAAGAGGCACAGGAATCACATGACGAAAAAACTGCCGCAGGACAGCCAGCCCAAGCCACGACGGTGGTTATCAACAATAATGCCGGACAGCCACTGTATCACCACAAGTCGCCCGCAGCCGCGTGGCTGTGGTCATTCTTCATCTGTGGTGCCGGGCAGATGTATAACGGCCAGGTGGGCAAAGGATTTCTGTTCATGGGAGCCCATGTCGGATTTGCAGGTGCATCCATTTACCAGCTAAGCCTGTACGGTAACAGTAGGGATAATTACTACTATACTGAAGCCGAGTCGGACGCATATCTCGGCAAAGCCGTTGTCTATGGGCTTGTTGCCGGATTAATCAGCATCATAAGCCAGATAGACGCCCCTGTGGTAGCGAATAGAATCAATCGGACGCATGGCTACATCGGATTTGACATGGGCGGAAAAGCCCGTATCGACCTCATGCCCACACTGCATTGTACCCAAACCGACTTGGCTCTAAGCGTGCCTGCCACGGTCATGCCAGGAATGCGATTCAATGTATCTTTTTAAAGGGAACTTCTTCAATTAACCTGAAAACATTTTTTAACCCCAAAAAACAAATAATCATGAAAAAAATCCTAACTCTCTGCCTTGCAGCATTACTCAACCTCCCGTTCATCGGATGTTCAAAGGACTCGGACGATGATCCCGGCGACACTTCGGTAACCCCCACCCCAATCGAACCGGCCAAGGCGGTCTATCCCACCGCTTCTTTCACCGCATCAACAAACGACCTGACAGTAAGCGTAACCAGCCACAGCACCAATGCCCGATTCCTGCGATGGAACTGGGGGGATGGATACTCGAACGCGCAATACACTGGCGGCAATGCAAGCCATACCTATAGTTCGGCAGGGACATACACCATTACGCTTTATGCCGAAAGTTCTACCGGACATAGCGACCAAATATCTCACAGTGTCACGGTGACGAACCCAACGCCAACACAAGTCAAGATTACCAGCCTGACGCTCAATAAATTCCCCGCCGCCCCCAGCAGCGGTTCATGGGACCTGGCAGGCAAGCCCGATATCTACTTCACCATCAAAGATGGCAACGGAACCATCACCTACTTCACGTCCACCACAAAACTTAACGTGAACAACAACAATTGTCCTATGACGTGGTATTGTAATTACACCCTATATAACGTGACCGCAAAATATTGTATAGATTTTTGGGACGAGGATGACTTGGCCTCTGACGAATGGATGTGCGGAGCCTATTGGACACCCTCGACCCAAAGCAATAATTACAGTTCAAGTTTCAACTGGAAAAATTCAAGTATTGACCTTGACTTCACCATCTACATGACTTGGTACACCACCAAAGGGACAGCCCTGTACACCAAGACGGCAGATTTCAGGGATGGCGAATGGCAGACGGATGACGCCGAGGTAAAGCAGGCTCTCGGGCTATGAATACGGCTTTGGCATATAAACGGACACGGCGGCCTATTCCCAAATAGGTCGCCGTGTCCTTATTCATGGCTTTGGGGCTGATGGATGAATTAGAGCCGTTTTTCTTGGCGCAAGGCATGAGGGATGCATTCATCATCTGGCAAGGGAATCATGGCAAATCGTTGTGCGAGGGATGGCGATGCCACCATAGCAGCAGCCAGCCGAACGTGACACCGATGAAGTTGGCGGCGAGGTCGCTGACATCAAAGCCGCGGTAAGGCAGCCAGTACTGCACCAACTCAAACACAATGCCCGTAAGCACGGACAGAAGCCACCACAGCCAGCGACGACTGGGGAACAACCACGACCAAGCCAGCGCACAAGGCAGATAGACAGAGGCATGAAGCAAATGGTCAGCCCTAAGGCCAAAGACGTAATTGTTGAGACTTACGCCCCCTAACGGCAACCACATGAGGAGCGCTAAAGCCACAAAATAGCCTATGGACAAACGCTTAAAAGATCGATTAGATAAATGACTCATAGTGCAAATGTATGAAAAATTATGACTCAGCCAGTAGCGGTAAAAAGAATAGCAGGCTATTCAAAGTTTTGGAAACAATGATTTGCCATTTATAGCGTTATTGACTATACAATTCCGTTAAATAGAAAGCAATGTTACGAGAAGACACCGTGTTTGGTCCCATCAGGTCAAGACGCTTAGGCAATTCACTGGGGATGAACCTACTACCTACAAAAGGAAAATTCTGCAATTTTGACTGTATATACTGCGAATGCGGCTGGAACCGCGACGGCCGCAACGACCACTATCTACCCAACGCCACAGAGGTTCGCTCGGCACTGGAGGCCAAACTCAAAGAATGTCAGTCAGAGGGCATAGTCATAGACTCAATCACCTTCAGCGGCGATGGCGAGGGAACACTGAATCCCGAATTTCCCCAGATCATAGACGACACTCTGGCACTGCGAGACCAATACTACCCTAAGGCCAAGGTGTCGGTACTGTCGAACGCCACACGGGCCCATGTACCAGCCATTTTCGAGGCACTGACGAGGGTAGACAACCCTATCATGAAGATTGACGCACCAACCAATGAACTGATAGCCCGCATCAATCACCCCGCCCCAGGCTATGACGTGGCTCGCGTGATTGAGGCCTTGCGCCAGTTCGACGGAAATTTCATATTGCAGACCATGATGCTGAAAAGCAAGGATTTCGACTCCGCATCGCCAGAGGTGCTGGAGGGCTGGATGGCGATAGTGCGCGACCTGAAGCCCCGCGAAATCATGGTGTACACCATCGACCGACCAACACCTGAAGAAGGTCTCCAAAAATACAGCGAGGAGGAGATGCTCCAAATGGTACAACCCTTGATTGATGAAGGATTCAAAGTACAGATTAAGGGATAAATGAAATCTAAAAGAAATTCAAGGGGGTCACGACATTGCCGTGTCCCCCTTGGATTTTATCTGAACCAGCCCTTGCTATAGACGGCCATCTATCACAGACCAATCAATGATTTGCCAAAGAGCAGAGAGATAGTCGGCACGGCGATTCTGGTAGTCAAGGTAGTATGCATGTTCCCAGACATCAAAGGTCAGCAGAGGCGTCAACCCGCCACGAAGGGGATTGCCAGCGTTGGCTTCCTGTGTAATGACCAGACGACCCTCAGCATTGAGAGACAGCCACACCCATCCTGAGCCAAACAGCGTGGCCCCTTTTGCCTCAAACTCCTTCTGGAAGGTCTCCACAGAGCCAAAATCTCGATTGATGAGTTCACTTATTTTTCCTATAGGCTGATGATTGGCAGCACCAAACTGCTCAAAATACATGGTGTGATTCAGCACCTGGCCTGCATTGTTAAAAAGAGCACCTTCCGAACGCTTTACAACATCGGATAAAGGAAGCCCCTCGAAGCCAGAACCAGAAAGCATCTTGTTGAGGTTATCAACATAGGTCTTCAGATGCTTACCATGATGGAACGACAGCGTATTGCTGCTGATGACACCTAAAGTCTCGGCATCATAGGGCAATGCCATCATCTCGAAAGCACCGTTTACAGGCATAATATCCTTCATAACTACGTGTATTTATTAATATTATATTAGGTAGGCTTTTCTATTCTATGAATTTTAAAAATGCCTCGGCCTGGGTCTGTAACAGTGTCCTCTGCTCGTCAGAAAGGGAAAACTCGCCCTTGGTCCAAGCCTCGATGCCAAGGGCAATACCTGTCTGCGGCTCGTGCATCAGGTTCATTTTCATAAACTCCAAGAGTTCGGAAAGTTTGGCTCGGCAGTTGGCGGTCTGATTCTTGCCGCCAGCACCACTGATGGTCACCTTCTTGCCCACAACCGCCGAAGGATTCTGGAAACTGCTCATATCCATGGGACGCGACAGCCAGTCTAACAGGTTTTTCAGCACGCCTGGATAACTGAAATTATACTCTGGGGAAAAAATCCACAGCCCATCGGCTTCGACTACCTCTTGGCGAACACGGCTCACCGCTGATGGCACAGAGACTTCCAGATCTTGATTCATAAAAGACACATCGCTGTATTCTAAATACTTAACCTGGCAATTACCTGCCAACATCTGCTCAGCAGCCTTGGCCAATTGCCGGTTGAACGAATCCTTGCGCAGCGATCCGATAACGAAAAGAATAGTTTTCATAGCCATGTAATTTGGATTGATGCTGCAAATGTAAATGTTTTTCCCCGAATCAAAAAGAAATTTATGAGTACCTATTCGCTCTCTCAGACCCAAACTTTTTATTTCTTGAGGTGCAGATTCCAGCGACAGCCCTATTGCAAAAGACAGCAAGAAACAATATATTTGCCAGACCAAACCAAAGTTGCATGAAACAAATTAACTATCTGAGACCTATAGCAGTTGGATGCGCCATGGCACTGGCCTTGGGTTTTCTGGCCCTGACAAATGCAATTGGAATATGGGAGATTCCTGAATTGTGGTCGCAGATTTTCGCAGCCTGCACAGGAGCCATAGTCGTGGCGGTAGTGACAATGCTGCTGATGCAGGGGCAACGAACATCGGAAGAGGCCAAAGAAAAAAGCATCAAAATACACGAAAGCAAAGTAGAGGTATATTCTCGTTTTGTGTCACGAATGTATAAATTATTGGCCGACGACAATGTATCCTGTGATGATTTCCTGAATCTGCGCACAGAGATTTTCGGATCACTCATCTTCTATCTGGATGACGGACATCTGAATCTGTTGCTAAAAGAAGTGAGCCGTATCAAGGACTTTACTGACAGCGAGGAGATGGCTTCAACATTTGCCCGCATCACGAACATACTACAGGACGATTTGGCAGGACGGACTTATCGTCCCGACGACAAAGAGCGAGTGCTGGTGGAGTTGTGGAACCAATTTGACCGCATTGCCAGCAGCTGTCCGAGACCTATGCCCAAAGAGACGAAATAAGCACTGCCGTCACACCTCTCCAAATAGAATTTACACCTGAACCTGTTTTTGTTTTTAGTTGCGATTCTAAATAACCTTGGGTATGCCCAGAAGGACTATTGGGAATCACACCTACGAGTATCCTATCGTTTTCAAAAAACGGCTCACTTCTAAAAAAAACATCGCTCACGATAAATTTGGCTCAATTATATTTTCAATACCTTATGTGCGATTTTAAATATTATCATTATATTTGCATCGTGAACGACTAAAAATAAAACAACTAAAAATACATTATTATGGATTTCAAAAACTCAATTGATGTGATGCAGGCCATCGTCACAGAACTGACGGAAGGCGCATTGGTGCACAGACTGCAAGGTCAGATTTTCAAATCACAAGGTCTTGAAAAACTTGGACAAAAGTATATCGACCATTTTACAGAAGAGATGGAATGGGTGGAGAAATGCGCTAACCGTATGCTCGACCTTGGACATATGCCACAAGCACAAGACATGAAAGGCCGCACACTGATAGAAGATGCAGA
>JAFVBF010000037.1 GCA_017480145.1 Bacteroidales bacterium
GTTGGAAAAATCCCAATCGTCATAACCCTGAGAAGCCCAAAACTGACTCATTTGCCAATCACTTGGCAACTGATCCAGCGGATAATGAACCGCATCCTGAGCGAACACCGACAGCCCAAAGAAAAGGGCTATCGCAAATGATAACATTTTCTTCATAAATGATTTTTTTTTAATTAATTAATAAAATTTATTCCAATTTGAAATTTTGCTAAAAATACAAAAAAATTATCTCTTACCCCTTTTTTAACATTTATAATGAAACATTATGTCCCTCCTACCCCATCCGCAGACCATAGATAAACACTAAAATAATGCGGTTCAAGCTCCTACTGCAGGTTGCAAAACAAACACTTTCGCTCGAATTGTAAACCAGATGGGGAATGGCCTATCGCTTCACGATTTTACGAAGAACCGTGCCTTCAGCGGTTTCGACACGAAGCATATAGGCGCCAGAGCGTAAAGAAGAGACATCAAGCATGGATTGTTCATCCACAGAAGCAACCACACGCCCCATAAGGTCAAGAAGAGAGAGCCGCTTGACACTTACGCCCTCCACATGCAGCTGGTCTACCACGGGGTTTGGATACACAACAAGGGAGGCTGCCTCAACAAATCCAATCCCATCAGGAACATCTTTGACCCACACAGCGTAGTAGCGCATATCCGACAAAAAGTTGCGTCTATATCCTGGCAGGCAGATAACCCCTGTACCTTCTGCATCCTCACTCCACCCTAAAAAGGTATAGCCATCGCGGGTGAAGCCACAGGACGGCAAAGCATAATACTGATCAGACCAAACGATCATGGGGGACATAGAGCCATCTCCTCCATTGGCATCAAACATTACTGTATACGAAACAACAGGCACGACGACCTGCCACTGGGCATATAAGGTCACATCGCCGCTGTCGTAGAAATAAGCCTCGCCCACCGAATAGCCAGTCCCCGTGCCATCAGCCTTCGTGTTCCACCCTATGAAAACATGGTCGGCATAGTCAAACACACAGACAGGCAATAGGTAAGAGTCTGTGGATTGCAAGGTAACCGAAGGCATTGAACCACTACCACCATTAGCATCAAAGGATATGGTGTAGGTAGGAAGCCACTGGGCATAGAGAATGACCACCTCGTCAGAAAAACTGACTACGGCAACGTCATCATAAGCCGTGCCACTGCCATCTGGCTCGGTATTCCACCCCGTGAAAACATAGCCCTCACGAGTAAAAAGGCAGAGCGGTAATGGAAAATCAACGTCGGAGGCGACCAGCGTGTCTTCCATAAAACCTTCATCGGCACCATTACCCTCAAAAACGAGTAAGGTCGTATAGATTTCCTGCCACTGGGCATAGAGGGCAACCCCATATTCAGCATCGTCTACATCAAACACCACCGTCTGACCAGGAAGGTAACTATCGCCCTCACCATCCACCTCAGTATTCCAGCCAGCGAAAGTGTGCCATTCGTAAGTATAATCACACTCTGGTATTGTATAGCTATCGCCAGGCCATACATACTCATCCTCCATCTCGCCATCGCCATCATTAGCATAGAATGTGATACGGATTTTCTCGGCCCACTGGGCATAAAGAGTGACTTCCTCATCATCAGGATAGAAAATCAAGGTCTGTCCTGGCTGGTAACGACGTCCATTACCGTTCCAATCCGTATTCCAACCAATAAATACGAAGCCTTCGTTTTCAAATGCGCACTCCGACACCGTGAAGGTTTCACCAGGCATAATATAGACATCCTCCATTTCCCCATCACCCCCGTTGGGGTCAAAAATGACATGCGACATAGCAATCCATTGCGCATAAAGGGTCATCTCATCCTCACCAGCGGCGAAGGTAATTGTCTGCCCCGGAACGTAACTATCGCCATCGCCATCCCAGTCAGTATTCCAGCCAGCAAAGACATGTCCCTCGTATTCAAACTGGCACTCGGGCACGGTGAAGGTTTCGCCAGGAGCAACCTCAACATCATCCATTTCGCCATCGCCATATCCGGCATCAAAAGAGACTGTAGTGGTTCCGAGCCATTGAGCGTAAAGGGTAATGTCGTCCCAATTATTGAAATGCACTGTCTGACCCGGAGTATAGCTTACGCCCTCGCCATCCCAATCGGTGTTCCAGCCGGCAAAAACATGACCTTCATATACAAAACGGCATCTGGGAATAGTGTACGCTGCACCGAGTTCAACCTCAACATCATCCATTTCGCCATCGCCATCGTTGGCATCAAAAGACACCGTGATAGGGTCATCAGCCTCTTCCCACTGGGCATAGAGGGTGATAGAGGAGGCCAGCAGATTACCATCCTCATCGGTATTGTCAAGTTCATCTTCCGGCCAATAATCATCGCCCTCTCCATTTGCCTGAGTATTCCAGCCATAGAAATAGTAACCACGTCGATAGAACTGACAGTCAGGTACGACATAAGGCAAATACTGTGTACCATGCTGGGCAGCCATCGTTCCTGAGCCACCGTTGCTACGGAAGTTGACCGTAAAAGAGGATCCATAGACGGGCACTAAATAAGAATCCCAGACAACCCCATCCTCTTCGTTCACCTCAAGCATATGCTGCGGCCACATTGTCCCATCTGCATCAATATTAGAACCCAACCGCACATCGTATAACTCCCAATAAACAAAGCTCTTTCCTGCAGGAGGCTCAAAAGTGGGTTCTGGAGCAATGTAATTTTCACGATAGGCAAAATAGTCCATTGAGCCAGAACCTTCCCCTGCCACAAGGACAATCATCCGCCCCTCCGTCTCAATCAGTCCGAAATTGAAAATACGGCAGGCCCCATCGGCACCTTCTTGCCACTCGTGAGTAATAAGAAAATTATAAGAGTGGACGTCTCCGTCATCAATGTCAGGCAACTCGTACAACCCGATTTCGAACGACTCACCAGCGCCCCAGACATCATACTCCGAAGAGACCTCATAATCCTTTAATTCGATAATTTCTTCATTATCAACAAGCACGTATATTTTGAGATGAGAAACACTTGCGGCACCACCTTCATCAAGGGAGACAGAAGCCGCACGGAAAAAAAGATGCCCATCTTGATTGGAACTGGACAGGGAGAAACTGGGAGACACCAAAAAGGTATTGACCGTGTCGTTGGCAGCGCAGGCCGATGAAGCCCAGCCTGTTTCGAAAAAGGCCCAACCGCTCTCAAAATCCCAGTCGTCATAGCCTGTAGAAGCCCACACATCACTCTGCAGCCAATTGGCAGGCAGACTGCCTCCATCAAAGGTGCAATAGTAGGATCTTACATTCTGAGCAGAGACCGTCAGACCAACAAAAAGAACAAAAAAGAAGCCTAAAATTCGCCCTATTCTACTCATAAACAAAATATTATAATCCAAAGCGGATTATTATGATTCATTAACAATTGTGGCAAAATTACAAAAAACAAAACGATTGTTTTTCATTTTCTTTGCCAAGCAAAGGCTACCTGAGCAATAGGATAAGCGAGAATTGGGGAGTCAGAGGGTATCTATTTGACGTTTGACTTTGCGACGATGGCTGTTGTTGAACCACTGCCCGTAAACCTCGCTAACGTTACCAGCGGTGGTAAAGGCATTGATTTCGTTGTCGCGGATAAAAGCCATAAGCGAGGAGAATTCGTCTTTGCTGAGGAGGGTCTGAAGTTCGATAGACTTCTCATTGGAATAGCCTCCGATAACCTCGTAGAGAGTGCAGCCTCGATGCAACTTTTCAATGATGAAACGACGGATACGGTCATGCTCCTTGGAAACGATGCAGACTCGCTTGCGATTGTTGAGCATGGCAGTGAAATAGTCGATTACCAAACCGTTAATCCAAGTACCGATAAGACCAACAACAACCATGCGAAAGGGATTGATGAAGAACGCCGTACAGCAGATGATGGCCCCGGTAATGCTAACTGCGGCCCCCATATCGAAATGCATATATTTATTGACTATCTTGGCCAAAATGTCAAGGCCACCAGTAGAAGCGTTGATTTGGAAGAGCATGGCCTGCGCGGCACTAAGCAGAAGCACGAAACAGCAGAGGTCGAGCCATGGGTCCCCCATGACGGAGGCTATATGGGTCATAGGGTTTTCGACAGCCAGTTTTTCCCACGGGAGAACCAATGCCCAAAAATCGGTGAGTGGTCCCAATACAAGAGACGCATAGACGGTCTTGACACCAAACTCTTTGTCAACCAAGAAATAGGCAAGAACGAGCAATAGCACGTTGATGAAGGTAATCATGACCGAAAGGCTGACTGGCAAGCCTGCCGCACCGAGGACCTGGCACAACACGATGGCCAGACCAGAGGTGGTACCGATGATGAGCTGACTGGGCACAAGAAAATAATAAACAGAGGCCGCCGTGACAGCCATGCCGAGGGTCATGATGATTAGCTCTTTCCAAAACTTGGCCGTCTTGACGGCCGCAATACCCTGAGATAGTTTTCCCATCATTTTATGCCTTAATTTTTTATGCAACGTCGGCCAGCAAGCCCAACTCTGAGCAAAGATAACGATAATTTCAGAAATCCCGCCGTATCCCAACCACACAATTCCCATTATCAAACATAAAGAGTTTTATGAAACATTTTCGATAAACGGAGGACTGACGAGCTTGGCCGTATTGCGAGACAAGGCAACAGCCAACGGAACAAAACCGTCCCGCAATGAGGCAAACCAGAACAGACCATCTGACCAAGAGGGTCATGCGAGTTAGCACTTTAATAAAATGCCATCAGGATCCAATTGATTAACAGCACAAAGAGCACCATTTTTTGACACTGAATAATCTCAAATGAAACTTTTTGGAAGGGGCTGCGTTAAAGGGTTATAAGGAAACTTTTGGAAGTTTTCAACAATTAATGGAATTTATTGGAGGTTTTTGGAAAAAGTTCTACTTTTACAAAACAAACAAGAGGCATAGAAATGTCGTATCTCCTTGGTATAGAACACTGTAAAGTGGACACAAACGGCCGCTTCAAACTCCCGATAGCTTTAAAAAAGCAATTGGGCACGGAAGACAACCGTTTCGTGGTGCGCCGCAGCATCTATGCCGACTGCCTGGAGCTGTGGACCTACGCCAGTTTTGAGGAAGAGGTAGCACTTTTGACCAAAGAACTCAACCGCTACAAAAAGGAAGATGTGGAACTGCTGCGAAAGTTGGTGCGATGCAACGTGATAGAGTTGGACACCAACGACCGCATGCTGATCCCCCCTGAGCAAAAACCGCTTCTTAAATCGGCAAAGGAAATCGTTTTGCAGTCCGTTGGCAAGTTCATCGAAATCTGGGATTATGACACTTACGCCAAGATGGATGCCGAACCTACAGACTTCGCATCGCTGGTAGACCAGCGATTGGGAGGACTGAAAGGCGAGGTCAAGGAAGACTGCTGAAAAAGATGACCCCAAACTACCACCAGCCGGTAATGCTCACCGAATGTATCGAAGGGCTGAACATTCGCCCAGAGGGAACGTATGTGGACGTAACCTTTGGCGGTGGTGGTCATTCGCGTGCCATCATGGAACAGTTGAACCAAGACGGACAACTGGTGGCTTTTGACCAAGATGCCGATGCGCTGGACAATAGCATCGATGACCCACGCTTCACTCTGCTGCATGAAAACTTTAGACACTTGAAGAGTTTTCTACGACTGCATGGCATCCGTCGCATTGACGGACTATTGGCCGATTTGGGCGTTTCTTCTCACCAGTTCGACGAGGGAAGCCGGGGCTTCTCCACACGCACGGACGGTCCATTAGACCTACGAATGGACCAACGGCAAGAACTATCAGCCAAAGAGCTGGTGAACAGCAGCGAAGAGTCTGAACTATCTCGAATACTAAGGCTCTATGGCGAACTACCAAACGCGGCACAAATGGCAAGAGCCATTTGCGCCGCCCGCAGGGAGAAAACTATTGAAACTACTTTCGAATTAAGAGCCGCCGTAAGCCGCCATCTACCTAAAGGGTATGAAAACAAGTATTTGGCCATGCTTTTTCAAGCACTTCGCATAGAGGTGAACGGCGAACTGGAAGCACTTCGACAAATGCTGCAACAGGCATCAGAGGTGCTAACCGAGGGTGGACGGCTGGTAGTCATGTCTTATCACTCGCTGGAGGACCGGCTGGTAAAGAACTTCATCAAGGCCGGCAATTTCGAAGGCCATCAGGAGAAGGATTTCTATGGCAACGTGATAGCCCCACTGCGAGCCGTGAGTCGTAAGGCCATCATGCCCTCCGAGGCAGAACTGCAGAGAAACCCCCGATCAAGAAGTGCGAAACTGCGCATCGCCGAAAGAACAAAATAATCACAATACTCGCGCCGTGGCAAATAGATTCAGAAACATAGAGCCTCCCGTATTTGAGGAAGAGACCGAGCTGCTACGTACTCCAAAGGTGCCTGAGAGCACCGAGAGCCAAGCAGAACCTGCGTCCTCTGGCGAGTCCATGCAAGAGTCCACGAACAGCAAGACTGCCTCTTGGAGCCGCAAACTGCTGGGTGGTGAAATGCTCACCACGCGAAAGGCACTGAAGCAGTTTCCGCTGATTGTACTAATAGTAGTCTGCGCTATATTGATGGTGAACAACAGATATGCCGTAGAGCGACTGAGAAAAGAAGTGATTGCCACTCACAAAAGGATAGACCAACTTAGCCTGGAGCAGATACAGCTAAAAAGCCAGTACCAACAATCCATCAAGATATCATCCATCGCCCAATCTCTTGACACAATCGGCATACACTTGATAACCGAGCCCCCCTTGACGCTGAAGAATTAAGTAATAAGCAAGCACCGAAGTACAGCCTATGAGCCAGCAAGCCCAGAACCAGCCCAGCCTAAAAAAGATGTTAGGCATCTTCCTGCTCATCGCCGTGAGCGGAGGCGGGCTGCTGCTGTACGGGTTTATAGACACACAGGCCGTGAGAGGCTCTTATTGGCGCGACATGTCCAAGCAGCGCAAAGTAACGGAGTTGCGGGACCCCGCCAAACGAGGCGACATCTATTCCAGTGATGGCAAAGCCCTGGCTACGACCATCACCGTATGTGACCTCTATATCGACTTAGGGCACCGCCAAGTACGCACTCGCGACGGAGTAGTGAAAAAAGATAAACACGGTAACGCTGTAGTAGATACGGCCATCTCAGTAAAAGCTTTTGCAGCAAAAATTGACACCGTATGCATGCTACTGCATCAAGGCAGGCCACAAATGTCGGTAGCAGAATACAAGCAGCGCATCGTAAACGAACGACGCAAAGCCAAACCCAGTCAGTGTTTCTTGGTAGCAAAAAACATACCCTATACCACATGGCTGGAGTTATTGCACGTGGAGGGCTGGAGCCGCGGAATCATCCAACAATTGGTGGACGACAACGGCAACTACCAAGATGTTCGCCACCAAATGCGAATCAGGATTTATCGAAGCCTTGGGGCCAACATCATTGGCTATCGCAATGGCGTGAGCGACCGTTATACCGGTCTGGAGGGCTACTATGACAGCATCTTACGCGGACAAGATGGCATTTACATGGGGCGCCGATTGACCCGCGGAGTGTGGCTGCCCACGCTGACTGACGACTCTCTAAACGCAAACGGGACAACGCAACAGGCCAAGATTGATGGAGGCAGCATTACCTCCACCATCGACATTCGGCATCAAGATATTGCCGAAAACGCTTTGCGCCAAGAACTGAAGCGGTGCAAGGCACGGGCAGGGTGCGTGATACTTATGGAGGTTGAGACGGGCTATGTTCTAGCCTGTGCCAATCTTCATAAAGAGAACACAGACCAGTATAACGAGCGTATCGATGGCAACATTGCCTGCTCTGGATGGCTACAGCCTGGCTCGACATTCAAGCCCGTCATTGTTGCGGCCGCCATGAGCGATGACTCTATACGGATTGACACAGCCATGCGCCTACGAGCCAGAGTGAAAAACTTTGACGGCACTCCGGAAGGAGAGATTATAGACGAACATGATTATGGCGACTCTATGACCATCGCTCAGGCCATCATCAACTCCTCCAACGTGGCCATGGCAGAGCTGGGATGGCAATACTATCGGAAACGCCGTCCCGCATTAATCCACCAAGTGCAACAGGTGTTTCCATCAGATGCTCTCTACATAGACCTACGAACCTTCGAGCGTCCCCAGAGCCTCAGCACCCTGAAATACACCCGCGACATGACGAACTTCTGCTTTGGCTATGGCACTGCCGTTTCGCCCTTGCAATTGCTAACTTTCTACAACGCCATAGCCGCCAACGGCCGCATGGTAAAACCGCTATTCTGCAAATCCATCACAACCGCTGAAGGGACAACAACACTACGCCCCGTGGTGATGAACTCCCATGCCTTTAGCAAAAAAACGGCCAAATACCTACAGGGGGTGCTGGCACAGGTGGTAACAGACGGTACAGCAAAAACCATTAGCAACAACAGCTATGGCATTGCCGGAAAGACAGGCACGGCAAAACTAAGGGCACAAGGTTTCAGTGCCAACGATGCCTATTTCGTAGGCTATTTCCCCACCGATTCCCCCAAGTACAGCTGCCTGGTACTGATAGACAGCACCTATGGTTCGGGAGGAACGGCCGCAGCTCCCGTTTTTAAGAAAGTAGCCGACGGCACCATGGCTTTGGACAAGGATCTTGGACGCATCAAACTGGAACGTATTGAATGGAACACTCCCGAGAACAGTCGCACACCAAATTGCAAAAAAGGATACCGTTCTGATATAGCTGACAGTTACGAACAGCTGGGAATCAAATTCCCTATGGCAGACTCGTCATATCGCTGGATTTCCTACCGAGACGGATTTATGCCCTACGCACCCAAAAGCAACATCATGCCCGACTGCACAGGCATGACCATTAAGGATGCATTGCGCCTGCTGGACGATTTAGGCATCACAGCCAAATTCAGTGGATGCGGCAAGGTAGTACGGCAAAACCCAAAAGCACGTACCCCCATGCGCAAAGGAAGCACCGCCATACTGGAACTGGGATACTAATCTATAGCACAACACCATATATTGAACAAACAAAAAGTATTATATTTTGAAACTTACCGACATACTGCAAGGCTCCAACGCAACAATTAGCGGAAATTGCGACATTGAGATAGGAGATATCGCGTTCGACTCACGTAAGGTTCGAAAAGGCAGCCTATTCATAGCCCAACGAGGGGTGCATACCGATGGGCATCAATATATAGGTATTGCCGTAAACAACGGAGCCTCTGCCATTGTGTGCGAGCAGATGCCAAAGGAGCAGGCCAATGGAGTATGCTACATACAAGTGGAGGACAGCAGCAAGACCCTCGGATTAGTTGCCGACAACTTCTACCAACATCCCTCTCGCCAACTACATCTGGTGGGCATCACGGGCACCAATGGCAAGACAACAACCGTAACATTACTACACCGCATGTTCCGCATGGCAGGATTTCATGCCGGCCTACTGTCCACCATCGTCAACAAGATTGATGAAGAAGAATATCCCACTCAACACACCACGCCCGATGCATTAGAGACCAACCAAATGCTACGCAAAATGGTGGATGCAGGATGCCAGTACTGCTTCATGGAGGTGAGCAGTCATGCCGTAGTGCAGGGTCGCATTGCAGGACTGTCCTTCGCCGGAGCCATTTTCAGCAATCTGACCCACGACCATCTGGACTATCACAAAACCATGGCGGGATACATTGCCGCAAAGAAAGGCTTCTTCGACAACCTGAGTAAAGAAGCTTTCGCCTTAGTGAATATTGACGACCGTAACGGCATGGTAATGGTGCAGAACTGTGCCGCAACGGTGAAGACCTACAGCCTGCAACGCATGGCAGACTTCCATTGCAAAATCATAGAGGACACCTTTCAGGGACTCTGTCTCCAAATCAATGGCAAAGAAGTTTGGACTCGCCTTGTAGGTCGATTCAATGCTTATAATCTGACAGCCATCTATGCCACTGCCATTCTCTGCGGACTGGCAGAGGATGAGACGCTCCGGATGCTCAGCCAATTGGAGGCCGCCGAAGGGAGATTCGAGTATGTCAGCGGACGCGGTATTACGGCCATCGTAGACTATGCCCATACGCCCGACGCACTGCAAAATGTGCTGCAAACAATCAACAGCATACGGCAGAAAAGACAGCGGCTGATTACCGTAGTAGGCTGTGGCGGCGACCGCGACAAAACCAAACGACCCGAAATGGCACAGATTGCCGCCCAACAGTCTGACAAACTGATACTGACATCTGACAACCCAAGAACAGAAGACCCCGAGCAGATACTGAACGACATGGAGGCAGGATTGAATGCCGATGCGAAATGGAGCACATTACGCATCACCGACCGACGCCAAGCCATACGCACGGCTTGCATGATTGCCGAAGAAGGAGACATCATTCTGGTAGCAGGCAAAGGCCACGAGAAGTATCAAGAAATCAACGGTAAACGAAGTCACTTCGACGACAAAGAGGAACTCCGCACCCTTCTAAACGCAGAAGAAACAAAATAAGATTTTCTAGTAATGTTATATTATCTATTTGACTGGCTTAATGAGAACTGGAATCTTCCAGGGGCAGGGGTGTTCAAATACATCTCGTTTCGTGCAGCCTGCTGTTTCATCCTCTCGCTGCTGACGGTGCTTATCTTCGGCCATCCGTTTATCAGAATGATGCAACGCAAAGGCATCGGAGAGAACGTTCGCGCTGATGAAATGGAGAAACAAGGAACTCCGACTATGGGCGGGGTACTGATTCTCACAGCAATCATTGTTCCCACCTTACTGTTTGCCAGACCCGATAACATATATATACTCATCATGCTTGGAACCACGCTATGGCTGGGTCTGATAGGATTTATTGACGATTATATCAAAGTATTCAAAAAGGACAAGGCAGGATTACCTGGCAAATTCAAAGTAGTCGGACAGGTGACACTCGGCCTCGCTGTAGGATTACTGCTCTCCCTACACCCCGACATCGCCTCAACAAAAACAACTATCCCTTTTGTAAAAAACATTGATTTCGACTATGCATGGCTCATCAGCTGGATGGGGGACGGCGCAGCACAATGGGGCTGGGTAGTCTATGTGCTGATGTGTATCTTTGTCGTCACCGCAATCTCCAATGCAGCCAACCTTACCGACGGCATAGATGGTCTATGCACCGCCTCGGCCGCCATCATGGGAGGCACCCTGGCCATCATTGCCTGGCTAACAGGCAACATAGTCATGGCCAATTACCTCAACATCATGTATCTGAGCGACATTGGAGAACTCACCATGTTCATATCCTCATTTGTAGGTGCGCTACTGGGATTTCTGTGGTTCAACACTCACCCCGCAGCCATATTCATGGGCGATACGGGCTCTCTCTCCATCGGTGGCATCATAGCCGTGTTCGCCCTATTAATTCGCAAAGAACTCCTGCTACCTATCCTATGCGGCATTTATGTCATCGAAAATGCTTCCGTAGTCATACAGCACACCTACTGCAAATGGTATCGTCACAGATACAAACTCCCCAAAGGACAACTGGTGCCAGTAGAGAAACGCCCATTCTACTATACCCCGCTGCACCATCACTATCAAAGCAAGCACCGACCCGATGGCAAGGGCCTTTCTGACGAGAAAATCGTGCAACGATTTTCCATCATCGGCATATTGCTGGCCATCCTTACAGTTATATCATTCAAACTGAGATAAAGAAAGTAAACACAATACAACAACACACAATACATCTTATCATCATGACAATAGACGTTTTAGCAAAGCAAGGACGAAAACAGATTCCAACCACATTGGCAGAGGTAAACACCAACAGACTGAAACAAATGCGCAATGCAGGCCTGCGCTCCTGCTTCGAACACTTCAACGAGATGCGCTATCGCATGGAATTTGTGGCTCGCATCAATGGCAAGACCTTCATTAACGATGCCTCTTCTCGCAATGTAAATGCTACCTGGTTTACTCTGGAAAGCATGAATGGAAGCCTTATCTGGATTGCTAACGGCAACGACTCCACCGCCAACTATAGTCGCCTCCGTCCTGCCGCATTACGTAAGGTCCACATCCTCTACTGCGTCGGTGATAACAACGAAAACTTGCACAAAAGCTTCGAAGGAATCATTCCGACCATCATTGATGTGCCCACATTGGGCGAAGCCGTAAACCAAGCCTTCTATAGCGACATGGAAACCGCCAGCGTAGTCTATTCTCCTGCCAGCGACAACGGCCTGACCGCCAAGGAGAATGGCGAGCGTTTTCGCATGGAAGTGAACGAACTTTAACCCTTGAGAAACTTGAAGAAAATCGGTCAGTTGTTTAAGCTGAAGGGAGACCCCGTAATCTGGGCGATTTGCATCATTTTGAGCTGCATATCGCTCATTGCCGTGTATAGCTCCATCGGCTACACAGCCATCACCAAAATGAACACCACGCCGACATTGGCATTCGTAAAGCACGCTTTCTTCATCATTATTGCCTATGCAGCGGCCTTGGTTGTATCAAACCTTAACTACCAATTATTCTCTCGGATATCCACCATACTGTATTTATGTACAGTAGCCTTGATATTCCTTCTCATGCTCACCAAGAGCAGATGGTTTCATATCCCCTTTATTGGTTCCGTCCAACCCTCCGAGTGGGCAAAAATCTGCGCCATTATTTTCACTGCCCGAACACTCACATTGCATAAAGATGACTATGGCAGCGGAAAATTATTCTGGATAAGCCTCCTTCCCATGTCGCTTATTGCGGCACTTATCATGCCAGAGAACTTATCCACCGCCCTGCTGGTTTTTGCCGTAGGCCTTATCATGATGTTTTTAGGAGGCGTGAGGACAAAACACATACTTATTACAATTGGTATTCTAATCGTCATTGGCTCCTTATCACTGACGCTTTCCTATAAAATATTCCATAGCGAGTTAGCCGTATATGCACGCGAAAGCCCTCTGAAACGTGCGGAAACATGGAGCAACCGCATAGACCACTGGCTCAATCCCGACGAGGCATCCATCACACAAGAGAACATGGCCAAAATGGCCATTGCCGATGGCGGCCTGCTACGCATGAATATAGGGGGAACCGTTCATGCCCGACTCATGACGCAAGCCAACAACGACTTCATCTATGCTATCATTGTCGAGGAAACGGGCAGCATCGTCGGCATCATTATCTTCTTACTCTACACCATATTATTCTACCGATGTATCATGCTGTCCTACTGGAGCGGGAGACGATATGGCGGACTTTTAATTATCGGGCTGGGAACCTCAATATACCTCCAAGCCATCGTTCATATGTGCGTCTGTGTAGGTATCATACCTGTCACGGGACAAACACTCCCCCTAATCAGTACGGGAGGTACAGCATACCTACTAACAGGTTTCAGCATTGGGCTGATACAATCAGTGGTACGCAGTACCAGCAAGAAGAAAAAAAGTAATATGCCACAATCCGCAGCGGACAAAGACATCCAAACCCACTCCTTAACATCATAAATATGAAAGCCATTATCAGCGGAGGCGGCAGCGGCGGACACATATTCCCCGCCATTGCCATAGCAAATGCAATACGACAGAGACACCCCGATGCCGACATCTTATTTATCGGTGCAGAAGGCAAGATGGAAATGGAGAAGGTGCCCGCGGCAGGCTACCCCATAAAAGGACTGCCCATAGACGGACTGCATCGACAACTGAATTGGACAAACATCAAAAGAAACATAAAGTTACCGTACAAGATACTGAAGAGTAACCGAATGGTGAAATCCATCATCACAGAGTTCCAGCCAGACATCGTGATTGGCGTTGGAGGATACGCCTCTGAACCTACACTGAAGACAGCGGGCAGGATGGGCTTCCCCACCCTGATACAAGAACAGAACTCCTATGCAGGACTGACCAATAAGATGCTCTCCAAACAGGCGCAAAAGATATGCGTCGCCTACGAAGGCATGGAACGCTTCTTTCCTGCCGAAAAGATAGTGATGACAGGCAATCCCGTACGGCAAGACATCGAAAACATGACAGCAACACGAGAAGAAGGCTGTACCTACTTCCATCTCAACCCCGAACGGCAAACAGTACTTTCGGTAGGTGGGAGTCTGGGGGCGAGGAGCATCAACACCATGTTGCTGAACCATATTGAAGAATTTGAAAAAAACAACCTGCAACTCGTGTGGCAAACCGGACGGTGGATGTACGAGCAAGTGTCAGAAGCCGTACGCAAAGCAGGTGCCGAAGAATGGGTGAAAGTTCATCAATTCATCAACCGCATGGATCTGGCTTATGCAGCCGCAGACATAGTCATCTCGCGTGCAGGAGCCATTGCCATCTCCGAATTATGCCTTATCGGCAAGCCCATCATACTGATTCCATCGCCCAATGTGGCCGAAGACCACCAAACAAAAAATGCACAAGCCCTTGTTAATAAAGGAGCTGCAATTTTGGTCAAAGATTCGGAATGCAATGAGCAAGGAATACATAAGTTATTAGAACTGAGCAACTCAAAGGAATTGCAGGCAAAAATGAGTACCTCATGCCTTGCCATGGGCAAGAGACAAGCGGCGCAAAAAATCGCCGATGAGATTGATAGAATCGTCCAAAAATCGTAATTTTGCAGATTTATAATACATTATAAAAAAGTAACCACACATGAAATACTATTTCCTCGGCATAGGAGGCATAGGCATGAGTGCCTTAGCTCGCTTCTTTAAACAGCGAGGCGATAGCGTGTGCGGATACGACCACACAGCAAGTCCGCTAACACGGCAGCTGGAGGCGGAAGGCATTGAAGTCCATTATGATGACAATCCCGAAAAGATTCCCTCAGATATTGACCTATGCATCTACACCCCTGCCGTACCCAAAGAGACTTCTGAATACCAATACATCGCATCAAAGAGTATCCCCATCTGCAAGCGTTCTCAAGTTCTTGGAGAACTGACCCGGGGCAAGAAATGTATTGCCGTAGCCGGCAGCCATGGCAAAACCACGACATCTGGACTGATTGCCCACCTGCTACGCAGTGCCAATATTCCGACAAGCGCATTTCTGGGCGGTATCAGCAAAAATATCGGCAGCAACATGTGCTACAACCCACATAGCGAATATGTGGTCGTCGAAGCCGACGAATACGACCGCTCCTTCCTCCAACTCTATCCCCACTACTCCGTCATCACTTCCACCGACCCCGACCATTTGGACATCTACGGCTCGCACGCCAACCTACTTCAAGCATTTCTCCAGTATGCGAAACAAACTGATGCCACTGGACATCTATTCATCAACAAAAATTCCTCACTGCTGAAACACTGCATGGAGGGAAAAACGAGCCTTACAAACTGTTTAACCTGCCAGACAAGCCAATATGGCGGCATCCACAGTCAGGCAGAGTACCGAGCAGAACGACTACACATTGACAACGGGACTATCAGCTTCGACTATATTGCTCCTAACGGAAACAGCCTGCAAAATCTTAAACTCTACCGCTCAGCACCCTACAATGTGGAAAATGCCGTGGCTGCCATAGCCGTTGCACAACAGTGCGGAGCCTCAGAAAAACAAATCAAAGAAGGTCTCGCCACTTTTACCGGCATTCAACGTCGCTTTGACTATAGGGTATCGAATGCCAATATCATCTACATTGATGATTACGCCCATCACCCTGCCGAGATAGCCGCCAGCATACAGTCTGCTCGAACTCTTTTCCCAAACAAAAGAATCGTAGGAATATTCCAGCCCCACCTGTACAGCCGCACGGCAGATTTCGCCGACGACTTCGCCAAAGTGCTGTCAACGCTGGATGGCATCGTCATGATGGACATCTACCCAGCGCGAGAGCACCCCCTGCCCGGGGTCACCTCCCAGATGGTGCTTGACAAAATAGCCAATATAAACAAACGGCTATGCACCAAAGAGGAAATACCATCAATTATTTCCGAATTGCAAGCCGACGTCCTAATGACACTCGGCGCAGGAGACATAGACCGCATAGTACCCGAGATAGAGAAACATCTCACACAAAATACTACTACACACAAATAAACGCCTTATCAAACTCAAAAGGAACATAGTACGCAACGCCCTCATCTTTCTCGGCATCATTGTCGTAGTCATAGTATTCAACGTGATGAGGAGCAACTCCGTGGTGCGCGGCATCAAGGTTAGCATCAACTATGCCGGCAGCGATACTCTCACTACCGCACTGACCTTAGAGAAAAACCTGCTGACCAATATGCCCACACTTACCTCGCTCAAAATAAAAGAAGTGGACACCAAGGCCATACAGACACAAATACTGACATCACAATATATCCACGACTGTCAGGCTTATGTCAGCATACTGGGCAACATTGTAGTCAAAGCCCGCCAATGTCAGCCATTGCTACACGTCTATTACCATGGCAAAGAATTTTACATAGACCGGGAGGGGAAGCAGCTATCCTTGTCCAAAGAAGGCAAAAGCCATGTGATGGTAGCCAACGGACACTTCACGCAAAAAGACACAGTACTGGCCGCCATTCCGAATATCCATACAGCAGAAAATGACAGCCTGCGAAGCAACTACGACATCGTCAAGTTGTGGCAACTGGCACACTATCTTGACAAAAAAGACTACCTTGCGCTGTTTGACCAAATCTATATCGACAGGCAGGGCGACTTGCTTCTCACACCCAAATTGGGGACACACGTGGTCAACGTAGGAAGCCCCGACAACCTTGACACCAAGTTCAAGCACCTCATGGCGTTGTACAAACAAGCCTTGCCAAGAGTAGGATGGGACAGATACAATCTGGTGACATTGAAATTCAAAGACCAATTGGTCTGTCAGAAGAAAGAAAGAGCACGAACATAACATTGCATTTCATTTGATCTTACGAACAAAACAATATACATCATGGATAGAATTGTAGTAGGCGTAGATATTGGCACAACAAAAATTGCCTGTTTCATCGGAAAGAGAGGCAGCTCGCCCAACAAAGTCAAAATACTGGGCTTCGGACGCTGTGCATCCAACGGGGTGCGCTATGGCGTTGTTGAAAACCTACATGAGACCTCAGAGTCCATCAGAAAGGCTATCGAGGAGGCCAGCGAAAAAGCCAATGTTACTGTAGAGGAAGTTTACATCGGTGTTGCGGGAATGCACATTCACTCCTATCCGATGGAGGCTAATATTGCTATCCCGGAAAATGAGTTTCAAATTATCAGCAAAGAAGACATTGAGCATCTGACCCACACGCTACGCGACACAGCAACCACTCAGGATGGAGAGGAAATCATACATATCTTTCCCCAGTCATATAGCGTGGATGGACAGGAACTCAGCCCCGACATATCGCCTGTGGGCGTTTGCGGCAAGGTACTGAAAGGCACCTTTAACGTCGTCACTGGCAACTGCAAGGAGATTCGCAAACTCATCAACAGCGTCACCATGGCAGGCTACAAGGTGAAAGACGTCATCCTCGAACCCGTCGCATCTGCTTATGCCGTACTCAACGAGAGCGACATACGCGATGGCGTGGCACTGGTGGACATCGGAGGAGGCACCACCGACATCGCAGTCCTGATGGATGACAATGTTCGATACACATCAGTACTGGCCGTGGCAGGCAAAATCATCACCAACGACATCAGCAAGGAATGCCAGATTGTACCCAAATATGCAGAGAAACTAAAAGTACAGTTCGGCTCATGCCTTCCCTCGGCAGTGGATGCCAACACACATATATCCATACCATTCTCCCACGGACAGCCCCCACGCGAAATCAACCTAAGGACACTGGCAGAAATTATTAAGCCTCGTGTCGAACTGATTTTTGACTTGGTGACATCTGAACTGGTTGACTCCAAATACATAGGTCATCTTGTGAACGGCATTGCCCTGACCGGTGGAGGAGCCAACATGGCCAATATTCAAGAAATTGCCATGATGCGAACTGGCGTGCACTGTCATATCGGTCGCCCCAGCATTCACCTTGAACCCATTGATGACAACAAAGACCACGTGTTGCAGATGAAGACGTACGACGACACGATGTATGCCACCAGCATTGGTCTCGTCATCTATGGACTGTCCCAAGAGGAACACGACGAAGCGGCAAAAGCCAAGGAAACGGCAAAGACATCGGGCCAACAACCAGCCATGGAGGAAAGGCCCAGAGAGACATCGACTACCACCTTGGACGAAATAACACCAAAGGCCGAGACAGCGCCATCTGACGAGGATAAGGGAAATCCGAAACAAGGTGGATTTAGAAAGACTTTCCGTGACTGGATAAACAAGACTTTCATCGCCCCAATGGACGAATAGCCCGAGTCTCCAACCCAGATTACCAACCCCGCACAAAGCACAGAAAATACATAATAAAGAAATAAATAAGCCGTTATGCCAGATTTTGAAAATTTTACTTTTGTAGAGACAGAAGAGAACGCAGCTCCCATCATCAAGGTGATAGGCGTTGGCGGAGGTGGCAGCAATGCCGTGAACAATATGTGGAATAAGGGTATCAAGGATGTCGAATTTGCCATCTGCAACACCGACCAACAGGCATTGAAAAGCAGCCCCATACCCGAAAAGATATCCATCGGTACACGTGGTGCTGGCGGCAATCCTAAAGTGGCAGCCGCAAAGGCACGCGAGAACAGCGAAGTCATCATTCAATCCTGTACCGGCAATACTCGCATGGTGTTTCTCGCAGCCTGCATGGGAGGCGGCACCGGCACGGGAGCCTCTCCTGTCATTGCCGAGACCATCAAACAGATTGAAATCAATGATGAGGAGACGAATGACATCCTGATTGTCGCCATCGTTACCATGCCGTTCTCATGGGAAGGCAAAAAACGTATTGAGAATGCCAAGGCTGGCATAGCGGAATTAAAAAAATATGCCGACTCTGTCATTGTGATTAACAACGACAAACTAAGAAGTTTTGGAAACAAAACCATGCCTGAGTTATTCCGCCTTGCCGACGAAATACTGCTGACGGCTACCCGGAGCATCGCAGAGATTATCACCAACAACCTATATGTCAATATTGACTTCCAAGATGTCTATTCCATCATGTCGGGAAGCAAGACGGCCCTTATGGGTTGTGGTGTGGGCGAAGGCGAACACCGTGCAGAACAAGCCATCAATGCAGCTGCCAATTCGGTATTGTTAGATGACCAAAACATTCATAATGCCAAAGGATGCCTTCTGAGCATTACATACTCCAGCGACCATGCCGTAACAATGGATGAGTTTGAACTCATCAACAGCTATGTCAGCAACGAGATTATAGACAACGAGGACCCCGACTCCAATGTCATTTGGGGTACCGGTATTGACGACAGCCTGGGAGAGAAACTACAGGTGACACTGATTGCCACAGGTTTTAACCGCGACGACCAAGGGACAATGACGACCATAGCTACCCCAGAGGCTCGCAAAATCGAAAAAGAAGAGGTTGCCCCAAAAGAGACTATCGTTTTAGAGACTGAACCGATACAGACTGAGCCAGCAATAGTGGAGGCAGAAGCCCCCGCTGCCGCTGCCGAAACCGAAGAAGAACCCGAACTGGAGCTGAAGGTTGTCACCGTCAATCCCACAGAGACCAAAACCGTGATAGAGAATCCCGTTGAGAAGAAAATCATCATTGATATTGACGACAACGACATCTCCATGAAGGATGAAGAAGAGGAAACGGTATCATTTCATCCTCAAGAGCAGATGGAAGAGGACGATATCAAGGTTGTCACCCCCGCTCCTCATGTGGCATTTGATGCAGAAACGACAAAAGTTCCAACTGACATACATCACCAGCCCAACCAACCTGTCAGCCATCACGAAAACATGGGGACTAACATCACCATCGAGAATCTGGGCATCAGAAACTCTGAACCCAAAAGCGATGTAAGCACCCCCAAAGCAGGGGAGACAAGGGGGCTGACCGAAGACGACTTCCAGCAACGCATGGCGCGCATGAAGAGCCTGAAGGACATCCTCATGCAAGGTACTGACGGCATAGAGAAAATTGCCAACATGGACCTTGTGCATGGCAATGCCTATCAGTCACTACATTCCAGTGTCTCCGAGGTGTCAAACTCCAACATCTCTACCGATGGCAGCCTTGGCATTAATGCCTCGGTTTTCGGAAATCCTGATTGAGACACTTTATAAGGAACAAAAAAAAGGGATGCTTTGCAGAAAGCATCCCTTTTTTGTATTTCCGCACAAAGTTCCTATGAGTAATTCATGGTCAAAACGAGCTCTTAGGGAAAGATATTGAAAAAAAATGTAATTTTGTAAACGTTTCAATCGTGTTGGCCTACAAGAAGCAGCAAATACAGAACAACGTAAACAACAAAGACATTTAAAATCAAACTCATACAAACCAATTCAAGATCCTGAAAAAGAACAAGACAACACAATTTGCATATAGGAGCCATGTAGCCCTGCCGAACAACAGTCCAATTAGTTATTAAATTTATATCTAACAATTATGACAAGAACAAGATTATTTGCGTTTTTTGCAGTCATACTGCTGCTGACCACTATGCCATTGACGGCTCGCACCGTCACAGGGACGGTGAAGGGTGCCGGGAAACCTTTAGACGGAGTCCTGGTCACGGATGGATATTCCATCGTACAGGCCAATTACAAAGGTGAATACACGATAGAGTTGAACGAGAAAGCAGAGTTCGTCTATATCATCACGCCGCAAGGATACGTGGCTCCATACGAGACAGGAACCCCGCAATTCTATCAACGGCTTAAAGAAGACAAGCAAGTGTATAATTTCGACCTGCTCAAAATGAAGGGCGATCCACGCCACTATGTGATGGTAACGATGGCAGACCCACAAGTGGACACCAAGCAGGACTTTGACAAATTGATGAGCGAGGCACTGCCAGACATCAAAGAGACCGCGGCACAGTTCCCAGACGCCCAAGTGGCAGGCATCATGCTGGGCGACATTTCGTGGGATGTATATAGCAACAACGAACTGGTAAAGGATTTCTGCCGTCAGGCAGGATTTCCAATCTATCCCTGCATCGGCAATCACGACTTTGATAAATACCTAAAACCTTCCGACAGCGCAGACTACGCATGGCAGTACAAACGTGATTTCGGACCCGTTTACTACGCCTTCCAGCTTGGAGAAGCCTACTATGTAGTGCTGAACGACATGCTTTATACTGGGTACAAAGGCTACAAGGTGACCCTTGACCTGCACGACCAAATGCGCTGGCTGGAGCGGTTGCTGCGCACGGCCTGGAACATGGGAAACCGCGTCTATATCTGCTGCCACGCCCCAGTAAAATCCTCACCTGAATCAGCTTTCATCGGAGGAGCAGAACACATCTTCAACATGCTGGCCTACAAGTTTGAAGCCGCCTTCTTAACAGCACACTTTCACCACAACAGCAATAAAGATCTGGGAGCCAATATCATGGAGCACAACATCGGTGCATTGTGCGGCAACTGGTGGTATCCTCCTGTAGCCAGTGATGGAACACCGCGCGGTTATCAGGTATTCGAGGGCTACGACCGCGACATCGTGCAATGGTACTTCAAAGCCACTGGCTATCCACGAGACTATCAGTTCAAACTTTTTGCTCCTGGACGTGTGGGAGACCGCCCCAAGTCTGTTGTTGCCAAAGTGTGGAACTGGGACAGCGCATGGCACATCCATTGGTATCAGGACGGCAAATTCATGGGAGATATGGAACAATTCTACTCTTTCGACCCCGAGTATCTGGAATACGTAAATGGTGCCCGCGTGGTTGACGACTATTTCCCCGTCCGACACAATCGATTTTTCTCCGCCACCCCCACCGAAGGTGCCAAAGAAATCAAGGTAGAAGTTATAGACCGATTCGGCAAAACCTATACCGAAACCATAAAGTTATAAAGATTATTCTCTAATGGGAATGATAGCGGGTGGTTCTGTAACGCAGAGTCACCCGTTATCATTTTCAGCATCAAGCCAATTATTTCGAAAAAGAGGAGGAATCGCCATACTCCGTGGTTCCCCCATGCCAATCTACGGCTGAAGAGCCAACAGACGATGCAGACGACTTCAAAGCCTATGGCAAATAACAAATCGTTCCTTGCCTCGAAAATCGACGATAACCTCGCCACCAAAACCAAAATCGCGCATTAGAGCAACGGTATCAGCAGCCAAATGTTCATTGACTTCCAACATCAATAGGCCCTTTGGAGACAGGTTATTCGCAGCAAAAAGCCCTATGACACGATAAAAGAGCAATGGATTATCGTCGGAGACAAACAAGGCTAATGCGGGGTCATAGTCGAGCACATTGCGATGCATTTCCGCCCGCTCTTTCTCCATAACATAAGGCGGATTGCTCAGAATCAAATCAAACCGCTTGCCATAATAATAGGAAAGCAGGCCCTTACTATCAGAAACATCCACATTATCAAAATGCACTGAGACGTGGTTCTGAACGGCATTTCTACGGGCGATGTCAAGTGCTTTGTCAGAAATATCACACCCACAAACATCTGCCTTCGGCATCGCCTTTGCCAAAGCAATGGCAATACATCCACTCCCAGTGCATAAATCCAGAACTTTAGGAGACGACAAAGCATCACAGCACGAGGCAAACCTTGATAGAGCAAACTCTACCAACTGAGCCGTCTCGGGACGAGGTATCAGCACATCGGGAGAGACCTCGATTCGACAGCCGCAAAACTCCGTATAGCCTATGACATGCTGAATCGGACGGAAGCGTTTCAAATCCTCCACCGCCCAATGGAAACGAAGCAGGTCGGATTGGTTAATCGTACTGCCATTGTTCAACAGCAACGTAATTGTATCCCAGCCCAGAAAAGCTTCAAACAACATTCTCGACATACTCTCCACCTCGGGAGCCCCATAGAGACCGTCAAGCTCGGCATGACAATAGCGACGGATGTCGGAAACCCTATTCGACGGGATTCTCATATCAACTGTATTCTTAGCCATCTGTATACTCTGTGTTGTAAGGATTCCGATATGTCCAGCCTTATGGACTGATATTCACTCCGCCCCATCGTTCTTTCACCTATATGGATTGCGTGCATCCAACAATAATTTCCGTGTTATCCCCTCCCCTTGAGGCACATCATGCCATAAAGAGATCCCCGTCCACATAACGTTCTATATCAAGCCTTACTTCCTGCCAAAATCGGCAGGAATCTCTCCCCAACGGTCAGTGTCCCACTTGCGGATTTCCGTCGTATAAGTATTGCTCTGTAGCCACTGTTCGGCACGATGTACATAATCCCACAGTTCCTGCGTTTTGGTATTGAGCGGCAGTTTGCTCTTACAGACCTTCTGGCGAACCCAATTTATAGCATTCACAGAGTCACTATACATAATCAGATTTAGATTGTGCTTTTTCAGATAGGCAAGCCCATGCACAATACCCAAAAACTCGCCAATATTGTTAGTCCCTAACGGAGATTTGTAATGAAACACCTGCGTATGCGAGGCAACATATACCCCCTGATACTCCATCACGCCAGGATTGCCACTACAGGCAGCATCCACGGCAAGACTGTTGAGCTCTGGACCATCAATGGTTCCCGGCTTCAGCCGAACAACACCATCCTCCCCCACCTCAAGAACACCGACACGCTCCTTTTTGGGATGCCCCGTACCTATCGTGGGCGTATAGCCATTCTTGTAGGCGTTCTCTGCCTCTTGGCGCGTTTCGTACGACTTATATTGCGCACCAGCAACCCCCTTTATCTGCTTCTCACATTTGCGCCAGTCCTCATAGATACCAGGCTCTTTGCCGCGCCAAACCACATAATATTTCTGTTTCTTTGCCATAATCAGGCAGTGTTATAAATACTAATACCGTGTCAAAAAGACAAACGGGGAAGACCGTCCACAATCACCAAGGGAAGCCCTTCCGGACGCATAATACTCCTCTCATTATTAAACCCGACTGAGAAACTATTGAGGGCATAGGGAAACGCCAAAATGAGATTAACAAAAAGCGGCTGCGAGCAATCGCAGCCGCTTTTTTATCAAATAAGCAATTTTGAAATTATGCCCCGAGTTCGAGACGCTTGAAATCAACAACCTTCAGGTCCTTGTCTTCCTTGGCGATAGAAGCCTTCACATTGCTCTTATCATCGCTGTCAACATACTCCTGAAGCATGAGAGCGTTCTCCTGAATGTATTTGTTAACACGGCCATTAGCAATGTTCTGAATCATCTGCTCGTTGAGCTGACCAGCCTTTTCAGCAGCCACTTTTTCCTTAATCTCACGAGCCTGAGCCGCCTGCTCCTCGGTGATCCAGCCTTTACCCATATTGCTGTTTATATGGTCCTCTGTATCAACATGAGCGGGATTGATGCCAGCCTTCTTGAGGGCAGCCTCAACAGCCTTCTGCACCATTTCCTCCTTGGTTTTTTCGATAGCGACCTTCATCTCATTGTCTTTCACGTTCTGCGGGACACTGGTCTCGTCAAGGAACAGCGGACGCATGGCGACAACGTGCATGGCGATGCCATGACCGAGTTCATCATGACCCTCCTTATCCAGACCCACAATGGAAGCCATACGATTGCCCGGATGCACATAGGCATAAACTTTGGTAGCTTCGACAGACTCATAATGAGCCAATTCAATTTTTTCACCAATCTTGGCAATCTGATCGGTGATAGCATCAGAGACCTTGCGGCCTTCAAGTTCCATGTCAAGGACAGCCTCTTTGGCGGTAAGGTGCTTGGCCATAGCGCCGTCAAGAATGCTGGTAGCGAAAGCCACGAAGTCAGCATTAGTGGCCACGAAGTCGGTCTCGCAGCTCAGCATCAGGATAGCACCGTAGTTGCCAGCACTCTTGGCCAGAACACAGCCTTCATTAGCATCGCGGTCAGCACGCTTGGCAGCCATTTTCTGACCTTTCTGACGCAGATAGTCGATAGCCTTCTCGAAATCGCCATCGCACTCCACGAGAGCCTTTTTGCAGTCCATCATACCCACGCCTGTCATCTGGCGCAGTTCATTCACCTGTTTTGCGGTTATATTTGCCATGAGGTTCTTTTGTTTAATCTTTTTTTAATGAGGAGACGCAATTGCTTGCGTCTCCATAAAATTCACCGTTTTTGCTTTATCTGGTACAGGGAGAACATCTAACGCTCTTCCTGACAAGAACAGCGACCACTCATATTTACTCAGCAGCCGGGGCCTCGGTCTCAGAGGCTTCAGCCTTGGCCTCATCAGCCTTGGCTTTGCGAGGGCGAGTCTTCTTCTCAGCCACAACAGTCTCAGCAGACTCAGCAGCCTCCTCAGCCGTGTTGGCATCCTTGTCAAGCATACGCTCATTGAGACCCTCTTGAATGGCTTCAGCCATGTGCTTCAAGATAGCAGCAATGGACTTTGAAGCATCATCGTTAGCAGGGATGGGGAAGTCAATCAATTCAGGATTGGTGTTGGTATCAACCAAAGCAAAGGTGGGGATGTTCAAGCGACGTGCCTCAGCAACAGCGATGTGCTCCTTATTGATATCAATGACGAACAGAGCACTTGGCAAACGATTGAGGTCAGCGATGCTGCCCAGATTCTTGTCGAGTTTGGCACGCTCGCGCTGGACCTGAAGACGCTCACGCTTAGAGATGTTATTGAAATCCTTATCGCGCATCAGCTGGTCGAGAGAGTTCATCTTCTTAACAGCCTTGCGAATTGTTGCAAAATTGGTCAGCATACCACCAGGCCAACGCTCGGTGACGAAAGGCATATCGACGCTCTTAGCGATTTCGCTAACCACTTCCTTGGCCTGTTTTTTAGTAGCCACAAAAAGAACCTTTTTGCCAGATTTGGCCAATTGGCGCAAAGCGTTAGCGGCCTCATCAGCCTTGGCGATAGTCTTTTGCAAATCTATAACATGAATACCATTATGCTCCTTGAAAATATAGGGAGCCATCTTAGGATTCCATTTTCTCTTGAGGTGACCGAAATGACAACCTGCATCCAGTAATTCCTCGAATTTTAATTCTGTCATTGTTACTTTATTTTTTTGTTTACATTCCTTTTAATTCAGGGGTTACCCCCTTTTACCAATGACTGGGTAGTCCTTTGGGCAGGGTTTTTCGGCACTATCATGCTGCCGAACTGGCAACCTTGCGGAGCATCCCAGTCATTTGGATGCTAAACATCTGGGAGAAAGAGGCAGTGGCTAAGCGAAAGGGCATCGTATAACCCCTCGCAGGACTGCCATACATCCCAATACTAACGCTTGCTGAACTGGAAGCGTTTGCGAGCCTTGGGCTGACCGGGTTTCTTACGCTCAACCATACGCGGGTCACGCATCAAGAAACCTTCCTTCTTCAATGCAGGACGATCCTCAATGTTGTTCTCGCACAGGGCGCGAGCAATAGCCATACGCAAAGCCTGAGCCTGGCCAGTGATTCCGCCACCGTCAAGATTTGCCTTGATATCCCACTTGCCTTCGGCATTGGCCACCTGCAGAGCCTGATTGACGATGAACTGCAACGGGCCAGTAGTGAAATACTCTTTGTAGTCTCTATTATTGACAACGATTTTGCCAGTACCCGGAGTCATATAGATACGGGCGACAGCAGTCTTTCTTCTACCAATGGTGTTGATAACTTCCATATCTTCTTTTATCTAATGTCGTTAATGTTAATGGCTTTGGGATTCTGACCCTGATGAGGGTGCTCGCTGCCAGCATAGACATGCAGGTTGCGATACAGAGCTGCACCCAATCTGTTCTTAGGAAGCATACCACGGATGGCATGTTCGAGGACGCGTTCAGGATGCGTGGCCAGAACTTTAGCGGGCGTAGTCTCACGCTGACCGCCAGGATAGCCTGTGTAGCGCTGGTAAATCTTATCGGTCATTTTCTTGCCCGTGAAGACCACCTTTTCGGCATTGATGATAATAACGTTGTCACCGCAGTCAACGTGCGGAGTGAAAGAGGGCTTGGTTTTGCCTCTCAGGATGTTGGCGACTCTCGTGGCCAAACGTCCTACGGTCTGTCCTTCTGCGTCAACGAGCACCCATTCCTTTTGGACGGTGTTCTTGTTGGCAGAGATAGTTTTGTAACTTAAGGTATTCATGTTGTTTATACGATGATGTTTTTCTTTGAAGCGGGCCATAAGGGCCTCTGGTTCCGTGGCTTGTACATGATGCCATCGGAGGACGGTCTCCACTGGCTTCTATGTAACGCCTGACATTCAGCACCTTGAACGGGCAAACAAGACTGCCTCATGCCACTTTACGGAGGTGCAAAGTTACGATATATATTTTTATTGACAAAATTTGTTTAAAAAAAACGGGGTTTGCAGAGTTGCAAAAATGCCAAATCCAATCCCGCAAGGAACATCAACGAACTATTATTCTTATCCTTAGGACATCATGTCTAACAGGTTGAATCCCTCGCACTGTATCCAATAAAAATAGATATGGCCAACCATGGGATAAACAGAGAGCAACGGTGAGAATATATACAACAAGAGGGACGCTGTATTGTGTCCCTCTTGTTGTATATGTAGCAGGAATTGCGATGCAAAACTGCTACCGTGTTCTTGTCATATCAACAATTAGCGAACAATGAGTTTTTCAACCTTTGAGAAGTTGCTATTGGTGATGCGGACGAAGTAGGCACCCTTAGCCAAGCCAGAAAGGCTGATGGTCTGGGGAGTTTCGGCGTTAATCTTGTTGTTGTAAACGATGCGGCCGCTCATGTCGATGAGGCAGCAATCAAGCATACCGCTGACACCCTCAACAGCGAGACGCACCTGAGAAGTGGCAGGATTGGGCTGGAGGCTCATGCTGACCTGAGAAGCAAAATCATTGATACCGGTGCGGGTACGGCCTTCGGCATACCAGACCTCGATAGCGTGTCTCTCGGTAACATTGACGAAGTCGATAGCCACAATAGAGTCGCCACGAGCAACCATATCCTCGGCATAGTCGGATTCCTCATTGATGCCGCCATGGTGAGCAGACCAAACAGGCTCGCCATCGATGGCGATAGAATCGACACGGCACTCAACACCAGCGCGGAAAGAATAGCCGCTGGTAGCACCCTTGGTAACGGAGTCAGTGCTGTTGCAAACATCAACGTTTGCATCGTTGTAGGCGGTACCATTTTCTTCACCAACCTCGTAGTTACATTCAACCTCAATGGCAACTTTATCCTTCTTCACCTTGGGTCCGATGATAAGGTGAATCATGGGGTAGAAACCATTGTAGTGAGAAGCCCAGAGGGACTCGTCGACTACGTTGTCATAAATACGGACATCGTAGGGGTTGTCAAGCATACCAGCCTTAGCGGTACGAGAAGCATATTTGGAGGTACCCTCGCGAACAGTGTCGTTGAAAGCATAGTAATGGATGCTGTCGGTACGACCTTCGTGAAGCCAAGTGTAGTAGTAGCTGGGGGCGGAAGCAGCGACGGCGAATTTGCCAGCCTCGGCCAACTGATATCCAACACGGTAGGACATACCAGCCTTAAGTTCGGGCTGCTCAGGGAACTCAACGAAAATGGCACCATCCTTGTAATCGTCACGAGTCAAGAAACCGTTACCTTTGGACTGAGTGAGCAGGAAGTCGTTAGTGAACAGTTCGGAAAGATCCTCACCATTCTTCTTGTAGGTCTCGTCGGTGATGTTGACGTTAGAGGCACCCGTACGAACGTTGTTGAAAAGGACGCTATTGGGAGAGCCGGGGATGCAGGAGTCGACCGTAAGGGTCGGAATGATGGTAGCATTACCATTGCGGATGCCAGTATCAGTAGAGGGAACATATTCCACACCACGGATGACCAGCGGATTGCCATCGGCATCAACCGGGACTTTGTCGCCAAGAGTGTAGCGGACGGAGACCGAATAGCCAGCAGACTTATAGTCGGCAGAGGCGTCGGTGATGTAGTTGTTGCCATTGGAAACAACATATCCATAGATGTAGGCACGACCAGCGGTGATAACACCATTGTCATGTCCCCAAACGAAGTTGCCATTCTCATCAGCATCATTGACACGATAGTAAATAGTGTCGAAAGTCTTGCTGACCTCATCACCGCCTTCGGGTCTTGCAGTCACATTAGCGTAAACATAGTAGTCTCCTACCTGTTTGGTATTGACCTTGTTGTCGTAGCCAGCGGTGGCGCGTTTGATATTCTGGCTCATGCAGAACCAACCATAAGTGGTGTCGTCAGCACGAAGACCGGCGGGGTCAACATAAGCATCGATGTTGGTGCCACGTTCGAGGTTGCCGACACGGTTCTGAGAAACGATAGAGGCAGTGCCACCTTCAGCATAGTTGTAAATGGAAGCCGTCACACCAGTCTGGTCCACAGAGCCAGCATTGGCGACGCGGGCGTGCCAGAAGAGAGGCAGTTCCATACCCTTGGGCATAAGCTGGTAAACACCCTCGGTGTAGTACTGGGGCTGAACATTGATACGGCTTTCACCACCAGCGATGACCTTGAAGTCATCGACCATCCATGCATAGCCATAACCGGCAAAGGTAGACTTGACATTGCTATACCAACGAAGACGGAGACGGATGTTGCCATCGTTATCGTTGTTAGCCTTGCGGATAGCCTGATAAGGCAACGTGTAAGTATAGGTACCATTGATGCTGCCGTTGACGATGACATCGACATTGGTGACATTGATTTCAAAAGAAGTCCAGGAGTCACCATTGTCGAAGCTGTAGTCCACAAAGCACTGATCGTAGAACTTCATATACCACTGATAGAGCTGTACGTCGGCCGTAGGATTGCCCTGGAGGTTGAACTGCTTGAAGGCGATATAAGCATTGAAAGCAGAGCCGCCGATGGTGGTCTGATCGAAGACCTCCATGAACATCCAACCATTGTTGGAGGAGCAGTTGTTAGAGTCCATAGCGTTGGCCAAAGACTGAGCCATACCACCATTGTACCAGTTGGAGATAAGAGGATAGGTGTTGCCCAAAGACTTGCGGACTAAGTAGCCATTAGTAGCACTGTCGAAGCGCTCCCAGCGGCCATATTTTCCCTGCTGGGTATGAGCCTCTTCGTTAGTAACATCCTTGCCATCCAAGCGGTCATCGACCTGAACAGTACGAGAGGTGAATACACCATCTTGCTGTTCCTCGTAGGAGAACTCGCAGGAGAAAAGCACATCACCTTCTGCCTTGGAGAAGATGGAGGCGTTGTAACCCACGGTTGGTTTGGCAGCGGGGATAGCCTCATTGAAAGAAGCCACCTGCTGCTTGCCACTCTGCTTAATGGCAGCAGTGTGACGGGTCTGCGCAAATGCGATGGTGCCGCATAGTGCGAGGCAGACAACCATTACAATTTTTTTCATGACTTTGTGTGTTTGATTAATAAATTATTTTCTCATCAAAAGACTCCAAAACCGAACAAAACCAAGCACATAGAATCGATGGTTTTGATTTACCGTTTTTTCGGAGTGGATGCAAATATAATTAATTCCAGCAAACTGACAAGAGAAAAATAAGTCTTTTTATGTGTTGGAGAAAGAACATTTGATACTTTAGTACCACATGCCCAGAAAAACTTTTCACCCCCCATTGGGGTCAGCCTTATTTTTGTCGAAAAGACATCACAAATGACAAACAATGATAAGGCGGTGTCTGCTGACACACGACAGATGATGCAAGGCCATATGAAACAAATGGTATTGACACCTCCTGAGCAAAGCTGCTCAGAAGCTCGCTGAATGCAGGACCATACGAAACAAATGGTATTGACACCAAGACTGACACCATGTGGGTCCTACTGCTGACGCAAAGATGCGCGAAAACCGAAGCCGCAAGGGATGGCTATTGGCTGCGAAGCAACTGCTGACGCCAGACCACAAGAACATTGATGCGCCGGCAAGATGCACAATAGACAAAGACTGGGCAACGAACTATGCGTTTGAGAGAAGCAGCATTTGTCCTCCGAAAGGCTCTAAGTCGCAGAGCGAATTTAATCAGAGAGCATCGTCGGGGACGTAGATAATCTGGCCATTTTCGAGTTGATAGGCAGTACCCAGTCGTTTGCCCTGCTGCCCACTGCCGTCGGTGGTTTGACCCGTAGCCTTATAAGTATTGATTTCCTTACCTTCCTTGGTAATGATTTCCATGTTGTCCTTGCCCGGATTTTTGACAATGGTGAAGTCATCTTTGCCAAAGACCTCGGTCATATTCATGTGCATGACCATGGCGACCATAAGAGAGACGGCAAAGACCATGGCCACATCAAAGAGATTGACAACGACACTTAGCGGGTCGCCGTCATCTTCCTGTAAAAAACTGGTTCTACGCTTCTTTCTCATAACCGTTCAGATACACTTGTGAGACAAATTCCAATTGATTAACATCCTTGGCATACCATCGGCTCTTGAGCTGCTGGGTAAAGAGTCCAACGGCACTGATGACCAGTCCGACAACGGTGGCAGAGAAGACCACTTGCATATTGTAGGCCATGCCGGAGATGTCGCCCGTGGAGAGGCCGACGAGAGCCGGGGACATAGAAATGAGTGTGCCAATAAGGCCCAAAACGGGCCCCAGTTTGGCCAACAGACGCGAGAGGTTGATATCCTTGGCAGCCTCGGTCTCGTAGTGGCTGATAACGAAGTCGGCATACGCCTCACTGGCAGGATGAGACAGAAGGTCATTGAGATAACGAATAAAAAGAGAATCAGGTTTTTCGGGGATTGCATCCCGCAATTGAGGTACGCCCTCGGGACGGAGTTCCTTGATGGTCTGAGAAAGCAGTTTGCTATTTCTGCGACGGATGATGAACTGGCTGTAGGTTTCTCCGAGGAGGACAAGTGCTCTGATGAAGAAAAAAATCAGGAGAATGATGTCGGGGATGAGGAGGGAGTTGGCAATCCCGAAGAGTGCTTTTGAGATGATTTCCATGATGGTAGATTATTTGTTACGTTTCCATTTGATTCTATTAAAAAGGTAGCCAAGGGCGGCGAAAGCGACGAAAAAGAGTAATGTGAGGGAAAGCGAGCCCCAATTGATAGGGGATTCACGAACGGCATAAATGATGCGTCCATTTTGGGTAGAAATGAGACCGAGGATGCATACGAAGGTGACAAGAAGCAGATAGAGTTCCACCCGACTGGCATCATCAGGGAGTAATTTGATTGTCCCAAAAGACATCAATGGCAAGAGGATGGCGATGGCTGCTGCAAAAAGCAAGGCCGTGGTTTGGAAGCTAACACCTGTGGCGGTAAAAACGACCTGCGTAAGGAGGTAGAACACCACGGGGAACATTAGCAACGAAGGATACCCCCAAAGCAATCTGCGGATGACGCGTCGATGAGAGCCCACCTGTTTACCCTCACCAAGCCATGAAAGGGCATAGGTAAGCCCTACAGCAGACTCAATGGTGACAAGGATAGCCATATTTTGCAATGTGGCTGTGTTCTGCAAATAATCGGCCAACTGGGTTTTGGACTGCATGACAGCATAACGGACACTCCACCAAGCAAAAGCCGCCAACAGCAAACTATAGAGCAGCTGCTGCCACCATTTCATCATACTGAGTTTAAAGACACAACTCAGTATGATGAAGAGGATGAGCAAGTCTATGATATATTCCATGTGCTGAGGGATACTCCTACTTGCGGTAACGCCGCAGGACAACGACTAAGACAACGAAAAGGATGAGCACAATGGCAACGACAATCAGACCACCTCCGAAAGAGCCACCTGCGGGCTGCGCATCCGACTGGGATAGCGTCTGTTTCTCCATCACCATACCCTTAGCACTGGAAGAGGTAATGCTCTGTTGCATACGCTGGCGGTAGCCCTGGGCTTGCTCGGCAGGAGCCTGACTGGCTATATAGGCCTGGAGCTGAGGATTGCCGGCCTCGAAGGAGGAACCCGAAGGGCCAAAACGATTGACCAAACCCGTATGAACGGCAGCAATGTCGGCCAACTGCTCAGGAGAAGCCTTCCAATAGCCTTTTCGCGCCGTCTCCATCATAGTGGCCGTCAACTCCTGCATGGCAGCCGGATTGACCATGGCAAATTGCTCCTGTACCCCCAACTGATATTTATCCTTGACATAAACCTCATAAATCTCGTCCCACATCTCGTTGTCGATATTGGCTGGCTTCATGACATTCCAACCATAAGTGTTGCGCACCATCTCGGAAATCTCATCGGTATAGAGGTCCCCTCCTTTCAATGCGTTCTTGATGTAGGAAGGGTTGAAAAGTTTGGTACGAGCCTCGACGCCGATGGCCTCCTTAGAGTCCTGCATACGATAGTTGTTTCGGTTTCGATAGTCACAGAAGACAGCTTCCGGATCCTGTCCGGTCACCTGCCTAACAGCCAGACTCATGCCACCCATAAACTCATAGACATGGTCGAGCGACAATGCCCCCCACGTATTGTTCTGCCGAGGCTGAACCACCATATCGGTACGAGTCAGAGCAGCCGTGAAAGCCTCGTGCATATCGGCCATCCAATTGTCCTGCTCGCCGTAGAAAGCACCCATATTATTCATATAAATATCGGCGATCTGCTGCTCGCTATCCCAGGCGCTGCCCCGTTCTACCAGTGACTGTATGCCGGTGCCATAGTTGCCACCCGCACCTCCAAACACACGGTAGCGGGAGGCCTCACGCGCATACTTGGGAGAGACACCATGGTCAATCAAATAGCGTTCGCTCTCGTCCACGCCCGCTTTTACACCATTCTCATACTGATCATCATCGGCATCGGCAGCCATGCGCACGGCCCTGCTAATCAAGAACAGCCGAGAGGCAGCTAAATCGCGAAGCTGACCAGAGGTCTGCACCACCACATCGATACGCGGGCGTCCCAACTGTGCGGATGGTATAAGCCTCAAGTCGCTGACACGACCGTAACGGTCGCGCACAGGCTCGACTCCAAGCATATAAAGAACTTGCGCAATGGTGGCTCCACCGGTCTGGATAAACTCGCCCGACCAAAGCGTGTAGCTAACCTTGCGGGGATAAGCGCCATCATGCCGAAGCTGATATTCGGCGATGGTGGCCTTGGCCAAGGCCATTCCTTTCTCCCAAGCGTCGGCAGTAGGAGTTTCCTCAGCATTGATAGAAAATAGGTTACGACCCGTAGGCAGCGTGTTGGGATTGACAATGAGGTCGCCACCGGGCGAAGGAACCGTATAGCCGCCATTGAGGCCGTTGACCAATGCATCCATCTCCATCTTCGGACTTTCGGACAACAGGCGTCGGTAGCGTCCAACATTGCTCAAAGCCGTGCGGACCTCGTCGATGGCATGAGACATCTGTAAAGTCTGCTGATCAAGACTCACATGCTCCATAGCCCCTCCCCTACGGACCGTCTTGCTGCTGTCGGGAATACCCATCTGCTTCTTGAGTGCGGCCTCCATTTTTTTCAAAGCCTCCTCGCTGGCCCCCATCTTTCGGGCCACCGCCAACATACGCGACGGGTCTTTCTTGGCAAGCATTTTGCGCATATTATGCTGCATGAGCTTAGCCATGGGGTTGCGCTTGGCCTGAGGGATATCGGACGTATCATTCTTCATACGTTCCATCATCTGCATCATGGCCGACGGAGCCGCAGAAGCAGAGTCGGTCTTGCCCCCCTGCTTGCGAGAGGCAGCCATCATCATAGCCATCATGCCCTTAGGAGCCTTCTGAGCCACGGAGATGCTGTCGGCACGGGCGA
>JAFVBF010000038.1 GCA_017480145.1 Bacteroidales bacterium
CAGTCGGTATGCAGACTCGCGCTTTGGTGCACCACACCGCCTGCACCGCCTACGGCTCCACTCACCGCCGCCCCATAGGCATGCTCCTGACCGCTGACGGAAAGACGCTCGTCCAAAAGAAGGGTACATAGCCAGTAGTTGCTGTCGTAGCGAGCATCTGGAGCTCGGTGCACCGTGATGCCCTCCTCTTCCCGAAACGCCTCTTCGTAGAGCGACTGGATGTGCTTGTGATGGGCGATATGGTCGGCTGCGACGGTCATCTGTCCGCGGCCAATGCCGGCACAGATGTTCGACATACGATAGTTATAGCCTATGGCTTCATGCTGATAGTAGGGATAGGCTTCGCGTGCTTGGGTGGCCAGCCACATGATGTGTTGCCACCCCGCGTCGTCGGGACATATCAAGGCGCCACCTCCACTGGTGGTAATCATCTTATTGCCGTTGAACGACAACACGCCATACCGGCCAAACGTACCAAGGACCTGTCCGTCGAACCGGCTTCCGAAGCCTTCGGCTGCATCCTCGATGACGGGAATGTCGTAGCGCTCGGCTACCTCCAGGATGCGTCTGATGTCGTACGGCATGCCATAGAGTGCCACCGGCACGATGGCTTTCGGCTTCTTCCCCGTCTGGGCTATCCGGTCTCGGATGGCCTCTTCGAGCAGCACCGGGTCCATGTTCCATGTCTCGGGCTCGCTGTCGACGAACACTGGTGTTGCTCCCAGGTAGGTTATCGGGTGGCTGGAGGCGCAGAACGTGAAGCTTTGCACCACCACCTCGTCGCCCGCCTGTACGCCACACCCCAGCAGCGCCAGGTGTACCGCCGCCGTGCCGGCTGACAACGCCACCACGCGCTTGTATTGGCCCACAAAGGCCTCCAGCTCTTTCTCAAATCCGTTCACGTTTGGCCCCAGCGGAACTACCCAGTTGCTGTCAAACGCCTCCTGTATGTATTTCTGTTCTATTCCAGCCTCACTCATGTGTGCCAGGCATAGGTAGATGCGATTCTTGGTTGGCATGATATGGTCAGATGTGTTATTCTATAGATTTCTTTAGGCAATTCTCTCAAGTGGTCGCAAGGGCAACAGATAAACGACGCGTCATATCGTCTCATCGGCATAGGAGATTCGCCGACCGAGAACGGTGGCGAAGATGATTTTGATGTCGGTCCAAAAGGAATAGTGGTGCAGGTAGTAGCGATTGAGACGAACCTTGTCGGGGAAGATGACGTTGTCGTTGTACCACAGGGCAAGTTGCTCGGCATTCATTTGCTTAAAGTCGGGATTATTCATTGTTGAGGTGTTTGTTTACAAATAGTGCAATTTGTTCTTCTTCGTCGCGATATTTGAGGGAAGCAGGGCCTGTGATGCCAGGACGAAGTTGCAGCACCTCGCGGTCGTCGCCTTGCAGTTGGTCGGCATAGCCAGGCACATCGGGCCTCGGCCCGACAAAGCTCATGTCGCCTCGGAGTACATTCCACAGTTCGGGTAGTTCGTCGAGCTTGTAGCGACGCAGTTTGGCCCCCAAGGGGGTGATACGGCTCTCGCCAGCCACGCTGACGCTACTTCCGCCATGCCCCACTGTCATGGAGCGGAACTTCACCATAGTAAACAGCCGTCCGTCCTTACCTACGCGCTTCTGTTTGAAAAGGACCGGTCCTCCCGGCATCTTTATCTTGATGAGCAGAGCCACCACAAGCATCACAGGCGACAGCACGATGAGGCCGAAAAAGGAGACCACACGGTCGAACAACCATTTGAGAAACATACGTGTATGTGATAATGTGTCTTTCCAGACAAGCTACTTCCTGAAGAAGGTTCTGAACACCCACCCCCTGAGACTATTGGGCATTGCCACCTGCACAGTCCATCGTGCCACTACATTGTAGAGATATTGCGGATAGGTGAGCATGCCGTTTTCGTACATATATCGGGCAAGGGCTTTCTCGCTCTTGTAGTACAGGCGACCTCCACGACGGGCGTACATATCCTTACCCACCCGCACATTGACAAGAACACTCGAAAGGTTGCCCATCAAGCAGCCTCCCAACGCCATGCGAACCCAGAGATAGAGATCCTCATCGTAATGCCAGGGCTGATAGTTGCCCACACGAAGTACGGCCTCCTTACGAAACATGACCGTCATGTGGTTGAACGGGCATCGACGGCGCATGTATTGTTTTATATCCTGATCCAAACAGGGCACTTCGCGTCGGGCAACGATATGAGTCGCTTCGCCAATAAACTCCGTAATCTGTCCGCCTACAATGTCCACTTCTGGGTGCGCCTCCAAGAAGTGGAGCTGTTGCTCGAAGCGAGTAGGTTGGCAGATGTCGTCGCTGTCCATGCGTGCCACGAGGGCTTGCGAACAGTTCTCCACAGCCACACGAAGCGCCTCACCAAGTCCTTTATTTTCTAACAGTCTGATTATTACCCCCCCCGAGCAGATAGACATATATTTCTCTATCACGGCATCAATGGCCTCAGGTACGGGTCCATCGACCACGAGCACCCACTCCGTGGGCTTCACGGTCTGATTGACCAACACGCTTTCCAGCGCCCAATCGAAGTATTCGGGATTGTCTTTTCCATAGACCGACATCGCCAGCGAGAAGGGTGTGTCGGCAACATTGCTTGATGTATTCATAGCAGGTTCGTCTGTTACGATGGGTTCGTCGCGAAGCAGAGAAAAAAGATGTTTTCGCACACTTTGGGGTGCCAGGACTTCGCCGCCTAACCGCTTGGCGACATTCCACGCATAGCGCCCCACGCCGATGTCCCCTTGTCGAAGCATGTATCGTTGCAACTTTGCCTCGCTGCGGAAGTAGCGCCAACCGCCACGACGGCCGTACATCTCTTCTCCGACGCGGGCATCGACCAACACCTGCGGCAGGTTGCCCATCGGCAAATGGGCTTCGGCCAAGCGAAGCCAGAGGTAGTAGTCCTCGTTGCAATACCATTCGCGAAAACCTCCGACCGCGGCAACCCTTGCCTTGTTGAGCATGGCAGTCATCATATTGATTGGACTTCGACTGCGAAGCGTACGGCAGATGCTTTCGTTGTCGGTGGGTACCCGTCGGGAACAGCGCGGATGCGCTGGGTCGGCTTCGAACTCGTTGATTTGTCCTCCGAACGCAGCCACTTCGGGATGGGCGGCGACATAGGCCATCTGCAAGGCAAACCGATTGCGGCGGGACACATCGTCACTATCCATATATGCCACCCAAGGATAAGAGGCTGCTTCCAGCCCGGTCTGTCGTGCTTTGGCATGGCCTTGGTTGACAGACAAGCGTTCAACTTGTATATTCATTATATATAAGAGTTCGAAGTATGGTTTTTTGGGGGTGTTATGCTCGGCCGCTACCCTTTCACATGAAGGAAAAACTCGTATCGAATGTACCTAAGGATTCGTTGTTCCTGTGAAGTTTAGTCCTGCTTCCTCACAATCTCTTCCTGCATCAAAACGGTAGACAAATTGTACAACAGACGGTGACTCGAACTTCGCTTCTTTATTCCGTTGCGAAAGGGATAGAGCCCCTTGACCAGCGGCCATATCAACGGATGGTAGACCACGTGGAGTCGGCAATAGGCATAGCGAAAGTTGAGCACACGACATAGAAAGTCCTGATAACCGGTCTGATGGCGCAAGTTTCGCTCGCCATCGCATATGTAGCGGAAGTGGCGCTGGTTGAGGTAGTAGTCGCAGAGTTGGTAGGCCACGGCTGCGTTCACCTCCAGCTTCATGAACCGTTCGGGCACCTTCACCACCGAGAGGTGTACCATGTCTGCTTGTGGATGGCAGATGGCATAGCCGCAAAGCTGGCCTGTGGCCTTCTCGCGACACAGCCAGAAGTCGCCCTTCTCACTACAGACTGATTGTGTAAAGCGATCGTGCTCCAACTGCGGCCGGTAGGACTCTGGATATTCGGCAAAGGCTTCGACGGCTATCAGATAGATCTCGTCGGCCAACTCGGGCGAGACAGCATCCACCTTGCACACCTCCACATTCTCCAAGCCGCGACGAACGCGGTAGCGCTGCTTGGCCTTCAACTCGTCGAGACTCACCGGTGTATCGCGGAGGCAATACCACCATTCTCGGCAGGCATCGTCGTCAAAATGAGAAGTGTAGCGTACGAAGTACCCCCCCCCTACGAATCAGATAGCCAGCAAGTTGCTTCTTGCTTACGGCGTCTCGGTTCTCGTCGGGCGTCCCGCTGGGTATCCAAGCCCCTTGGTATTTCTGAAGTGCTATCATCACGTGTGAGAGTTCGTTGAACGGTTCAGATTCATTGTCATGGCAATAATGATGATGAAAGGCAACACGGAAATCCATGTGATGCCCTTAAACTCGAATACAGCAAAGAGCAGGCTTATGGTCACGAAGAGAAAGCGGCGATGGCGGCTGATGTTCCAAATGCCAATAAGTACGCTGAGGTACACGATGAGGCAGGCCGGGAGTCCCCCAAAAAGCGAGAGGCGCATGAAGCCCAAGTCGGTACGCATATAATATGAGTGGGTTACAGGGTCGGTGAAACGTCCGTCGCCGATGGCCAAGGTCTTTGCCGGTGGCATCCACAGCATGCGGTGCGTCATGGTTTCGAACGAGCCGCTCTCGGTGGTACCCGTTGTCAGCAATTCTACGACGGGTCGTGTGGCCCATTCGTAGGTGGAGCTGAAATCCTGGTTGACCGCAAAGAGGAGACGAATCAGCAACACAAGGAAGGCAACAATGATGAGAATGGTGAGCATCAGGCGCAGATTAATCTTTCGATACCACATCGCAGCCAAGGCGGTGATGACGATGGACGTCACCAGACCGCTACGCCCATAGAAGAAGTTGCCGATGAGCATGACGGCCGCCAGCAGGGTGTAGAACGTCGACCGACGCTTCGAGCTGAGATAGAAGCAGAAGATGATGCCCATCGAGCAGGCGATGGTCGACCGAAAGCCGGCAAAGCCATCGATGCTGACGCGGTTTTGGTAGCCGTAGCTCTCGAAGAGGTCTATTCGTTCGTTGTAGATGAAACTCAGCCAAAAACTCTTGAAAGAAGGGAAGATGGCCAGCAGGAGGGTGAAGCCGATGTAGTACACATTGGCCAAGATGAAGTAGTGCATGAACCTCTCTTCGTAGGGAATGCTGCTGTTGGGGTACATCTTGAGTAGCACTACGACGAGAAACATGTACCGGATGAGGGTGCGGAATGGGCCGGCGATGGTCCAGAAGAAGCTCCAGTCGTTGCTGTTGTTGAGAGCGATGGTAAGCACCGACCACACCATCAGCAGCAGGAAGCCCACCAGAAACACCACTCCTTCTCGCCGCTGCAGCACGCCCAGGAGCTTCCGCAGATAGGAAGGGTTGGCGAGAAGATAGAGGATGGGGATGCCGTAGGTGACGGCATAGGAGAACGCCACGAAGCCATTCACCAGAAAGGGGTGGACAAAGTAGAAGAACAACAGCGAAATCCACAACCCTTTCCGATCACGGACGGTTGCGCTGGCCTTCACAGATGCAGTGGAAACCGGACTCATGTCTTACACTCCAGCTTTGAGATCGTTGAATATGCGCTCGCTGTTATGGGTGTCGTAGAAGGGGAACAGGCGGCGGTGCTCGGCCAGGTAGGCCTCGTCGACGGCGCAGCGCTCCTGCACCATGCGCGCTATTTCCTGCACCACGTCGTCTTCCGCGTCAAAGGTCTTCCCAAAGGGATTGTTGTGGTAGTCAAAGTAGCCTTGTCCGTATTGGTACTGGCGATATTTCTCTTCGTCGAACTGATAGAAGACCACAGGCTTCTTCATGTAGACCATGTCGAAGAACACGCTGCTGTAGTCGGTCACCATGAGGGCCGACGTCTTCAGGAGGTCCTGGATGTCGTAGTCGCGCCACGAGGCCACCTTGACATAGGACGGAAGGTCGGAAAAGTAATGGATATAGGGCTGCATGTTGTGGTGAGGATAAAAGAGCACCTCCAACTGCTCGCGTTCGGCCAAGGCTCGCAACTGCGGATGTTGCAGCAGCGAACGCCACCGTTCGAGGTATTCCGAATGCTCCACATCGCCATCGGCATCGCTGTGCCGCTTGCTGGGCAGGCGGAACCAATAGCGCCAGGTGGGCATCACCAACAATTGGCGGGGATGCACGTCAACCTCGTGCAACGCATCCATGCGCGGCATGCCCGTCAGCCTCACCGTTCCCTCGGGATAGCCAAACTGACGACGGATGAAGGCGGCCTCGTCCGTGGTGCTTGTCACAAAGTAGTCAATACGTGATACATTGGAATACAACCACTTAACATCATTGATTGTGATCCCGTGTTGCAGAAAAATGTTCTTCACCTGTACGAGACCTTGCAGCTCCAAAAACGCGCAAAAGGCCGCATTGGGCTTGCCCCCTTTGGCAGAACTGATATTGTAGCGGCAGCAGAGGAACATCAACCAATGTCGCAACGAGCCGTATTCCACCACATCACCCAAATCGGCCACACGCCGGAACTCGGGCGAGCTCCGACGGATGGCATAGCGGCAGCGAATCTCGGGATGCGTCTGCCGCAGGTAACGGAAGAAGTGGTAGCCGTTGTCGTGCGCCTCCATAGGCTCCTCGCACACCAGCCACAGGTCGGCATACCGCCTACGACCCATCGGCCGTAGCACTTCGGCGAGCAGAAAAGGAAAGAGATGAAGCATGTCCCGCACCTTTACGTCGCGCAGGCGGTTGAAAAAATAGCTTAGATTCATTGTCTTTTTACGTGAGAAGCCGTCGGCTTCGAAAAGAAAAAAAAATTGGAGCTGTTGCGACAGCGCTTTTCTGCAAGGCGGCAGGACGCCGAGGCTTCAAGGCTGTCGGTTCACCTTCTTTTGCAGGTGTGTGCCGACCCCGATTCCTCGCCCGCGCTCAAAGCGCAGCATGAGGGTCATCTTGATGCTTCCTCGCACAGCATATTTCAGCCCCATTCGGCTTTCGCCTTGCAGGAGTGCACGCCGTCCGACGCCATCGAAAACCAAGGGAACGGAAGAAGCCGCCCCAAAGCGTCAAACCAAAGGCTGACGATAAGACGGAGAGAAGAAGGTCTTCACGATGGCGCGCACATCGACGAGGCTGAACCGAAACACATCGCCCGAAAGGAGAAAAAAAAGGAATGCCTGGGCATTGTAGTTCCTCAACGACCGATAGGCGTCAAGCAACAGCCAACGCAGTTCGCCTCGGCTGCCGACGATGCGTTTGAGGCTTTTGATCTGCTCCACATCGAACGGAGACTCGTGCATGAGCTTCACCACCGGCGAATCCTCTCCATAGAAAAGGGCAAAGTAGGCCTGTCGACAGCGGATGCTGTTTTGACGCAACGTGGCTCGGGTTTCGACGCTTTTCGTTATCTGAACCGGACTCAGGCGGTAGCGATGCAGCCGCTGAGGAATATTGTGGAACGCACCCTTCTGCGAGAGGTCGACCCAGAGGCGATAGTCCTCGGAGTGCTTAAAGTCTGGATTGTAGCGAAGGCCGCTTTGCTGCAAGGTGCTGCGACGCATCATCACCGTGGGGTGCGCAAAGCAGGAGGCCGACAAGAGCATCTGCTTGCAGGATTCGTCCTCGGTACACAGGTGGTGCGGCAAGAGGGAGATGAGCCAGTCCTTCACGCGACGCCCCGAAAAGTCGAGTTGCTGCGTTCCGCAGACGATGCACTCGGGATGCTCCTCCAGATATTGTACCTGCTTCTCGAACCGGGAAGGCAAAGAGATATCGTCGGCATCCATGCGGGCGACATACTTGCCTTGTGCGGCCTCTAGGCCGCGGTTGAGGCTGTAGATGAGGCCTCGATTGCGGTCGTTCTCCAACACGCAGATGCGACTATCCAGAGCGGCATACTCATTGAGGATGCGACGATTCTCCTCTCGCTCCGGACAATCGTTGACAATCAAATACTCAAAGTCGCCATAGCTCTGCCCAAGAATGCTCTCTATCGACTGCCGCAACCACTCCTCCGGCTCCTTATAGGTGCTCATCACCACTGTTATCATCGGGTTCATGTAGTGATTATTCAATCATTTGTAAAATGGGTACAGGTTTTGATTAAGGCATCGGCAAGCACTTTCCATGTAGTGAGGTTTTCAAGTTTGCTCGGGACAATATTACCATCATTAAGAAATGATGCCACAATTGTGGAGTTCGTGTCAAGTCTGCGGTTGACACACGTCATCTGATGAAATAAGTCCATCAATCCTTGAAAACGACCGTTATAATTGACGTCATTTTCCAAGGAATTACTATTGACAAAAATGACAGGTGTTTCCAAACCAAGACAAGGTAATCCGCAATGTATGCGAGAGGTAACAACTAAGCGAGCCTGGGCGTACGCTTTGACCAGTTCACGAGCCAAATCCATACGTTTCTCTTCTGTGTCGTAGACCTCTTTATCTATCATGTGTGTTACATATTCGGCATTAAAAAGAGTCTCATCGGAAAAGAGTGTGCTATATGTGCGATAGAATACATAGGTATCAAGCTTATGTGCAAACCGTTTTGACACTCTTTCTATCCTGCTTGGACAAATACAGTTCTCGAACTTTGGTAGCAGTTTGGCTATCGGTTTCCTATATTTAGGCATTGCACAGCAGTCTATGAGCAGGTTCCACAGCTTTGCAATCTTACTCTTTCCTCGAAATCGCTCGAAGTAGGGGTCGACGAAATAGACTTTGTCTCCGTGCTCGGCTGAACGGTATTTGCGACCCAAAGTAAGCGTGAGACAGCCGGTGAAATAGGCTTTGATGCCGTGCTTCTCAAGTATCTCTCTGGTGCTCTCGTCGCGAGTGCCTATGGGTTCATGCTTCCTGAGGTATTCAATGCCTTCGGGCGAAAGCATCGTGTCGGCCGCTCCGGGATTGATGTGAAACGAAACAAACAGCGGGACGAGATTGTCCGACGGAGGCCAATGGGTTGGTTCGTGCATGAACCACGAGTTCATAATCACCTTGACAGGTTCATCGCTCTGGAACGTGTTCAACGACTCGCGTTGCACATAGCAGTCAATCTTATCGTAGTATTGTTCTTGTGCCAACGACTGAATATAGTCGCCGATATTCTTAAGCCTATTCGGCCCGCGATCTACCAATAGTCCGTTTTTCATCGATTCTTTGTTTTTATCATTAAACGAATGGCCGCCCTGTTCTCCTTGGTCAGTCCTACAAAGTAGGCCAGCAAGCAATAGGTTGGCAAAAACACAGCAAGCGAAACCAAGAAACGGCTCGCTCCAGATCTGTTCACAGCGAAAAGGCACGTTGCGCCACCGACAATAATGGATACGACCAGCACGGGAAGCAATACCTTCTGAGCAAAAAGCCTGAGCCCAAGTCCGGTCAGCTTCCTGACAAAAAGCATGCGCACGACCATATAGTAGAAGCATAAGCATACCTTGATGAGGAGTACGCTGGTCGGCGGAGCCCCGCAACAAAGCGCCACGTAGGAGAAAATCACATTCAGAAACATGACGCAACTGATGGTGATTTGATATTTCTTGATGTTGCCTGTGGCCTGCACGGTCATCCACAGCGGCGCCGTCAACGATTCCACCAAACTATATATCAATATCAGAATGCAGAAGAAACTTGTGTAGGCTGGTACGTTTTTCAACCATATTGCCAGCACAAAGTCCATATTCAGCACCAACGGGAACACAATGGCAAAGAGCAGGAGATACGACAGTTTTGAGGTGGTGTAGATCAGATCATGCAATCGGGACACATCGTCGCCGGCATACGTCTTCACTATTTGTGGCCGAAAAGCTATTTGAAAATTCGAGACAAACTGGTTGACGGCGGCACTTACCTGATGCGAGATGCCATAGGCTGCGTTCACCTTCACACCGTAAAAGAGATTGAGCAAGATGTTCAGCCCCTGGTCGGCCGCCATGGACGAAGCGGCACCAAACAAACTCCAGCCCGAAAACGAGAGCAGCTGCTTGAACAAGCCCTTGTCTTGCACGCGGCGAATCTTGGACGCCTCGAAAGAACGGAAACAAAACGCGCAAAACAGCAGAAAAACAACGACGGAAATGATTAACCGGTTGACGGCATACACCTTCAACCTATCGCCGCCAAGCCAGACGAGCGAGAAGGCATTCAGCAACATCAGCAAGACCTCAGCTATGGCCAGCCAGGCAAAGAAGGACATCTTTTCATAGGCTACAACCATCGCCTCAAAGGGCGTTTTCAACATGTTTATGGCCAAGGAAGCAACGGAGACCTGAAAGACAAACTGCACTACCCCCAGGCGACCCTCGGGCACCTGCATCTTCTCATTCACAAAATATATGCCTACGGCCTCAATCACTATCACCAGCAGCACTACCAGCAAGAGATAGATCTTCAGACTTAAATTGAAAACGGAGCCTACTCGCTCTGTTTCATTGCTCTTTCCTAACTCATAACTGATGAAACGTTGTGTTGCCGTGCCGAGAGGATTGCTTATAAAAGTGAAAGCAACAATGAAAGAAGCAACGACATTGTAGATACCGTAGTCGTCGTCCCCCAGCGCACCAAGCACAATACGCGACGTGTATAGCGACACAAGCATGGTAATGCCCATCCGCGCATACATATACAACGTATTCTTCGCAATGCGTTTATTTGAAGACTCAATAGCTGACATACAGGCTTCCTCTCATTTCGTCAACGACCTTCTCACGTTCTCGAACACCCTCTGCTGCCATTCAAAAGAACAGGAAAGTGCTGTCATTACTGCTAAAGAATTGATCACGAACACAAACCACAATTGAATTGCTCAAGCACCTTGCGGATATTATTTATGCCAACAACAGAACTTAATTCAGATGTACATCTGAATAGCATTGTGATGTACATCTGAATGGTATTGTGATGTACATCTGAATAGCATTGTGATGTACACCTGAATGGCATTGTGTCGTACATCTGAATGGCATTGTGATGTACATCTGAATGGCATTGTGTCGTACAACTGAAAAGTATTGAGTTGCCCAACTGAATGGCATTGTGTCGTACATCTGAAAAGTATTGTGTTACCCAACTGAAAGGCATTCAGATATACATTAGAGCCAGATTATGATGTATATCTGAATATGATTAAGATGTGCATCTTTATGCAACCCAGATACAGGCTTTAACTATATAGAGTTGTATCCCGAAAAGAAATTCTAATCCTATACGCGGCCGACCTTAAGTGGAACCTGTCGCCAACGTAAATGACATAACCTACGCCAATGCAACAGCCCTGCCACTCACATTCTGCAAGCGCATACTTAACTTTTGAAGTGCAAAAGTACAACTAATTTCAGGAATGACAAAATCAAACGACTTTACATGTTTGTTTGAAGTGTCTTTTGTTTGAATAAACATTTGTTTACATGCTTTTTCTGGTGTGACCATTTGATGAGTTCTTCTTGGTTTGGTGTAGCGGATATGAGTAGTAATGCAAAACCATCAACAAATCCGAACAAATTGAAATATAGATTTAACACATGGCTAAGATGTATTTGTACAGAGTCCTACATAAAGATTTAATGTTTGCACTTCAAAAGCAAACTCAAATGCCAATACAATGTGAGTGGCAGGGCTACTGCATTGGTGGTTGAAATAGAATTAAGATTATGGAAAAAGTATCTGTAATAGTACCTGTATATAAGGTTGAAAAATACATTAGACGGTGTGTGGATTCGATAGTGCTGCAAACATATAAGAATATTGAAGTTATACTCGTTGACGATGGCTCACCAGACCAATGTGGTGATATATGTGATGATTATGCAAATAAGTATTCATATATTAAAGTCATACATCAAGAAAATAGAGGACAAGCTGCGGCGCGCAATACTGGAGTATCTTTCTCTACAGGAGATTATGTTACTTTTGTGGACTCTGATGATTTTATTACAAGTGATTATGTCGAAACTCTTGTAGGTTTAGTTTCTCGTTATGGTACAGACGTGGCTATTGCTGGTTTTGTATATCAGTATGAAGATAAACCCATCAAACATTCACTTTCCAATATTGATGAGGGCTTTATGTCAACAGAAGATGTACTGAGAAGTATGAACTATGGTAGCAGAGGAATGGGGTGCATTGCTTGTGTAAAATTGTATAGAAAAAAGTTGTTGGAACAATATCCTGAACCCGAAGGTAAGATCTATGAAGATCTTGCTACGACATATAAAATAATAGGAGCAGTAGACAAAGTTGCATGGAGTAGCAAAAAAATATATTATTGGATGCAGCGTAAGGGAAGCACAATGCATAGTATGTTTGATAGCAAACATCTGTATGGTTTGACAGCTGCTCAAGAACAAATAGAATACTTAAAGACATATTATCCAACGTGTGTGTTATCAGGGAAAGCAAGATATATGGGAAAGATTGCAGAGTTGATGTCTATTGTATTACATAGCAGTAACGGCAGAGACAGAAAAGATAATTATTTTTTATTAAGAGATAGAATGATATATTATGATGATGTAATGACGGATCCATTAGTAAAAAGAACTCAAAAAATTAGATTGATGAGCATAAAAAGTGGATATTGGTTATCAATGGCTGTTTTTTATATGCATGAATCCATAAAAAAAAGGCGGAATTAATAATTTTGATTGTTTTTATCTTCTAATATGTAGTTAGATGTTCAACCATGCGAATTGATTCTACCAAAAGAACTACAAATGGCATCATATTTGGCTTGATAAATAAAGCCGTCGTTATTTTGATGCCTTTTGTCTTAAGAACTATTCTTATCCATAAAATAGGTGATGACTATGCGGGGTTAAGCAGTTTGTTTACCTCTATATTAAGAGTTCTCAATATGGCAGAGCTGGGGTTTGCTGCAGCGGCAGCCTTCAGCTTTTATAAACCTGTTGCGAATGATGACTCAGACAAAGTTTGTGCATTATTGTCATTTTACAGAACGGTATATAGAATTGTAGGGGCATTTGTCTTAGTAGCAGGCCTATCTCTTTTTCCCTTTTTAGACAATCTTATAAATGGATCTTACCCTGATGATATTAACTTAAGGGCCCTTTACATTATCTACCTTCTTGAATCTGCATCAAGTTATTTTTTATTCTCCTACAAAAATCTAATACTTAATGTATACCAAAGAATCGATGTAATTAGCATCATAAGTACGCTGCTGCATTTGGTTGTATACGGTCTACAGGTTGTAGTATTAGTTTTGCTTAAGGACTATTATCTCTTTGTTGTCTTGGATCTTGTCTATACTGTCTCTAACAATTTATTCGTAGCAGCATATGTTAGTCGACATTTTCCTCAGTATCGATGTAGAGGCATGATAGACAAAGATGAGCGAAAGGAGAATGTGAAGAATATTTACGGAATGTTTCTTTTCAAAGTGTGCAGTGCTACACGTAGTTCGCTAAACACCGTTTTTATTTCTGCCTTTATTGGATTGAAAGCTGCAACAATATATGGAAATTATTATCTAATTTTTGCTGGTGTTGCAAGTTTACAGGCTATTATCTGTGAAAGTATGAAGGGTGGTATTGGCAACAAAATTGCCCTTAAGAGTCCCGAACAAAATCATCAGGATATGCAGGTTTTAATGTTTCTATATGCATGGCTATCGGGTGTTTTGACAAGTTGTTTGTTATGTTTGTATCAGCCGTTTGTTGAATTGTGGGTTGGAAGTAGCTTAATGCTCAATGATAGCGAAATGGTACTACTTGTTGTATATTACTACACATTATCAATGGGTACTATTCGATTCCTATATCATCAATCCGCAGGACTATTTTGGCCAAAGAGATATTGGACCTTAGCAGAAACGCTGACGATAGCTATTTTAGATTACTTTTTGGTAGGATTCTGGGGAATTAAAGGTGTACTGATTGCAAATATTTTTGCAACATTGACGATTGATTTTTGTTATAGCACAACTATTGTGTATGACTATTACTTTAAGAATAAAAAAATATCTATGTACTTTCAAAAGCATGTTATATATTTCCTTGTAACAGGTATTGGCTGTATTGTATCATACTTCCTGTGCATGATAATACCTTTGTCTGGTGTGCTGGGGTTGGTGACGAAAGCTATTGTTTGTATTGTGGCCTGCAATGTTGTCTATTTCCCTATTTACAAAAAGTTACCAGAATATTGTGAAGCAATACGAATTGTCTTTAGGATACTGAAATTAGATGAAGAAAAAGTTGCATATAGACTTAATTCTTTCAAAGATTAAGTTTAAAATGCTTAATATATCATAACATATGAAACTATCCCTATTTAGGCATCATTTTTCTGTCATTGTTACAAGTTGTGTACCCCTTATAATGATGGTATCTTGTGGGAAAGAGAATCTCAACCTCAATTTTAACACCATAAGTGTAGTCAATAGTGGAAATCCCACAATTACGTCTTACTACCATGACATTACAGATGTTGAAGTTCTTAATCGTGCATGGAAGATGGCGTCTGTCGAATGGACTCCCATTCATGAAGTGCCACGAATCAAGGCACGTGTTTTTCCTGCCGAACAAAAATTATACGGTATACCTTATTCGTCTGTCAAAATAATGGGCAACTTTGTAGGGCAAGACGTCTCCTTTGAAACCTTTTTAACAGCTGCACATAATCCGAAGAGTTATTTGTATACTGAAAACATTGCATTGCCACCATATAATGGTGAGAATTGTGGCTCATATTATGGAGCGGTATGTAGTTCTTCGGCACTGTTTGCTTTAGGAATTGAGATCCCATTCCAGTCAAAGTTTGTTCACTCTCTTCCTTTCATTGATAATGTGGCGGTGCAAGATGTACAATCATTGCAACTATGTGACATAATAGCCACATCAGGACATACCTTTATGATATATGATTTGAATTACGAAGAGGATACCATCTCAAAAGTTACCGTTTTTGAGTCGACCAGTTCTACTATTCAGATCCTTAGTTATTCTGCTAATAAGTTTCGGCAACGATGGAAAGAGAATGGATATATTCTCTACCGACCGAACCACATTGTGCATACCCTTCCTAAGGGTGAGCATCCCAACCATAGCGGATCATACCTAATGCCCATTGACTACAATGATGACCTTTGTACTGCGAAAGGAGATAAGGCTGTGTTTTCTACGTCAGACTCCGTAAGGATTGACATCTTTAATCTTGATTACCCATACGTGTCACTATATAGTGGTAGCATGTTGGTCAGCAAAGATACAAATCCCAGTACTGGAGAAATGGTCTACAAAGAATTGCCGCATGGAGTCTATACTGCATTCTTAGAGGACGGAAATGGAAACAAGTCACGTCCTATAAATTTTGAGGTGATAGAAGAGCATGTATCCGTTGATGTAGAAGGTTCCAATGTGAGAATATCATTCTCAAGTTCTGCAACACCTTTCTATGCCGTATTGACCTCAGAAAAAGGGGGTGTCTATGTGTATTACATTATGACAAATAGCGATGTCAATAGAGGGTATATAAATATAAAGAATCCAAATATGAACGACTGCCATTTCAAGGTAGTATTCAAAGGATTATATGGTAATATTTCAAGTTCGTTAATGCCGTGCGTAACGAAAAAAACTGGTGCGTAGATATTATTTGTTTTCTATCATTAGTTCATAGTTTTTCACATAAGCACAACAGTAATTGGAAATGGTTCATAGCCAACAATTGTTTCTTGGCAATACAAAAACAAGGTTCACAGACAAGATCTGTGCTTTTTGTTTTGCTGTGGCTCCAATTCTGCAACATTATCGTGGTATATATGAAAACATGGGATTTACGATATTGCTGTTGACCTCGCCTATATTACTTTTTCGAATGATAGACGAATTACAACGAGACAGGATATATGTAAACAATCTTAAGGCACTAATCCCATTTTTCTTATTTGAAATCTACTCTGTGATAGTACGGGATTTTAGTAGTACTCGTATCTTTTATGCCATCTTTTTTGTTTGGGTCTATTTCTGTATAGCAAGTGGATGCTTAAATATATTCTACATATTGAAATACGCTGTTACCATAGGTTTGCTTGGAACCATTCTGATTATTATCCAATATATCTCCCATTATATTTTTCACCATACCATAGACTTTCGCATGCTTAATCTTTTGGTGAGTCAAGATATGATTTGGATCAGGCATATGGATATGAATGAAGGAATGATTCGTTTATACAGACCTGCAGGGCTCTTTCTTGAACCCTCACATTTCTTTTTATATACCTTTCCTCTGATTACATTATTGCTAATTTCAAAATCATTAAGAGATATTCGAAAAGCATCGTTGTTATCTATCGGCATGCTATTAACCACCTCAGGGATGGGTATCGTCTTCTTAATTGGGATATGGGGAATATTTCTTCTTGTATATAGAAGTAGTCAAGATCGAGTCAGTCTTAGAAATATTGCTACGCCTCGGAATATAGGATATGTCCTAATCTTCATCACTGCATTTGCTATAATGTATGCAACAATACCTATTATAAATCAAAGCATAACAAGAATATTCTATTCAGAAAGCGGATCTAATACTGCCATTGATGGTAGAGTTATGCGTGCTCAAAACTATATAGAAACAATATCAGGAAAAGATGTGTGGTTTGGTAGAGCAGGTATTACAAGTGAGCTTGACTTTAACCTGTCTGGATTTTATGCGACCTATATTAAATGGGGAATCATTGGATTGATTCTTACTTATTGGTTTTATGTTCAAGGCTTATTTAAATTAAAAGACGCATACTTCTGGTTAAGCATTATTATTGTTAGCATATCTTTTTTTACTGCACATACGCATGGAACATTCTACATGCTATATTTTAGTCTTTTCCTTTTGAATGGGTATCATCAAAAGCAAATAAAAAACTGATTGGGACAGTGCAATGTTTTGCTCATTCTTATTCGTGTATTATTTTTGTCATCATACCAGTATTCGATTCAGGAATCTATTGCTTATGAATCGGACAGACTACGTCAATTTCAAGAAAGTATTAGTTAAGAAATGAATTCATCAGGCGCGAATAACAGTTTCACAAAATCAATGACAATTTGCAAGTAAAATCTTATTCATAACACATCTTTTACCATGACAAACTACGATTTATATCTTGAGAAAGTCCGTGCAATGGGCATGGATTACCGTTGGGCAGGAATGTTCGTAAAGAAGTTACGTGACGATGAAGCAGCATTTCATGTGAGTGATTGGGAACAAAAGCGCTGGGCGATGGAACGTGGATTCTATCCTGGCCGGATCGAACTATATGGGTTAACGGAGGACAACTACCATAATTATATGCCCGATTTTCAGTACTTCATGCTTCATCCTTTGAACAACCATTTCCTAAAATGGTTGGATAAAACAACGTTAAAATATGTACTCAACAGCAATGGATGCGAGGCTTTGATGCCAGAATATTACGTCTATGTTGAAAACGATCTCTGTGGTGGTCGCTTCACCTACCTTATGGATTGTCCGACAGACATTCCTAAAGATGAAGATTTTCTGTGGCATCTATTGGAACGGAAAGGGATGCTGGCTATGAAGCCCAATTCGGGAACTTCGGGTGGATTGGGGTTCATCAAGATGGAACTGCGGGATGACGGATTGTATGAGAATAACAAGCCCATTGATCGTGCACGTTTCAATGAGATTCGGGATACAATGCGGAACTACATTGTAACTGAATATTGCCCTCAACATCATGCCTTGCGTGCTATATGGCCCGATAGTGAATGTACCTTGCGTGTGATTATGTGCAAGGATGTACCTTCGAATCGCTATACCAAAACATCGTGGACATGTGCTGTCTCTTATGCCCGATTTGGTACGGCTATCAACGGCGGAGCCAGCAATCTCTCGGCTGGGGGTGTGGGCGTTGGTTTCGACTTTGAGACTGGCAAAATGGGAGACTTCTGTATCCGATTCAAACGTTATACCCCGGACGGCCAGATACGCTTGTTGCATCATCCCGACTCTGGGTATGTCTGGAAAGACAACAGCCTTCCCAATTGGACATATGTACGACAGCAAATCCTACATCTTTGCCAACATATCTCCTCGTTGGACTACCTGGGCCTTGACATCATCATTACGGAGGAGGGCTTGAAACTCTGCGAAATCAATTCTCATCCGGCTTGCGACTATGAGCAGATTATGTGTGGGCCTATGTTGCAAAACAATAATGTGCGCAGATTCTTTGAAAACAAGGGACTACATAGATTTGATAGCCTTTGTAACGGGGGGGGTATCAGGCATTTACAGAGTCGCAAATTTAACCACAAGGTTCAATCTTTGGCAGCATGAATATTTTGGTTTTTGCCCCCCACAGGGACGACGAGATTATTGGAGTCGGAGGCACACTGCTCAAGCGTAAAGCACAGGGCGATACCGTTACCATCTGCCTTGTTACGGCAAGGGAAGGCGAAGTTCTCCCCGAATGCACACAGCGCATCCACGAAGAGATGAAGCAATGCCATGCTTTTTGCAGATTCGACCACTATATCGGATTTCCATTTGGAGCCAACAAATTGGAGCAAGTAAGCCGGGTAGCATTCAACCGTACTTTCACCGATGCGGTACAGGCTACGATGCCTGACGAGGTGTACATTCCTTTTTGGGGCGATATGCAACGCGACCATCAGCTTACTGTCGATGGGGCCATGGTTGCCCTTCGTCAGAAGAGTAGTTATGCCCCACGCCGTATCTACGCCTACGAGACACTCTCCGAAACAGGCATCAATACACCGTCAGTAAACAATACGTTTGTGCCGACGGTATACGAGGACATCTCCAACTATCTTGACGACAAACTCCGCGCAATGAGCTTCTATCAGTCGCAGTTGCATCCTTTCCCCGACTTGCGAAGCCTCGAGTCGGTAAGGGCGCTGGCTCTGTTTCGTGGTGCGACGGTGAACGTTCGTGCAGCCGAAGCATTTATGCTGGTCAGAGAGGTGAAATAGATCGGAACTGTTCTATCTTATGAGACATTTCTGCTACAACTTCCTTAAGCGTTTGTTCGACCTTATGGCGGCGATGGTGGCCCTTGTGGTCACCTCTCCGCTATGGTTGGTTATAGCCATAGGCATCAAACTATCCAGTTCTGGACCTGTGTTTTATCGAGCTGAACGTGTAGGACGTGGAAGGAAAGCGTTCACGCTCTATAAGTTTCGTTCGATGCATGTCTACCAACCAGAAGAGGGCAGCAATCGCAAGAGTGAAGGGGGATTCATTGCCAACGAGGCTCGCATCTTTCCCTTTGGCCAACTGCTACGCAAAAGCAAATTGGACGAGCTTCCGCAACTGCTCAACATCCTTCGAGGGCAGATGTCGGTCGTAGGACCAAGGCCTATCACGGTGGCGGGTGTGGAGAAACACTACGTGGGTCCTTATGCCAAGGTGACCGATGTGAGACCAGGATTGGCCTGCCTCGATAGCCTGTTCGATTACGCCCATGGAGAACTTTTTGTGAAGGATGAAGAGGAATTTGCCCGTACTGTTGTACCTGTACGAGACTGCTTGGCAGCCTTGTATGTGGAGCGTTGCAATGTGGGTGTAGATCTCTACTGTATCGGACGAACACTGCGACTGATGGTCGAAATTGCTTTGCTGCATCGCCGTGAATTTTGCTATACTAAATATGAAGAAGAAGCGCGAAAACGAGTAGCTTGCCAAGCCGAAAGCACCGAGTCTCAAACGGCGAAAGAATACGCTGAACAGTTTTGATATCATATTGCAGGAGACATACTCTTGATGCATAATCTGTCATAAGGAACATGGACTATTCAAGGATAAAGGTATTGGTGACTGACGGCGGTGCACGCCAAAGTTTGACCCTGTTGCACGGACTGAAAGACTTAGATTGCCATATTGCTGTACTTTGCTCATCGAAGCTTGATGTGTGCTATGCCAGCAATATTCCACACGAGAAGATACTCCTTCCACATGCGGCAGGCTCAGATGCAGACTTCGAAGCAACTCTGTTGGAGCTGTTGCGGAAAGGGGACTACGATGTTCTGCTGCCTGTTGCCGAAATGACAACAAATAAGGTTACCTTACACGAGGATGAGTATCGCCAATATACGCGATTGGCATGTGCTCCGCGTGCAGCTTACATTCAAGCTGGCGACAAGCAATTGACTTTCGAACATGCAGCCAACATCGGTATGCCAGCCCCAAAAACACGCCGGTTAGGTCAGACGGTCGACGACTTTCTGTCCTTGGTGGAGTTCCCTTTGATTATCAAGCCACGCACGGGTATGGGGTCGATAGGATTTCATAAGTTTAAACGTCGTGAGGACTTCTATCCTTATGTGGAAGAGCATGGGATAGACCTTGACAAATATGTCTTACAGGAGTTTGTGAAGCACGAAAAACGGTTGGGGACCATACTCTTTGTCGATCGCGATGGGCAAGTGTGTATGCAATATGCCGATGAGGTGCTGCGATGGTATCCGCTTGATGCAGGCACTGCATCGCTTATCCGAAGTATTGATGCGCCACAGTTGCTTGCCGACTCGTCACGGCTTTTGCAGGCCATGCAGTGGCAGGGAGTGGCCGCTCTGTCGTTCATGGTTGAGGAGGAGACAGGCACGGCCAAACTGCTTGAAATAAACGGTCGCATTCCGGCCAGCATCAAGCTCAGTTGGCAATGTGGATTCAATGTAGCCAAGCTCTTGGTGCAGATGGCAATGGAGGAAAAGGTGGATGCCTATCCCCCCAATACGGTGTTCGGCCAGTGTACACGCCATTTTCTTGCCGAGATACCATGGGTATTCAAGTCGCCCGATCGGTTTCGTAGCCGTCCGTCGTGGTTCAGTTGGAAAAACACATCTGACGTGGTCTGTTGGTCGGGTGATCCTAAGCCTGCCATGGCCTATGCTGTGCGCAAGATGGTGGGATACAAGGAAAGCATGAACAAACGTCGTCATTGATCTGACAAGGGTAAACCATGGGACTCACAACGCAACTGTCGGCCGAACTGGTCGCCATCGACCAGCTGACCGACCGAGACCGGGAACGGCTACAAGTGCTGGTGCTCGACTTCATTGCTGCGGCTTATGCAGGCTATCGGGTGAACTACGAGTTCAACCGTGTTGTGGCGAATGTGATGCTGGGGCAAGGTGGACGAACCGAATCTGCAGTGTTCCTGTCGGAGGTACGCTTGCCGGCCGAGAGGGCTGCTTTCTTGAATGCCCTTTATGGTCACGGAGCCGACCTCGACGACGGACACAAGCGGGCCATGGGCCATTGTGGTGTGCATGTGATACCGGCCGTGTTTGCCCTGGCAGAGGCAACGGAAGCGCGAAACGAAGAGGTTCTGCGGGCCCTTGCAGTGGGATATGAGGCCTATGTTCGTCTGTCGTCGGCGGCACAGCCGGGCATGGTTGAGCGGGGATTTCACTCCACCGGTATGGCCGGCACTTTGGCTTGTGCAGCGGCATGTGGCCGACTGCTGGGCTTGGACGTCGAAGGCATGGAGAATGCCATAGCAGTGGCGACCACATTGTCGGGAGGCTTGCTGTCGTACGGCGATTCGCGACCAGCCGTGAAGCCGTTGAATCCAGCGCATGCTGCCGCCAATGGATTGTTTGCCGCGCGGTTGGCAGCCGACGGAATACGTGGGCCAGAGGCTGCCTTGGAAGGCCCAAACGGTTGGTTCCATGCAGTGACCGAACGCTACAATGCCGGCTTGCTGAGAGGCAAAGATCACCTGCTTCTGCACGACTGCTATCTGAAATTATGGCCTTCGTGTCGGCACACGCATTGCTGCATCGATGCCGCTCTTCGGCTGCGCCGACGGCTTGGAGACGGGGTTCTGACGGCCGAAGCCGTGGACTCAATTCGCGTCTGCATCTATCCCAATGCCATCAAACTGGCCGGACAGATACGGTATCCTCAGGAGGCGGACCAGACTAAGTTTTCCATCCACTACACCCTGGCAACGGCACTGCTGCGCGGCAACTACGGCATCGAAGACCTGCATGCTCTGGTGCGGGGAAGCGATGTGGAACGACTGATAGACAAGATAAGGCTCGAACCCGACGTCGAGATGGAGGATAGTGCTCGCGGCATTCGAGGCGCTCGGGTGGAGCTGACGATGGCCGACGGACGGAGAATGGAGGAGACGGTGCTCTCGCCCAAGGGCGACCCAGAGGTGCCGCTGAACTACAGTGATGTGGTGGAAAAGTTGAAGGCTTGTTCCCAGGGAATAGCCGGGCCCAAGGCATTGCAACGCCACATAGACCGTGTAGAGCGGCTGGCTCTGTCGGCCCGGTTTTGCAACCCATTGGGGATTGCGACGGACAAAGAAATACGGACAGAAAAGCACAATGATATGAATGTAAACATTTTACCCCCCCAGTTTACAGATGTAAACAACTAAGAATAAGCCGTTTGGCTGCGGCCAAACGCACCGCATTGTTGTCCCACCCAACCCTCAAAGCGGCATAGGTCATGGAACAACAAGCAAGAACGACGTCGCCGTTGGACTTCGCGCAACTGCGTGTCCTTGTGATGGACGGTGGTGGCAAACAGACGCTGGCCATGGTGCGAGGGTTGAAGGAATTGGGCTGCCATGTGACCGTGCTTTGCAGCACCCGATACGACACCTGCTATGTGAGCAACAAGCCCGACGAAAAACTGCTCAATCCGAACCTCGTGGAGCGCAACGAGGAGACCCTTCGCTACCTGCTTTCGCTGGTCGAAGGGGGCTCATACGACGTGTTGATGCCTATTGGGGAGCTGAGTACGAACTTCGTTACCTCACACGAGAACGAGTTGCTGCCCCACGTCAGGTTGGCCTGCGCTCCCCGAGAGGTCTACATTCGCGCCTTCAACAAGCAGACCACGTTTGACCAGGCCATGGCGTCAGGCATACCCTGCCCCTATACGCGCCACAGCTCGCAACCCATAGAGGACTTTCTGGCAAAGGCCACGTTTCCCATCATCGTCAAGCCTCGACAGGGGTTGGGCTCCATCGGCTTCCACAAGTTCGAGACCGAAGCCGAGTTCCGCACACGGATGGCCGCCCCCGACTTTGATGTGGACGACTATGTGGTGCAGGAGTTTGTGCGGTTCGAGAACCGAATTGGCACCAATCTGTTTGTCGACCGACAGGGACGCATCTGCACTTCATACGCGGTCGACGTCACCCGTTGGTTTCCCATCGACGCCGGCGCCGGTGTGCTCATCCAGACGGTCGACGCCCACGAGGTGTTGGCCTATGCCGGCCGCCTGCTGCAGGATCTCGGTTGGCAAGGCTTCGCCAATGTAGCCTTCATGATAGACTGTCAAACGGGCGAACCTCGCCTGCTGGAAATCAACGGACGCATCCCGGCCAGCGTCAAGATGGCCTACCTTTGTGGTTGCAACGTGTCGCGGCAATTTCTGGAGATGATATTCGACCAAGAGGTGACAGCCTATCCCGAAAACCAGAGCTTTGGCATGTACATCCGTCACTTCGACACCGACCTTGCGTGGTTTCTTCATTCCAAGGACCGCTTTCGTGCCCATCCTTCGTGGTTCAGTTGGAAAAACACGCAAGAGATTCTCTTCAGCCGCGACGACCAGCGTCCCTTTTGGTCGCATCTCATGCTGAAAGTGTTCCACTACCGAGAGACCATGCAGCGCAAAAAGCACTGAACCGTTCGTGTTGTCGACCCGTGCACAGGCAGAGGACAAGGCGGCGAAAAGCCTTCTTGTCGTTACCATCGACCAATACGCAATAAGACAGACAAATAGGGCTCAATGCAACTCAGATGCCCAACGGAAGCGAACCGAGATGTACACCAGAATAGCATTGAGATGTACATCAGAATGGCATTGAGATGTACATCAGAGTAGTATTGAGATGTACATCTGAATGGCATTGAGATGTACATCAGAGTAGCATTGAGATGTACATCAGAGTAGCATTGAGATGCACATCTCGATGCAACCCCTCTCCGCAACCTCGCAACCCAAACCAATAAAACATTATAAAACAGAGACACAGTTTGGCTTATTATCGCAAGCGCGCCATCGTCATCAACCGTGGCGAAGAGAAAGAAAAACAGAAGTGGATGCCAGCCGTGGCGTCCGTGAGTTCCGTCAGCACTCGCAAGCTGGCCTCAGACATCGAGAAAGAGAGCACCGTCAGCATCGCCGACATCATGGCAGTACTCTACGCACTGCCGGGCGTAGTGCGTCGTTACCTGGCCGAAGGCCACACCGTCAAGCTGGACGGCATGGGCACTTTCCGCCTCAGCATCCAATGCCAAGGCACGTTGGTGGATAGCGAGGAGGCCGTCACACCCGACCAGATTACGAACATAAAGGTGCAGTTTGTGCCCGAAATGCAGACGCCGGCCACCGGACGGAAAGGGAAGCGAGTGAACACACTCATAGCCTCAGACATGGAGTGGCACGAGCTGCCGCCCAAAGCCAAGAAGGCTTCAGCCGAGACCGACGGCACGTCGAGTACCCCCTCGGGGTCGACTGGCGGCTCCACGGGAAGCGGCTCGGGCTCTGGCAACGGAGGCGGAAACAACGACAACGGTTTCTCCTAAAAAGCCCCAACGGCGACGCTCCGATGCGGACTCAAAACCACTCTTCCTCTGAAGCCGCCCCCATCGGCACGGCCATTGTCCCCACGCTTTTGCCCTCGGCAAAAGCGTGGGGCAACGCCCGACATCATCTCCCTTCTACCCTCAAACCTACACACGTTCCATGGACATTAAACGATACTATTATTCATTGGTGCTGCATCTTTTGCCGAGTGCAAGCAAGCGCACCGAATATGTGAGACGCAAACAGCTCTTCGGCCAATTGGGCGAACGCTGCCACCTCCAGTCACGCAAACTCCCCCTCTATGCCAACCTCATCCACCTTCACAACAACGTGAAGTTGGCCTCCAATGTAGGCTTTGTAACGCATGACATTATTCATAAAATGCTGAATGATATTGATTTGCAAAACCGGGGGGGTATTTAGAAAAGATAGGATGTATTGAGATAATGGACAACGTGTTCATCGGCTCTGGAACTCGAATCCTGTATGGCGTACGCATAGGGTCGAACGTCATCGTCGGGTCAGGCAGTCTGGTGAACAAAGATGTGCCCGACAACTCGGTCGTAGCAGGAGTGCCGGCCCGACGCATCTGCAGCTTCGACGAATACCTGGCCAAGGCAACGGCCTACAGCGAAGACTTCAGACAGCGCTATGGAATCAGCCGACTACACGGAGTGAGCGACGCTCTGGCTCAGCAACTCTATGCAGACTTCTGCGCTGCAAAGGAGAAAAGCGAATAGACAAAGCAAAGATATTTCACCCCCGTGTTGCACACCTTATTATATATAGCATAAGGCCGTGCAGCACCACAGGAGGGCAAAGCCCCTCGGCCCAAGAAGGACAAAAAATAGAATGAAAGCATTAGTGATTGCCGGCGGATTGCCACAAATAGAACTCATCCAACAACTGAAACAACGGGGCTACCAGACCGTTTTGGCCGACGGTAGCCCCCAAGCCGTGGCACGACCCTATGCCGACACGTTTTACCACGTCGACGTATTCGATACGGATGCCATTCGGCAGATTGCCGAGCGCGAAAAGGTCGACTTCCTCATCACCGTCTGTGCCGACCAGGTACTGCTGGTGGTAGCAGAAGTGTCGCAACAGCTGGGCTTGCCCTGCTACATCGACAACGAAACGGCACAAAACGTGTCGGACAAATTGCGTATGAAGCGCATCTTCTCCGAGCACGGAGTGCCCACGACACACTATGTAGAGATGCATCGACTCGACTGGGATCGCCTGAAAGCCTTGCGGTACCCTCTGGTGGTGAAGCCAGTGGATGCCTACAGCAGCAAAGGCGTCCGAAGAGTAGACCATCCCGAACAACTGCAGCAGTATTACGAAGAAGCACACAACATCAGCCGCAGTGGAGGCGTGATTGTGGAAGAATATTTCGAAGGCGAAGAGGTGAGTGTGGACGCATTTGTGGTGAACGGCCAAGCCAAAATATTAGCCATAACCAACAGCGATAAGGTGAAGGACCGTGACCGCTTCGTCATCTTCCGAGGACGCTACCCTGCGGCTATTCCCAATGCCGTTCGGATGCAGATTGAAACCGTGGCACAGCAGATAGCCGAGGCATTCCAACTCAACAACGCCCCATTACTCATCCAACTTCTGCACAACGGCAAGGACATCTCAGTGCTCGAGTTCTGCGCCCGAACAGGCGGCAACATGAAATATCTGCTCATCAAGTACTCCTGCGGAGTCGATGTGATAGGAGCCACCATCGACATTACCACGGGTCAGGCCCCACAACTTGCCCCCGTATGTACGACATACCCCATAGTAGTCAACGACTTTGTCTACTGCCGTCCAGGCGTGTTCGACCACTTTGAAGGCTTCGACACCATGGAACAGGAAGGCCTCATCAACGAGTTCCATGCCGTTCGCCTGCCAGGCACCGAGATGCGCGGCGTGACCAGTAGCAGCGACCGTGTAGCCGGCATGAACATCGTGGCTCAAACCGTAGACGAATACAATCAAAAACTGAACAAGATAAACCAAAACGTGAGAGTGGTCTCTCGCGAAGGCCTCGACATCATGCGACACGACCTTCTGCCCACCTTGGCATAAAGCCGTCTGCATAGGAAAGATACCCACGAATAAAAAAGAAACTAACACAAAATAAAAGGAAAGAACAACCATGAAGTACTACACAATGAAAGAGACACGCTCCTTTTTAGAGAGCATTGGCATGCCAGGAGGAGACCTGTACGACCTGCCCACATCAGAAAAACGCTTTGCCGATGGCGGACAATACCGGTTCGAAGTACCGGGTATACAAGGCCCCGGTCCCATGAAAGCACTGTTGGACGCCCTGGACGAGTACGGCATAGCCATACACCGCGTGACACAAACCAAAGGCATCATGTTCCTAACCGACGACGAAATCAGCCAAATGGTAGACTATGCACGAAAGTGGAAAGTAGAGTTGGTTTTGGCCTGTGGTCCCCGTGCTACCACCGACACCTCAGCCTCAGTGAAGACCGAAGAAGGACAACGCATGGGCTATCGCCTGCGCGGAGAAGAGCAGTTGGCTCGTGGCATAGAGGAAATACGTCGAGCCTCCAGTTTGGGCGTCCGCGGATTCCTGATTTACGATGAGGGACTGTTATGGGCCTTGGGTGAAGCACGAAAGAAAGGCTTCATACCTGCCGACTGTCATTTTAAAGTAAGTGCCCACAGCGGACATGGTAACCCCTGCTCGGCACACGTCTTGGAGACACTGGGCGCCGACAGCATCAACCCTGTACGCGACATTCAAGTGCAAATGTTGGCCAGCATGAGGGCTGCCATCAACGTGCCCATTGACCTGCATACAGAAAATCCCAAAAGTAGCGGAGGTTTCATACGTCACTACGAAGTACCCGACTTTATCCGTGTGGCCGCCCCAGTTTACTTGAAGACCGGAGGTAGCGTAGCCGCAAACCATAGCTATGATACCACCGAGAAAGAAGCCCGCCAGCGCGCCAAGCAAATTCGATTGGTGAAGCGAGTGATAGACACCTACTACCCAGAAGCCATTGTTTCCCCAAAATAAAAAAGTGTTGCTGTGAGACATCATAGTTACAATCCGAATTTCAATTACGTCAAGGCTCCGGAGCCATTTACCAAATACACCCCACGCGAAGTCCTGCAGTACTGCCTCGGCGCGACCCTTTATATGCCCGGGACAAAGGATATACGGTCGAAAGTTGTAGGACATGAGTTGGATGTAACGTCGCTTGTGATGTGCTGCGAAGATGCCATTCGTGCAGAAGATTTGCCCTTGGCCGAGCAAAACATATTGGATCACTTGGACTACTTTGCCGGCCTAATTGAGGAAGGTAAATTGACGCAGGATGACATCCCTCTCATCTTTGTGCGTGTTCGAAACCCCGAGCAGTTTGTCTCATTCTCTGAGCGCATGACTGCTCGGCAGGCTTCGGTGCTGACAGGATTCAACTTTCCAAAGTTTTGTAGTCGCAATGCATTGCAAATCTTACAGACCTTGGTCCGTGTGAATAATCGTTTGGGAGTGGTACTCTATGGCATGCCCATCCTCGAAGGTTACGAAATTGCTTTTCGAGAAATGCGAAGTCAAGAATTACTCCTGCTACGCAACATATTGGAGCCCTACCGAGAACTGATTCTGAACATTCGCGTGGGTGGTACCGACATGTCATCGCTTTTTGGGGTACGAAGAGGAATCAACTCGACGGTATATGACATCATGCCAGTGCGCGACGCATTGAGCGACGTAGTAAATTTCTTCAACCGCTATTGCGACTATTGCGTTTCGGCAGCCGTATGGGAATATTTCAGAGCCTACAAGGATGACGACATCGACGAGGTAATCAAACGAAATTTTCATAATGCCCTAATAAAAGGGCAAGAAATTGTGAATCCCGCCATAGACGGCCTGCTCAAAGAGGTCCTCATCGACAGGGCCAACGGATTTGTAGGTAAAACCATCATCCATCCTACACATGCCAAATTCGTCAATGCCATGTTTACCGTTGTAGAAGAAGAATACAACGACGCGGTGCAGATTCTCAACACTTCCGGAGGTGTAGTCAAAAGCATTCGTGGCGACAAGATGAACGAGATAGGACCTCATCGTCGTTGGGCAGAGAAGATTGTCCGGAGAGCCTCCGTATATGGTGTAGTGCGCAACGAGGACTCCGTCATCAGTCTTGTTGTCGGCGATTGCGAATAGAGGTCCCAATCCATCCAAGATGTGAACCCAGAATCAACCACCAAAGGAAGCAATGGGTAAACTGAAGTTTAGCGAGGTTTTCATTGCATGATACAATCTCATTTTACGCATCATAAAGCCCTTTATTACGCTAAACGAAAATGGAAACGACAGGAGAAAAGCCAAAGGAGAATAAACTAAAAAATAAGCCTATATGAAGATTATACTTGGAACAATGAATTTCGGTCCTCAACTTGATGCGATACAAAGTCGGACAATGATCGAAACTTTCTTGGCCAACGGTTATTGTGAGATAGATACAGCCTATGTCTATAACAACGGTGACACTGAAAACATATTGGGAGGTATTTTGCCCTCATTGGACAGTAACACCTATGAGATAGCAACCAAGGTACATCCTCGCATTACAGGACGATTAGACCGTGACACCATTCTAATGGAATTTAACGAGTCCCTTCGCCGCATGAAACGAGAATCGGTCGATCTCCTATACTTCCACTTTCCTGATGCAAACACCTCCATAGATGAAGCATTGGAGACTGTAGCCGAACTGCATCAGAAAGGTTGCATACGTGCTTTAGGGTTAAGTAACTTCCCTGCTTGGATGGTGATGGATGTTGCTTATAGATGTGATCGCATTGGTTGCCCTCGACCTGTAGTGTATCAAGGCATGTACAACGCACTTTGTCGAAATGTGGAATCCGAACTTTTTCCTGCCCTCCGTTCATTGGGTATGCGTTTCTATGCTTTTAATCCTCTTGCAGGTGGGTTGCTAACAGGCAAACATCATCATTTTGAAGACGAACCCGAACCAGGGCGTTTTGCACGACTAAAAAGTTACCGAGAGCGCTACTGGAAGCAGTCCTACTTCAATGCCATTGAAGAGATAAAGCAAGCCTGTGAAGTCGCCTCCATTCCAATGGCAGAGGCCGCCTATCGCTGGTTGGTACATCATTCTTGTATGGACGAAGCCTATGGCGATGGCATTCTTTTGGGAGCCTCAAGACAAGAACAACTTCTGCAAAATCTACAGGCTTCCAATAAGGGTGTACTTCCAACTGCTATTATCAACGCCATGGATGCTGCATGGGAGATAGCCAAACCTGACAGTCCTGCTTACTTCAAATTCATTTGACCATGATTACTGTCCCAGTCAATACGACAAACAACTTCTTGAAAGATATTGTTAATCTAGTCTCTTTGCCATTCGACGAAAAACTGATCCATCAAACTAAACGATGTTTGATGGATTATCTTGGTTCGACAGTAGCAGGGGCTACAATGTTAGGCCATAGGAGTAAAACCATGATTGACGAATTGCATAGTGGTGATGATTGTACTCTTATCGGGTTTGGGCAGCAAGCCGACATGTATACAGCGGCTTTTATCAACGGTTTTAGTTCCCATATCGCCGAACTCGACGATGGTGTTATTTCTGGCATTATTCATCCTGGTGCACCAATCCTTAGTGCATTACTACCAGTAGCGGAGAAATACAGTTGCTCTTTTGAAAAACTTTTACAGGGTATTGTTGCTGGGTATGAAACCAGCGTACGTCTTGCCAATACTATTCAACCCTCACATAAGAAACGCGGTTATCATGCAACTGCAACCTGTGGACTGATTGGTGCAGCCGTAGCCATCGGTGTGATGCGAGACTTCAGTTTTCCAGAATTAAAAGCAACATTTGCTGTCGCATCAGCTTCATCACATGGGACGTTGAAAGTATTAGAAGACAACTCTGAACTGAAACCATTCAACGTTGCAACAGCTGCAGCCAATGCGCTCACGGCCTCTATTGTTGGGAAAGCAGGTTTTAATGTGCCCAATGACCCTCTTTCTGGCGATTCAGGTTTCTTCGCTCAAAACACCGATGATTTTGATTTAAATCAATTATTTCGACACAAGAATACCGAGCCACTGATATTTGATGTTTACGTTAAACCTTACGCTGCATGCCGTTATTGTCATCCCTCCATAGACAATGCTCTCAAGTTGGGTCAAACACACTCCTTGAACGCAAACGAAATTAAATCTATTCTCATTCGGACCTATAGTTTAGCTGTAAACAAACATGACCATACTGATGTTCAAAATGTAACATCAGCCAAGATGAGCATCCCCTTTGCCACAGCTGTATCGCTTCTTCACGGTAAATCTGGAATCGAAGACTATACCGATGAGACCATCAAGGACAGTGCTATAGTGGGGCTCATGAAAAAGATTCGTGTCGAGTCTAATCCATCCTATTCTGAGGTATTCCCGAACAAAAGCATTGCAGACATGGAGGTAGAAATGATTGATGGAACCAAATTCTATGAATACACCGATTTGCCCAAAGGAGAGTCTATGGCCCCCTTAAGTGATAAAGAAATGGAAGAGAAATTTCTTTCTCTGGCTCGCTATGCTGGTGTAGTAAATCCTCAAGACATTGTAGACAAAATCAATTCGGACCATCCAAATATAAAACAAATATTAAAATTATTATCCTAATTATGGTAGACATTCAAGAACTATTTGATTCTTTGAGTCAGCAAGGCGTTCATTTTTTTTCTGGCGTTCCAGACTCCCTACTAAATGATTTCTGTCTGTTTTTGACACAACACGTATCTGCGTATCATCATGTTATGGCAGCAAATGAAGGTAATGCAGTAGCTATTGCTGCTGGTAATTATTTGGCTACGGGAGATATTCCGATAGTTTATATGCAGAATTCAGGGATTGGTAATGCTACAAATCCTTTACTGTCTTTAACACACAATTGTGTATATGGTATCCCGATGGTATTGGTAATTGGATGGAGGGGTGATCCTGCTGAAAACGACCATGCTCAGCATAAGAGACAGGGAGAATTAACCCCAATATTGATGCATGACATGGACATTCCTTTTAAAGTGCTTGATAAGGAAGAGACTGTTATTGATCACTTTACATGGGCAATTAAAACTGCACGAGAATCATCGACTCCTGTGGCACTTATAGCAAAGAAGGGTATTTTGTCCCAAAAAGAGAAAAAACAATTCTATACAGAAAGTTCATTAATGAGCAGAGAGGAGGCTATCGGTGTTGTACTGGATACAATAGGTTGTGACGCAGTATATCTCAGCACAACAGGTCGTGCTACACGTGAATTACACGAACAGTTAGCCTTAAAAGGATTTCCTCAAGGTAGAGAGTTTGCCAACGTAGGTTCCATGGGGCATCTTTCGTCTATTGGTTTGGGGGTTGCTTTGGCTTGTCCGCAACAACGTGTTGTTGTATTTGATGGTGATGCTGCCGTTGTAATGCACATGGGAAGTTTGGCTACAAATTGTCGTTACATGGCACCAAATCTCTTGCATATTGTGCTTAACAACGGTGTGAATGAGTCCGTCGGAGGACAGCCATCAGCTGGTTATGTTGTTGACTTAACAGGTATAGCATCGGCTTGTGGATACAAGACCTGCGGACGTGCAGTGAAAGATGCTCACGAATTGCAATTGGTTCTTCAGGGCTTATATAGTGAAACACATCCAATTTTCATTGATGTTCACGTCCGACAAGGAATTCGTAGTAATATGCCCAAACTTTCAATTGATCACAAGGTTCAGAAAGAATTTTTAATGAGTCATCTACATTCTTCCCTATCATGATAGATCTGACTACACCTCTGACAGAGGAGTCTATTGCCAGTTTGCATGTGGGCGATGTTGTAACCCTTACGGGTTATATCTATACAGGCCGGGATGCAGTTCTTCCTCGTATTGTTAACGCAATTCATCATGGAACACTTGCCTCACTGAATATAAACCTTCATGGAGCAGTAATCTTTCATACTGCCGTCAGCCCTGCAGGTATTGGCCCAACTTCAAGCAATAAAGTAGAGATTGAGCAGTCATTTGCTCCACTCTCCCAAGCTGGAGTTAAAATGCACTTGGGGAAAGGTGCCATATCCAAGGAAACAGTCCTTTCCTTGAAGGCATGCAATGCTGTGTTTGCTGTTATTCCTCCTGTTACAGCATTATTGAATAGTCGGACCGAGGAACAATCTTTGGTTGCCTTCCCAGAGTTAGGCATGGAAGCCTGCTACAAACTCAAGATAAACAAATTTCAAGCAATTATTGCAGCTGCACATGGAGAGTCTATTTATGAATGATATTAGAGAAAAGGTTGCACAGTGTTTGATTCAGGCTGCCTCAACATTTCGTGAAGACCAAAAAGAGGCCTATCGAAAAGCTATAGCAGAAGAATGCGTAGAACAATCTTGTTGGGTAATGCAGCAGGTACTGCAAAATGCTTTGGTTGCAGAAGAGAGCCATTCTCCATTGTGTGACGACACGGGAATACCTCATTTGTTTCTTGAAATAGGACCTCACGACAATGTTGATGGTCCTATGTTGAGAAGTATTCATGAAGGTATAGCATTGGGTTTGCGGCGTTTGCCGGGAAGACCAATGTCCATAAAAGGGAACGATGCAGAGCGACTAGACCAAAGCGGTGGTTTGGATGAAGATTCTGGGGCATTGCTACCATCTCCCATTCTACTGAAACCTGTAGAGCATGCGGGGGTACGTCTTACTATTATGATGTTGGGTGGCGGTCCTGCTATACGTGGTATCACTCAACGTGTGTTTCATAAACATAGTGTAGATGTAGTAATTAACGAGATTGTTAGTCGTGCAAAAGAAGGAGTGTCCAAGTTAGGTTGTAGTCCTTGTGTTTTAGCCGTTGGTATTGGTCGTTCTCAGTTTGAGGCCATAAGTTTAATGTTAGAGGCTATGGCTTATGGCGATTTTGGTATTCAAAGTGAATTTGAAAAACGCATTACAGAAGGTGTGAACACTTCACAGGTTGGGGCTTTGGGACTTGGCGGAAAACATAGTGTTCTGGCCACTTTTGCCAAAATTGGACCGCAGAGAGCCAGCGGTGTTCGAATTGTTGCTTTGCGACCTTGTTGCTGTTTCGAACCTCGCCGAGCTAGTATTAACTTATAAGAAAACAATCATGCCAACCAAGAATCGCATCTACCTATGTCTGGCACACATGAGTGAGGCTGGGATAGAACAGAAATACATACAGGAGGCGTTTGACAGCAACTGGGTAGTTCCGTTGGGGCCAAACGTGAACGGATTTGAGAAAGAGCTGGAGGCCTTTGTGGGTCAAGA
>JAFVBF010000039.1 GCA_017480145.1 Bacteroidales bacterium
AATCAGAACTCTGACTTGGTCTGCCTCTATGCCAAGGTAACTTGACATCTCATCTTTGAGTTCTTTAGCCTTGACAGCAAAATCTGTTTTCTTTTCGACGTAAACACGCCGCACATTATTTTTCATATAAAGAATGGATGTTATATTCTTAAAATTTATTTCGATTTGTAAATAATCCGTCAATCATTAGGACACTCCTTGTTGTATCCCTCTTTGTGACGAGGCGTAATATCTTTGTAAAAATCCATGATTTTGGGCAAATCGGCAGAAAAGTCTCCTGTTGGATAAAAGGTAGGCCCTACCCCCATGGTCTTTTTGCCATAGTCTACATATGCTAACACAATAGGAACTTTTGCTTCAACTGCAATTTCATAGAATCCTCGTTTCCACCGTTTAACGGCCTTACGCGTGCCTTCCGGAGTTACTACTAAGGCAAAATCATCATTCTCATTGAAATATTTCACGGCTTGTGCCACCAATCCATTGGATCGATTACCCCGATCTACAGGTATCGCCAATTTATCCAGTATGACACGGGTGAATTTATTAAAGAACTCCTTCTTAATAAATATTCGAAAATTGATTCCCAACTTCCATAAGCAGCATGCTCCTAAAAAAAAGTCATCTATGGATGTGTGGGGGGCTACAGCAATTACGCAATGTTGTAATTCGGGACGTGTGCCACACTCAGGGATGTTATACTTCCAGCCGCAAATGCGAACAATACCCATCCAAATTCTCTTCATGGCTTAACGGTCTTTATACATATCTTCGTAATAGCGTTGGTACTCACCACTGGTGACATTCTCCACCCACTCTTCGTTTTCTAAATACCATCGTACTGTTAGTTCGATGCCTTCCTCAAACTGAAGTGAGGGTTCCCACCCCAGTTCATTCTTTAGTTTCCGACTGTCAATGGCGTAGCGTAGGTCATGTCCGGCTCGGTCCGTGACATATGTGATGAGGTCCAGATCAGCACCCTCTGGACGACCAAGGAGTCTATCAACCGTTTTTATGATAACTTTAATGATGTCAATATTCTTCCATTCATTAAATCCTCCAATGTTATATGTCTCAGAAATAGCACCTTTATGAAAGATGGTATCAATAGCGCGTGCATGATCTACTACATAAAGCCAGTCACGTACATTCTCGCCTTTCCCGTATACAGGCAATGGTTTGCGATGTCTAATGTTGTTTATAAACAATGGAATCAGTTTCTCTGGGAACTGGTATGGTCCATAGTTGTTAGAACAGTTGGTGATAATGGTAGGAAGTCCATAAGTGTCGTGAAATGCTCTTACAAAATGGTCGCTGCTTGCTTTAGAGGCACTATAGGGGCTGTGTGGTTGATATTTTCGGTCTTCTGTAAAAAACGTATCTCCATAAACTTTATGGGCAGACATTTCAGAATCAATTCCTTCTGGGTGGCTTAATTCCAGTGCGCCATACACCTCGTCAGTTGAGATATGGTAGAATCTCTTCCCTTCGAATTTTTCTGGCAGTTTTTCCCAATATAGCTTTGCGGCTTGCAGCATAGAAAGCGTCCCCATCACATTGGTTCGGGCAAAAGTGAAGGGATCTTTGATGCTGCGATCCACGTGGCTTTCGGCAGCGAGATGAATAACTCCATCCACCTGCTCCTTTTCCATTAGTGCGTAGATGGTCTCAATGTCACAAATATCGGCTTTGACAAAACTATAGTTTGAGCGGTTCTCAATATCTTTTAGATTGGCCAAATTGCCTGCATACGTTAGTTTGTCGACATTAATGATGTGATATTGTGGGTATTTATCGACGAAAAGTCGTACTACGTGGCTTCCTATAAATCCTGCCCCGCCAGTGATAAGGATGTTCATGTCTATTGTAATAGTATTGGACTATTAATAATGCAAAAATACTTTTTTTCAGCGACCTGACAAAATCCCCTTCATACAAATATGTTGGCTGAAAATTAGCATGACGGGGTTAATCAATGGGGATGTGATTTCGTGCAAAGATTATATTATTCCTAATTCTTTTATTGCGTGACTTATTCCATCGTCCTCAACGCTGAGGGTGACGTAGTCCGCATGAGCCTTGACATGGTCTTTGGCGTTACCCATTACAACAGCATATCCACTATGATCCAGCATCTCGATGTCGTTCCCTCCATCGCCAAAAGACATGGTTTCAGCAATGGAAATCCCAAAATGGGTGCAGATAACATCCATTCCAGTTGCTTTGGAATTGTCGGCACAAACAATATCAGTAAATGCGTCATGCCAGCGTGGCAATCTACAATGAGGCATCAGTCGCTGTACTTTGTCATCGTGTTCGGGGGGCATGATTCCAATAATTTGATAGTTCTCTCTCTTTGCCATATCCTCAGTATTCATCACTGGGGGCAATGGCATATCCAGTCCATGCTGAATGTTAATGACATCTTCTCGTATTGTGTTTACATACATTTCATTGTCTGAGAAACACATGGTGCAAATATTCTCTTTGTCAGCATAATTGAACCATGCCGTTGCATCATTCTTGTCTATGGATTTGCTATAGAGTACATTGTTGTGAGTATAGACGTTGCCTCCATTCATGGTAATATATCCGTCAAATACGACTGGCATATTAGGGAATAATATGGTAGGTCGACCAGATGCAATAAATAGTAGTATCCCCTTTTCACGCATGGCTCTGAGTGTGCTGATAGTAGCGAGTGTAAAACGATGTGTATGATAACTTAGCAACGTGCCGTCTATATCAAAAAATGCAGCCTTTATCATTTGTTTATAGTTAATGTTGTGATATGGTTTCAGGAGATGATGTTCCCGATATCAGTTTGTCATGATGCCACAGTTGCCAGGAATTGAACGCATTTTGGAATACAGAATAAAATGCCAGTAAAACAGAACACAATGGATTTAGAAATGAATTAGCCATCCAAATTCCCATGGCGGTGTTTTTCTGTCCTAATAGTTGCCCACCAGCAATAGTATCGCCATATTGATGTCCGATCCATTTTCCAATGCCGAATTGTACGGCACAAAGAATCAAAGAAGAAATAGTCAACCAACCGATGGAGTTCCAATGTCCCTCGCCATGCAAATAGACAAAATCTATGGTTTTTCCGATGGTCAATAGTATGGCTAAAGCCCAAAGATAGAATCCTGCCGTACGATGTCTTACGAGATAATTATTGACATTAGGTACCCACCGTTGAAAAACATATACCAATAGGATTGGAAATACCAATGGTGGTATGGTGTGACGCAATATGAGCCATGCAGAGGTCATAAAGGTCAAATCAGGCTGTGTCCCAGTAATTGAGAAGATAATTGCTGCCATTAAAGGCACAAAAATATTTCCGATAATAGTATATGATGTGACCGTATTAATGTCGGCACCTAACATGGCACTGATGGCTCCCACTGCCGCTGCCACGGGACATATGATTCCAATTAAAATGCCTTGACATATAATTTCATCTACCCCCAACATTCTAAGGAAGAAATAGCAGATGGTGCTACCAATAGTCTGTATGAGAGCAAGCCACAGATGTAGTCTTTTCAAATGAAGATGACGTATGTCAGCTGGAGAAAAGTTGATGGTCAGCGAACAAAATATTACATAGGGTACTAAAAAGTTAGCCCAGGCTACTTCTCGATGGAAAATCAGTCCCAAAATAATGGCGGCGGGCAATACATAGGATCTGTATTTTTGCATGAAGTTAGATGCTTGCTATGATTTGCTGGAATAGGGCCGATACTTTTTCTGTTGCCTTATTTGCAGCCTCTATCACATCGTCTCCGTTATTTAGTGTTTCTTCATTCAGGTCGTTTGCCTGATTTGTTATGATACTCATGCCGAAAATTTCAAGTCCACAGTGACGTCCAACTATGACTTCGGGTACGGTAGACATCCCTACTGCATCACCACCTATGGCTGCATAGAATTTGTATTCCGCTGGAGTCTCATAAGATGGCCCAGTGTTACCCACATACACGCCCTGCCTCAATTCTATACCCATTAGTTCTGCACAATTAATAGCCAATTTATGGATACGACAGCTATAGGTTGTAGTCATGTCAGGAAAACGAACTCCAAATTCGTCAAGATTTGGCCCAATTAGAGGATTAGGGAGTAGATTGATATGGTCGGTAATAATCATCAAATCACCAACTTTATAGCTGGGATTGACCGCTCCTGCAGCATTGCTTACGAAGAGGATTTTAACACCCATACAGGCCATAATTCGGATTGGGAAAGTCACTTCCTGCATTGTATAGCCCTCGTAGTAATGAAATCTCCCCTGCATGGCCATGACTTTTTTCCCTCCGAGAGTTCCAAAGATTAGGTTCCCCTTGTGACCTATGGCTGTGGAGGTTTTAAAATTCGGTATCTCATTATAAGCCACAATGGTGGCGTTCTCTATTTTATCTGCTAAATCGCCCAGACCACTACCTAATACAATACCTATTTCGGGAGAACTAATCCCTTTTGCCTTAAGATAATTGGCGGTCTCCTCAATCTTGCTCATGTATGCGCTCATAGTTTTTTGTTTTTTAGTATGAAAGGATTATTCAGATTGCCTCAACAACTCATCTATCTGTGACTGGATTTCGGCAGCCTTTTCATAGTCTTCCCTGGCTTCGCAATCTTCAAGTTCTTTTCGCAATTCATCTAATTGATTCCTCTTCCCTTTTTTATTTGGGGGTAGATTGTCCTCTAAAGCAGAGAATTCACATCCAGCCTCATCTAATATTTTATTATTCATCAGTAAAGGACATTCCTCTATAATAGAAATAATAATTGCATCACTGGCACTGCATTCAATTGTCATAGCATTAAATCCATCCGTCATTAGGATGGAAGATCTAAAAATACCCGCTTGTAGGTCGTCGATATGCGCTTCTTTAACCCCCAAGCCAAACACTTTCATGATTTTATCAAGTAGCTGATAAGTGTCAGTCATTTTTTTTGTGGCATCTTTATCTTGTTCCAAAATAGTACAAATAGTACAGGCTTCGTGTGGCTGAATCCTTATTGGAACAGATAACCCAGTAGAAGGTTCGCCAATCATGAGTATATATGAATCTGCTGTTTCTGTGAGGCCATGAAACAGTCCCAGTGGCAATACGTTTTTGTAAGACATGGCAAAGAACTATGTTTATGCCTCGTGATTTGATTTTAGATAGTCCACCAGCTGTTGGATGGCTCTACCCCTATGGCTGATACTGTTTTTGATTTCTATCGGCATTTCGGCAAACGATACGGAAAATCGTTCTGGCATAAAGATAGGGTCGTAGCCAAAACCCTCTGATCCATAGCATTCGGTTAGTATTTCCCCATCCACACGCCCCTCAAAATAACGCGGTTTGCCGTCCTCCATCAAGCATACCACTGTCCGGAAGTCTGCTTTTCGGTTCTTATTACCCTCCAAGGCGGATAATAGTTTGTCCACATTGTCTTTATAGGTGCAGTGTTCTCCTGCATAACGGGCACTATACACACCTGGTGCACCATGCAGCGCTTCTACTTCTAATCCAGTGTCGTCGGCAAAACAATCTTCACCTGTCCGTTCATATACCCATTGTGCCTTTTGTAGGGCATTGCCCTGCAGCGTATCGGCTGTTTCGGGAATATCACCTGTTAATCCTATTTCTGCAAGGCTCACCACATCAACTATGCCTTGTAGCAATTCTCTGACTTCTTGTAGTTTGTGTGAATTGTTAGTCGCAAAAATCAGTTTCTTCATAATGGTGCAAAGATAAACATAATCCTTCAGATTTTTATCATGAAGCCAAATCGCATAGGATAGGCATTCCTGTCCATATCTTTGAAAACAGAAATGGGGGATATTTGCATAAAAACATATGTAATCCAAAATTTTATACCAAGGCGTATGTCGAGTTTTAGTGGTCTGATATGACCTTTGAGAGGATCTCGCAAATGCGAGATGTTGTCACCATTCAAATTGTATTTGAGCCCTGTATGATTTGTTGTGAAGTTGATGCTTGGCAACAAGGACAATTCGACTCCAAAATCCTCACTTTGGTCATACGATAGTCCTATCGGGAAAGTGATATATCGGGTGCATAGGCGAGTTTCCCACTCATCATTAGGCAGGTTTGCGGTTGCGAAATAGACAGCATCAGCCACCTGTAGGGTTTGGGACGATCCACTCAGATAAATAAAACTGTTTCGTCCGTTGTCGAATAGAAAAACATCGCTTTCATAGCCTATTCCAAAAAATGCTTTTAGTCGATGGATTTCAATCATGTTATAACGTACCTCGATTTGCCAGCTGTTGAACCATGGCTTCGTATTGTACGCATTACCTGAACCAGATTGTAATCCCGAGAATAAGTTTCCCCCCAATCCATCCCAGCCCATCAGAAATGCAATATTAAGTTCTTGAGAGAAAGCAAATCTATAGTTGCCATGTCCTCGAAGCACTGATTTCTCCGCATTGGCGGTTGTACAGAAGATTGACGATATCACGAAAAATAATGTAATAATCCGAATTCTCATGGTATTTGAAATGTGATTAGAAATTTGTTTTCATTCGTTTATGGTTCGTTTTTTACAAATTTTCATGCCAAAAATACACCTTTTTCGCGGTTCGGTTTTATTGTTGCATTGTTTCAGAATTAACCATGACAAAATTTAGTGTTTTTTAGGGGGGGATTAAGACTACATCGTATAGGTCAAAAAAAAATGATAAGCATACAGGGTATTCTCTTTTCATGATTTGTTTCTGTGATTGAAATAAAAATCGTACTTTTGAAAACAGTAAATGATGAAAAATAACCGTTGGATTTTAAGGAAAGATTATGATATAGAGGTCGTTGAGAAACTTGCAGAATCGTTGGGTGTAGATAAAGTTATCGCTACGTTGCTTGTAGAACGTGGTGTGACCACGTTTGAAGAAGCACGATGCTTTTTCCGCCCTTCGTTAGACCAAATTCATGATCCTTTTATAATGAAAGATATGGATCGTGCCATCAAACGTATTGATGACGCGATTGAGCGTGGAGAACGCATCATGGTTTATGGAGACTACGATGTGGATGGGACTTCTGCTGTTGCATTGCTCTATTCATATTTAATGGCGATTCACGACAATATTGATTTTTATATTCCTGATCGTGATACCGAAGGCTATGGAATTTCGTATCAGGGGATTGATGTGGCAAAAGAAACTGGCGTAAAGCTTATCATAGCTCTTGATTGTGGCATCAAAGCTGTGGAGCAAGTTGACTATGCCGCCTCTCTGGGCATTGATTTCATCATTGGCGATCATCACCTGCCTGGGGACGAACTGCCGCGAGCTGTTGCGGTACTCGATCCGAAACGAGAAGACTGTCCATATCCATATAAGGAACTTTCTGGGTGTGGCATAGGTTTCAAGATTGTCGAAGCCCACGTAGAAAGCAAGCTTGGTGTTCGTTTGTGCGATGACCCATCCAAATTGTCTGACGGGGATACAGCGCTAAGAGAAGAAATGAAATTACACCTACTCAAGTATCTTGATTTGGTGGCTCTCAGCATCGCATCCGACATAGTCCCTATCATGGGAGAAAACCGTGTACTTGCTTATTTCGGTCTCAAGGTTATCAATACACGTCCGAGGCCAGGCATTGAGGCCATATTAGGATATGGGCATGTGGAGCGCCGCACGGATGCTAACAAGCAAAAATCCTCGTCCGAAAAGACCTATTTTAGCCGTGAATTAGGTATTAGTGACCTCATCTTCCTGGTAGGGCCACGTCTCAATGCGGCAGGACGGCTCCATAGTGCATACGATTCCGTGCGACTACTGCTTTGTGATAATTTACAGCAGGCCCGACAGCAGGCCAGCGAGATAGACGCCTACAATCAAGATCGCAAGGATCGTGATTCTGCTGCCACAGAGACTGCCCGGCATCGACTTGACTCTGATGTTGAGTTTCATAAGCATAGGAGTATTGTCCTTTTTGATGAAACATGGCATAAAGGGGTTGTTGGAATCGTGGCATCACGTTTGGTGGAGGCATATCATAAACCCACAATTATCTTCACACGATCTGCCGACAATCTGATTGTGGGATCGGCTCGTTCATTTAAGGAATTCGATGTGCATACGGCCCTTGAGGCGTGTGCCGATCTCCTCGAACATTTCGGAGGACATAAATGTGCTGCAGGAGTATCGCTTAAGCCAGAAAATTTTGAGGCCTTTAAACACCGTTTTGAGGAGATAGTTTCTTCAACAATTAGCGAGGATGCTGAGACCCCGAAGATAGAAATTGATGCAGAAGTCAGTCTTGCGAATACTATTACACCAAAATTTCTACGCATACTAAAGCAGTTTGCTCCTTTTGGACCTGAAAACAACGTGCCAGTCTTTGTCTCTCGTCATCTTGTTGATGCAGGTGTCCCGCCAGCTCGTGTGGTTGGCAACAATCATCTCCGATTTTCTGCTATCTCTCTTGATGAACGCAGTAAGGCCTTTTCTGCTATTGGGTTCCAACTGGGCGAACATTGTGAGCGCGTTAAAGGAGAGACATTCAACCTCTGCTATATGCTTGAAGAAAATTATTGGAATGGCCGCACAGAGATGCAGCTTCGGGTCAAGGACATCCATTTTGTGTCCGATGACGAACCAATATATACCAATATGTAGCCATCGGATGCAATGACTTTACGTGTCTTTTGTGTTCTATATTTGTGATTTTTTTTCTCTATCTGTAAGCAAAACATATAATTATATCATGGCCGACGACAAAAAAATCATCTTTTCCATGGTAGGTGTGGGCAAGTTGATTCCTCCCTCACGCCAAATCCTAAAAGATATTTATCTCTCATTCTATTATGGGGCCAAAATAGGTATTATTGGTCTTAATGGTTCGGGAAAATCCTCTCTGCTTAAAATTATTGCCGGAGTGGATAAGGACTATCAGGGAGAAGTTGTTTTTTCTTCTGGATATAGTGTGGGGTATCTTGAACAGGAACCTCAATTGGACAATGCAAAAACCGTAAAGGAGGTTGTGCAAGAAGCTGTCGCAGAAACGGTAGGTCTGCTCAAAGAATATGAGGATATCAATAATGCCTTTGCCGATCCTGATGCGGATTTTGACAAACTTATAGAACGGCAGGGCGAACTTACGGAGTTGCTTGATCAGCATGATGCATGGAATCTTGATGCACGATTAGAACGTGCCATGGATGCGTTGCGTTGTCCAGATGAAGATCAGTTAATCAGTAATCTCAGTGGGGGGGAGAGACGTCGTGTAGCACTTTGTCGACTATTGTTGCAGGAGCCAGACATTCTGCTCCTTGACGAACCAACAAACCATCTTGATGCAGAGAGTATTGATTGGCTTGAACAACATTTACGACAGTATAAGGGTACGGTTATTGCAGTCACTCATGATCGTTATTTTCTTGACAATGTTGCTGGCTGGATTTTAGAACTTGACCGGGGCGAAGGTATTCCCTGGCAGGGTAATTATTCTTCATGGTTAGACCAAAAGACCCAACGCTTAGCACTTGAAGAAAAGCAGGAGAGCAAGCGCCGCAAGGCTTTACAGCGTGAATTGGAATGGGCCAGGATGGCTCCAAAGGCTCGTCACGCAAAAGGTAAGGCTCGTTTGGCAGCTTACGATCGAATGCTCAATGAAGATGTGAAGGAAAAAGAACAGAATTTGGAGATTTTTATCCCTAATGGCCCACGTCTGGGGAATAAGGTTTTAGAGGTTGAGGGGGTTAGTAAGGCATATGGGGACAAGTTGCTTTATGAGAATCTGTCATTTTCATTGCCGCCAGCAGGCATTGTTGGTGTCATTGGCCCCAATGGATGTGGAAAAACTACGCTGTTTCGTCTTATTATGGGACAAGAGCAGCCAGACAGTGGAAGTTTTACAGTAGGTGAAACAGTAAAATTGGGATATGTAGACCAGCAGCATTCTCAAATTGACCCGGAAAAAAGTGTTTATGATGTTGTTTCGGAAGGAAATGAACAAATAATGATGGGGGGGCGTTTGGTGAACTCACGGGCCTATATTTCCCGTTTTAATTTTACTGGTACCGATCAAAGCAAGAAAACGGGAGTCCTTTCTGGAGGAGAACGTAATCGCCTTCATCTCGCTTTAACACTAAAAAGTGAGGCGAATGTACTCCTTTTGGATGAGCCAACTAACGATATTGATGTGAATACGATGCGTGCTCTGGAGGAAGGGTTGGAGAATTTTGCTGGCTGTGCTGTTGTCATCAGTCATGACCGATGGTTTTTGGACCGCATATGTACCCATATTCTGGCCTTTGAAGGCAATTCGCAGGTGTACTTCTTTGAAGGTTCCTATTCTGAATACGAAGAGAATCGCAAGAAACGTTTAGGAGATGATACTCCGCACCGTCCTCGATATAAAAAACTCAAGGCATAGAATTTAGGCGGATGCGTCACCTTGTAGTTTTCATATTGTTCCTTTTTTTCGTGGGAGGGAAGATGTTTGGTGGTATGCTGGCTGCCCAACAGCCACAGTGCTCTTACGAAAATGGTCGAATCCAATTTTCTCATCATGATGTAGTTGATGACAAGGATCGACTTACGGTCCGAATCACGTATACTTATGATGATTCCGGCATAGTGCTCTATCGCACACTTACCTCATTTGACAAACAGGGGCATATTTCTCGGCGAGAGCAATATACAGCCGCAGATTTTCTTCTTGTAGAGGAGGATTTCAAATATGACCGTCACGAAAATTTGGTGCGTCGCACGGTCATCTTTTATGATGAGGAAACGGGGGAGAAAAGTCGTACGATAGAAACTCGTCAATATTCTTATGCTTCAGACGGCACAATTCTTCATACTCGCTACTATATAAATGGGACAGCCTATTACGAAAACTGAGTGTATTTTTATAATTCAATATCAAACAATAAGCCAGCCGATGGATAAGTAAATCGGCTGGCTTATTGCTTGGTGGAATTATTATAACTCATTTATGATGCTTTGTGCCAACTGGTTTGCCCGATTTTCAGAGGCGGCTTCACTGTAGATACGGATGATGGGTTCTGTGTTTGATTTACGCAAATGTACCCATCCATCAGCGAAGTCAATTTTTACGCCATCAATGGTGGTTACGGTGCAGTTGGGCAAAGCCTGATATTTTTCTGCTGTATTTTTCAGCAATATATCCACGTTTATGTCTGGCGTTAGATCTTTTCTATTTTTGGTAATAACGTATTCTGGGTATGTTTTTCTGAGTTCTGATGCTTTCATGCCGCTTTTGGCTAAAAGTGTGAGGAATAAGGCAGTTCCAACCAGAGCGTCACGCCCGTAATGCAAAGCAGGATAGATGATGCCCCCGTTACCTTCGCCTCCAATTACAGCCTGGGTTTCCTTCATTAGCTTAGTGACGTTTACTTCGCCTACAGCTGCGGCGGCATAGCTACTGCCAGAAAATTTGGCAGTAATGTCTTTTAGCGCTCGCGAGGATGAGAGATTGGACACGGTATTGCCTGGGGTATGGGTCAATATGTAGTCGGCAATGGAAACGAGTGTATATTCTTCGCCAAACATTTGTCCGTTTTCGCACACTAAAGCAAGTCGATCTACATCGGGATCAACCACGATACCTATATCGCAATGGTTTTGGGATACTGTCTGGGATATTCCCGTCAGATTTTGTGGAATGGGTTCTGGATTATGGGCGAAGATACCAATCGGGTCACAGTTGAGTTTTATGATTTGGGAGACCCCCAGTGCTTCGAGTAATTTGGGAATGGCTATGCCTCCTGTTGAGTTGACGGCATCTACTGCTACCTTAAAATTCGCATTTCGTATAGCCGCAACATCAACGAGCGGCAGATTTAGAATGTGCTGGATATGTTTCTCTATGGCATCGGTGTCGTAGTTAATGCTTCCAAGACTATCTACTTCAGCAAAATCAATCTCTTCAATATTATCGGCAATTCGGAGCACTTCGGTTCCCTCGGCAGCATCTATGAATTCACCTTTTTCGTTCAGCAGTTTTAATGCATTCCAATGTTTTGGATTGTGTGAGGCCGTGATGATGATGCCACCGTCAGCATGATGGCCTATAACACTCATTTCTGTGGTTGGCGTAGTAGAGAGACCTGTTTCTATAACGTTGATGCCCATTCCTGTCAGGGTGGCAACAACCAATTGATCCACCATCTGCCCAGACAAACGGGCATCACGTCCAACAACGAATGTTAACTGCTTCGTTGGATGCTGACGACGAATAAGTGTCGCAAAAGCCGATGTGAATTTTACTACGTCTATAGGGCTAAGACCTTCGCCAGGATGGCCTCCAATTGTTCCTCGTATGCCAGAAATTGATTTTATTAATGCCATAAGCAATTTTTTTGCAAAGATACAAATTTTGATAATTGTGGGTAATGAACGATGTTATATCGAACCTGCTAATTTAGGAATGTTTGCATTAACAACGCCCACTTTTTATCCATATCCTTGTGTGTATTTTGAATTTATTGTAATGATTTATTTATGCTATTCAATACAAAAACATATTTATCTGCGGCTTTAATTGGTGCAGTCCGCTTGATGTTCTAAGGGACTGGCCCTAAAGTGTCAGTGACAGAAATGCCCTCACCTGCCATAATGTCAGCCGATGGAATTGGTACGGTTCTTGCAAATCGGAAGAGTATAGACGAATAAGAACAACAAAAAAATAAGTTATGCAAGGTAATATCAATGTCCAGACCGAGAATATTTTTCCGGTCATCAAAAAGTTTCTCTACTCAGACCATGAGATTTTTTTGCGCGAGCTGGTATCGAATGCCATCGATGCTACTCAGAAGTTGAAGGCACTTTCCTCAAGGAGTGATTTTAATGTTGATCTTGGAGACCTGACAGTTGAAGTCAAGTTAGATGAGAAGAATACAACTCTTACAATCTCTGATCGTGGCATAGGTATGTCATCCGATGAGGTTGAAAAGTATATTAACCAAATTGCTTTCAGCGGTGCATCTGACTTTCTCGAAAAGTATAAGGATTTGCAGGAGAATCTTATTGGACACTTTGGTCTGGGGTTTTATTCGGCTTTCATGGTGGCAGAAAAGGTGGAAATCTTCACGAAGTCCTATACCGAAGCCCCTGCTGTACATTGGTCCTGCGATGGAAGTCCTTCATTTTCCATGGAAGAGACTGCCAAGGCCGACCGTGGTACTGACATTGTTTTGCATATAGACAAGGAATGCAAGGAGTTTCTGGATGAACAACGGATTCTACAGTTGCTACGCAAGTATTGTCGTTTCATGCCTGTTCCTATTCGTTTTGGCGAGGAGTCTGAGTGGGTGGATAGCGAAACCGAGACTGAAGAGGTGGACGATGGTAAGGGGGGTAAAACAACCCGTCCAAAACGTGTGGAACAAAAAAAGCCTCGTATTATCAACAATACTGAGCCCGCATGGTGCAAGACGCCGTCCAACTTGACAGCCGAAGATTACAAAAAGTTTTATCATGAGTTATACCCGATGAATTTCGAGGATCCTCTCTTCCAAATTCACCTTAATGTTGATTATCCATTTAACTTGACGGGTATACTATATTTTCCAAAGGTTCGCAAGACTATAGATCCTAACCGCAACAAGATTCAGTTATATTGCAATCAGGTTTATGTTAGCGAGAGCGTTGAAGGCATCGTGCCAGACTATCTTATGTTGTTACATGGTGTGATTGATTCGCCAGATATCCCATTAAACGTTAGCCGTAGTTATCTGCAAAGCGACAGTAATGTCAAAAAAATATCTTCACATATCAGTAAGAAGGTGGCTGACAAACTGGAAGAAATGTTCAAGAATGACCGAAAGGATTTTGAGGACAAGTGGGATGATATCAAAGTTTTCGTAGAATTAGGCATGCTTAACGATGAGGACTTCAAGAAGCGGGCTCTAAAATTCTATCTATTCAAAAATACAGAAGGCAAGTTCTATTCAGTTAAGGATTACAGGGATATGATTAAGCCCCTCCAAACTGATAAGGACAAGAACGTTTGCTATATTTATGCCACTGATAATGAGGAACAGCATGTACATATCGCCAAGGCCAAAGCGAAAGGATACGATGTGTTATTGATGGACAGTGTTCTAACGCCTCATTTTGTTAATCTTATTGAACGAGAGGAGGATAAAACCCGCTTTGTGCGAGTTGATGCAGAGGTGACAGAAAAACTGATTCCACATGAGGATGCAATTCCTGAAAAACTGACCAAGGAAGAACAAGAATTACTGAAACCCATTATCGAAAATGAGGTGGATAAAGAAAAATACACCGTTACGTTGGAAAGTTTAGAGAGTGATGAACAACCTATTGTTATTACTCAGGATGAATGGATGCGCCGTTACAAAGAGATGTCTGCAATCGGTGGGGGCGGATTTAATTTCTATGGAGACATGCCCGAACGTTACAACATGGTAGTTAATATTAATCATCCATTGATTGAACAAATTCTTAAAGAACAAGATACAGATAAACAGAAGCAATTAGTGCATCAGATTACGGATTTGGCACTTCTTGCCAATGGACTCTTGAAAGGGGAGAATCTGATGGCTTTTGTCAAACGTTCTCTTGACATTATCAAATAAGTAAAAAAACACATCTGTAATAACTGGGGGGATGGAGTATTGATTCCATCCCCCCAGTTATTATTGTCCAATTGCAATTCAATGGCTTGACCAATGCCATTAATCGGTGTATTACGAAAAAAGTGTATCTTTGCAAATTTACAATACATAGAGAAATATGGATGAAGGAAAGATTCATGCCAGCACGGATGATGATGTTGTAGAGCCCATTGAGGCCAATCTCCTGCAAGGAGAAGGGGCCGAACGGGTAGAAGAAGGTGAGACCATCTCGTTAAATAGTATGTTTCGGGATTATTGGGTTGACTATGCATCTGATGTCATCCTTGACCGATCCGTCCCCGACATTGATGATGGTCTAAAGCCAGTCCAGAGGCGTATACTACACGCCATGAACGAAACTGATGATGGACGTTATACCAAGGTGGCCAATATTGTTGGTAACACGATGCAATATCATCCACATGGTGATGCTAGTATCAAAGACGCCTTAGTGAATATCGGGCAAAAAGACCTTCTGATAGATTGTCAGGGTAACTGGGGCAATATTCTGACGGGTGACGATGCCGCCGCTGCTCGATATATTGAGGCAAGGCTGTCAAAATTTGCCAAAGAAGTCGTTTTTAATGCGAAAACAACAGAATGGAAGCCTTCCTATGATGGACGAAAGAAAGAGCCAGTCACGCTCCCAATAAAATTTCCCTTGTTGTTAGCCCAGGGCACTAAGGGTATTGCTGTAACGCTCACCTCGGTCATTTTGCCCTATAACTTCATCGAACTGATGGAGTCAAGCATAAAGATTCTGAAGAATGAGTCTTTTGAGATTTTTCCAGATTTTCCAACGGGCGGAATGATTGATGTGTCCCGTTATAATGATGGGGGGCAAGGGGGCCGGCTACGCATTCGCGCCAAAATGCACTACGATGAAAAGCGCAAAGCCATCGTAATCACTGAGGTCCCATATACCGTCACCACAGGAGATCTTAAGGAAAGTATCGTCAAGGCCTTTGAAAAAGGAAAGATAAAAATCAAAAAGGTGGATGACAATACGGCCGCCGAAGTCGAAGTGGTTGTCTATCTTCCATCTGGTGTTTCTCCAGATCAGACAATAGACGCCTTATATACTTTTACCAATTGCCAGATAAGTTTCTCTCCCCAGACCTGTGTCATTGTGGATAAGAAACCTGTCTTCATGACGGTTTCTGACATCTTGCGGCATTCAACAATGCGCACAAAGGAACTCCTTCGTCGTGAGTTGGAGATTCATTTAGGAGAACTCGAAAGTCGGTGGCATTGGGTCTCTCTTGAAAAATTGTTTTTTGAAAAGGGCATATATAAGGTTCTCGAAAAAAGGGACTTCGATTCATGGGACGACCAGGTGACGGCTATCGAGAGGGCTTTTGATCCTTATCGTAAGATGTTTCGTCGCGAAATCATTCGAGAGGATGTTTTAAAACTATGCGAACGCCCTGTACGCAAAATCTCTAAGTTTGACATCAAAAAAGCAGAGGAGGAATTGTCTGGTATTGATGCTGACATCGCCGAAACCAAAGACCATATTGAACATCTGACGGACTATGCAATAGCTTACTTTCAGCACATTCTTGACACCTATGGCAAAGGTCGTGAACGCCGCACTGAAATCCGGGGATTCGAGGATATTCAGGCTGTCACCGTGGCTGCTGCCAATGAGAAACTTTATGTGAATCGAACCACCGGATTCGCTGGCTATAATTTAAAGCGCGAAGAAGGGGTAGACCTAGTATGCGAATGCTCAAAGATGGATGATATCATAGTCTTTCGTCGCGATGGCACAATGATGGTGACCAAGGTTCAAGAAAAAGGCTTTGTGGGCAGTAAAGAATGTACAGAAATCATTTATATTTCTGTGTTCCGGAAACGTGATGACCGCACAGTGTACAATATGATTTATAGGGATGGTGCTTTTGGCTATGTGATGGTGAAGCGTTTTTCCGTGATAGGTGTCACGCGCGATACTGAGTATGATCTAACCAAAAGAACTAAAGGCACGAAGGTAATATATTTCACTGCTAATGCAAACGGAGAAGCCGAGGTTATCACTGTTCACCATGTATCTAAGCCTCAGTTACGCAAAACCAGTTTTGACTTTGATTTCGCCAGCCTTGCCATTAAAGGTCGTCAGGCTGCTGGCAACATCCTCACTCGTAATGCGGTTCGCAATATAACCCTAAAAGGGGAAGGTGTTTCCACTTTGGGCGCACGCAAAATATGGTTCGATGAAAGTGTCAAACGCCTTAACATCAATGAGGCAGGCCGTTATCTCGGCGAATTCAAGGGCGCTGACAAAATCTTTCTGCTAATGCAGTCTGGAGTCATGCGAACGGTCAACTTCGACCTCTCTAATCATTTTGAGGATGACTTATTAGAAATCCGTAAATTAAACAAGAAAAATATAGTTACCATAGTCTATCGTAAAAAAGAAGGAGGGGCACATTATATTAAACGATTCCAGTGTGACGATTTTGATAAGAAAACCTTCTATTTAGAAGAGGGGAGTGGTGATAGTATAGTAACTTATTCGTTTGATACATTCCCGAGACTTGAAGTAGTATACGAGGCAAACAGTGGAAAGAAAATTACAGAAGAGATTGTTGAAGTTTATGATTTTATAGGAGTTAAAGGTCCATCGGCCAAAGGGAAAACGCTTACCACATTTGCAGTCAAAGAATTTCATTGGCTCGAACCCCTACCAGAACCCGTATCTGAAGATAATGAGGGACACCTGGTTGATGACACTGCTGAGGATTCTAATGAAGACCGTATGGCTCTTGCTGAAGGAACTCAAATTTCACTTTTTGATAATTAATAACCGAACATTTCATAGTTAAATGAAGATACTAGTTGTTCTGCCACGATTCCCATACCCATTAGAAAAGGGGGATAAATTGCGCGCTTTCAACCAGATTAAGATATTATCGGAAAACAACGACGTATATCTATTCTGTGTGACTCATGATGTTGTTACTGCTGAGCATCGTAATGCTCTACGTCCCTATTGCAAAGAGTTATGCATCGTGTCATCCCCACGCCTAACCAACTACTATAATGTATTTCGTAATTATGTCTACGCCAAATCTCTTCAGATTGGTTATTGGGATTCAAAACGGGCCCGTAGACGATTTAAACAATTTGAGTCACGGGTGAATCCTGATGTGATATACAGCCAAATGGTTCGCACAATGACATATGTAAGCCGTTCTCATCACCCCAAGGTCATGGATTTTCAAGATGCACTATCCATGAATGCGGAACGACGCATGGATCACGCATCAGGCCTCTGGAAATACATCCTTCATTATGAATTTAAAATGTTACGTTCAAGCGAATATAATTCATTTCGAATCTTCGATGCGCTGACTATTATTTCGGATACTGATAGTGAGGCCATTCCACATCGAAAAAATGGTGAAATACATATTATCCCCAACGGAGTGGATTTTGAGTATTTCTTCCCCATAGAGCGAGAGAAAAGATATGATGTGCTATTTTGTGGCAATATGAGTTATGAGCCAAATATCCGAGCCACAAACTTTCTGATGCAAAATGTAATGCCATTAGTATGGCAACAACGCCCCGAAACAACGGTTCTCATTGCAGGAGCCAGTCCACGACGGGGGCTCAGCCGTTACGTGAGTGAAAAGGTAACGCTTATGGCCAATGTCCCTGATATTCGAGAGTGTTATGCGTCCTCTCGGGTTTTGGTCGCCCCTATGCAGACTGGTTCCGGATTGCAAAACAAGTTGTTGGAAGCCATGTCTATGCGTATTCCGTGCGTGACAACTACTATTGCCAACGATTCCCTACATGCAATCCCGGACCAGGACATTTTGATTGGAGATACTCCTCAGGAATTAGCTGACAAAATCCTTGTATTATTGTCCGATGCCAATAAATATCAGTCCATTGAACAATCTGCATATGATTTCGTTCATGCCAACTACAGCTGGGAGGCATCTGTGGGCAAGTTAGAATCCATTCTCCGTCATTCTGTTGACCATTCTCCACAGGTCAGATAGTCCAAATTGAATCATCAATACAGTCTTTTTTTGTGAAAACTTCTTGGAAAACCGACCGCGGTAAGTGGAAAAAAAATATCGGGACGTGGGAGTCTGAGAATAATCCCTCTACTGAAAAAAAAATAAGACAGACCCCTCAACAACGAAATGCATTTTCTACGGAATTTGTTCCCGAAAAGGCCATTCTTGTCTCTGTTTGTTCTCAGGGAACCACAATAGAACGGGCTGAAGAATGCCTTAACGAGCTTGAGTTTCTCCTTGAAACGGCAGGTGGTATCACAGCCAAAAAGGTGATTCAAAAGTTAGATAGACCAGACACTCGTACCTATATTGGGAGTGGAAAGTTGGAGGAGGTCAAAGAGTATAAACAGGCATTGGATATAGATTTTATTGTCTTTGATGATGAGTTGTCGCCAGCACAATTACGTAATTTGGAGCGAGAGTTCGAATGTCGTATTCTTGACCGCACGACATTGATATTAGATATCTTTGCCAAACGTGCTCGTACAAGTATCGCAAAAACCCAGGTTGAACTGGCCCAGTTACAATATATGCTCCCACGATTAACGCGTATGTGGACTCACCTCGAACGTCAGAGGGGAGGCATTGGAATGCGTGGACCGGGTGAAACACAAATCGAAACAGACCGACGTCTTATTACGGAAAAAATTGCTCTGCTAAAAGAACGCCTTAAAGACATTGACAAACAGAAAATACAACAACGAAAGAATCGAGAGTCCTTAGTTCGTGTTGCTTTAGTAGGATATACTAATGTGGGCAAATCCACATTGATGAATTTGCTTAGCAAGAGTGATGTTTTTGCAGAAAACAAGCTTTTCGCCACGCTTGATACTACAGTTCGTAAGGTTGTTATCGAAAATCTTCCTTTTCTACTTACAGATACTGTCGGTTTCATTCGCAAATTACCCCACGGACTTGTAGAGTCATTCAAATCCACCCTTGATGAAGTCTGTGAGGCAGACATCTTACTCCATGTTGTGGACATATCTCATCCTGATTATGAAAATCAGATTGATGCCGTCAATAAAACCTTGCATGAAATAGGAGCTTCTGATAAGCCTATAATAATGGTGTTTAATAAAATAGATGCCTACACTTATATTGAAAAAGAAGCTGACGACCTTACGCCTATGACTCGTGCCAACTGGTCTTTACAGATGCTGCAAGAGTCCTGGATGTCGCGTATAGAAGTTTCTCAGGCTATTTTTATCTCCGCCGCCAACCGTCAGAACATAGAACAACTTCGTAGTCGCCTTTATGATGAGGTCCGACGGATACATGCCATTCGCTACCCCTACAACAACTTCCTTTATTAGAGCCCTAATAGGTTGTTACTGGTCTGCATAGGCATATTCTGCTCATCTCTTTCAATTTCATTTATTTTTTGTATTTTTGCTATGTTATAAATAACACAATAAATCGTTGTTGGATTTGATTACCCCATGTAAATCAGATTTATGCAGCGATTAAAAATTTTGTTTATGCACATAGCCATTGCGGGAAATATCGGATCAGGAAAAACCACGCTTACCAAGCAGCTGGCCCGTCACTACGGTTACAAACCAATGTTTGAAACAACTGACAACAACCCTTATATCAATAGTTTCTATGAAGACATGAGGCGTTGGTCGTTCAACATTCAAATCTATTTCTTACACACACGTGTGCGACAGTTGCTGGACATCCGCAAGGAATATGACAACATCATTCAAGATCGTACTTTGTATGAGGATGCCTACATATTCGCCCCAAACCTGCATGCCATGGGGTTAATGAATACGCGCGACTTCGATAATTATATTCAGACATTCGAACTAATTTCGTCATTTATACAACAACCCGACTTATTGGTTTATCTAAGAGGCGATGTCCCATCCCTGATTCGCCAGATTCAGCATCGTGGACGAGAGTATGAAAATTCTATCCGCTTAGACTATCTTACAAGTCTCAATCAACGTTATGAATCTTGGATTAATAGTTATACTGGAAAGGTTTTAACTATTGATATTAATGAACTTAATTTTGCTGATAAGCCTGAGGATTTAGGTGTTGTCATCAATCGGATTGATGCAGAATTCCACAACCTTTTCAGCGAATAAAAAAACGTTGCAATGAAAGTCCTGGCTGTAATTCCTGCACGATATGCATCCTCTCGTTTTCCAGGGAAGCCATTGGCTCGACTGGGGGACAGACCCGTCATTCAGTGGGTTTGGGAGCATGTTTGCCAACTTTCGAAATTATCACGAATTATTGTTGCAACGGATGATAGCCGGATTTATCAAGCCGTATCGGATTTTGGAGGAGAGGCCATGATGACCTCAACAAGCCATCGTAGTGGTACCGACCGTTGTGGCGAGGTGGTCCGTTCTCTGCAAGACAAAGGGGAGTTTTATGATGTGGTAATAAATGTACAAGGTGACGAGCCATTTGTTCAGCCTGCCCAATTGCAGACTTTAGTGGATTGTTTCTTTGATGCTCAAGTTCAAATTGCCACGCTACGGACGCGAATACAAAGCACTGAAGAACTCTTGTCTCCAAACAATGTGAAAGTCATCTGCAATCGGGCTGGCAAGGCTCTATATTTTAGCCGTCAGCCAATACCTTATCTACGAGGTGTGGATTCTGACCAATGGATAGAGCGAGAGGCATACTATAAGCATGTGGGTATTTATGCATTTCGAAGCGATGCCCTGCTATCCTTGACAAAACTTCAATCCACAACATTAGAACAGGCCGAGTCTTTAGAGCAACTTCGATGGTTAGAATGCGGCTATTCGATAGCGGTTCAAACAACGTTGTTCTCTAATGTTGGAATTGACACTCCTGAGGATTTGGATGCGGCAGCAAGAATGCTCAAGTCGGTGGATTCGTACCCAAATCTCAATAAGAATTAATTGAAATAAAATAGATTATATGAATATAACCAGGTTAATCGTAGAAGTTCTGCAATCAGGCAAAAATGTCGAAATTAAAGGTATTGGAACTTTTTCATCTCAAATGGTGGATGCCCATCATGACAAAGAGAAAGGAATCTTCTATCCAGAACGACGCAGCGCGGTATTTAGCAATGAGGTTGTCGGTGATGATAGTGTGATAGATATTTTGGCACAAAAAGAGTGCGTTAATCGTGACATTGCAGAAAAAATGTGGCAGACGTATATCTCTGCACTACATGACAAGTTGGAAAAACAGGGTTCACATCTATTCTCAGGATTAGGCACCATTATCCGCTGTGCTGATGGTTTTGCTTTTACGGCCGACCCTGCCCTTGATTTAGATGGTGGCCAGTCTCGCCCCATCGAGGACGTAAAATTCTATGGTAATGCATCGAAGGAAAACCCCTTTGACACGTATGAGCAATCCATGCAATTTATGCCAGAGGAAGAACCAGCAGCTCCACAGGAGTCCAATACGGATTCTGAATCTGAAATTATCACATTACATCCTGCTGACGAATCTTCCACGATAGATGATGCCTCGGACTTGATATCTGAATCCTCCATGGATAATAACACAACAAAGCCAGACCCGAGTGGAATTGCTCATAAGGATGATACTGAGTCAGATGTATTCAATACTAATTCAGAGATTACTTCATCTGAACCTGTTGATGAACCATCCGTAGCGGAAGATATTAAAGCAGCGGAAGATGATGTGGATGAACCAGACCAAGATACCAATCAGGATTCATCGACACCCAATATTATTCAAGATACAGATAGAACGATGGATGACAAAAATAATTCGGCAGATGTGAGGGCCACCATCGATACCCTCGACCAGATTCCAGATTCTGGCAATTCTGTAACAGAGGTGGAAGAGACTCATCCTAAGAAAAAACACACCTTACTCTGGATTGTATTGTCTATTTTACTCTTGCTTATCGCAGGTGGATGTTATTTATATTTTAGTGATAATGCGTGGGATAACCTAAAGAAAGGCATTGCAAGTATTCGTGGGGGGGGCAGCGAAATTGCCCAGCCCGATGATGACGATACAGATGCTTCCGTTATGGGCGATGAAGAAAATACATTGTCATTAATGCAGAAGAATCAGGAATCCATTGATTTGGATTCTGAGGTGTCGACCTTTGACGAGGAGACATCCGAAAATGAGATGCAAGAAGAGTCTCTTGAAGAAGACATGGATCGTCATCAAGAAGAAATCGTTGTAGAATACGCAGACAATATGCAAGAGGAATCGAATGGGGATGATTTTTCGTCCAATCAGAACGATATGTCTGCTGAATCTTCGGTCTCTAAATTTTATATTCAGGATTATGCACTACCCTTCACTTTCAGTACCAATCTGATTGCATATGATCAAAAGGACATCTCTCGCGGATGCCGTATTGTACGCAACAATCTCAACGAATATGTCAGTCGATTTTTAGCCTCCAGACGTTATACTAACGCAAAAACACCCATGATGGAACGTATTGGTTCTTATGCCGAAAAACGGTTTGGAGAGCTTTATGACCCCAATACATTTTATGTGGATCGATTGTTGGCACAAAAAGACTATATACATGAGTATCTTTATGATTTTCTAAAACAACGTCGTGAAAGTCAAACATGTGTGACAATTCAGAGTGAACTCATGAGCTACACATTCCTTGATGGTATGCTTAATGAAATGGTTGCTGAACTGGGGTTACAGCCAGATGCCATTCGAGAGAAAGAACCAGCCATTATCAAAGTTCAGCCACAGCAAGAAGTCCTTACTGCTCAGTTTGTCAAAGAGTCTAAAAAAGGATATGACATCATTGCTGGATTCTATACGAATAAGTCCACGGCCAATCGGATGGCAAATATCCTTAAACGACAAGGCTGCGATGCTTATATTATTGATAAGCAGGGTCTCTATTACGTGAGTATGGGTAGTACTCCAACGCAGACAGCTGCCGAGGCACTGTTTAAGCATATCAAGAGTTGGTATGACGGAGATATTGCCATTCGCAAACTTTAAGACATATTATAATAATTTATCCTATACTTCCATATACTCATCTGCTTTATGGGACATCACAAACTTCAACGTTTTGCGGAAAACTTGACCTTCCATAATTTGTTCCAAATCCCTTTTGAAATGTTACAAAAAGAAGGATTTGTTTGGCGCGGCAGATGGCATGAGTATTTTGGGAACGATAACCCAATTGTGCTTGAATTGGGCTGTGGCAAAGGTGATTATACAATTGCATTGGCAAGGATTTATCCTAATTGTAATTACATTGGGGTAGATATTAAAGGTGCGCGTCTATGGAGAGGGGCGAAGACTGCCGAAGAGGACCATATGAATCATGTCGCATTCATTCGGACTCGGATTGAATTGATAGAATCATTTTTTGCTGCCAACGAAGTTAGCGAGATATGGATTACCTTTCCCGACCCACAACCTAAAAAGCCCCTGAAAAGGCTGACAAGTGAACGTTTTTTAAATCATTATCGTCAGTTTCTCAAACCAGGTGGTCTTATGCACTTGAAGACAGACTCTCAGGAGTTGTATGAATACACTCTCAACGAGGTTTTGGCTCCGGCCAATCTACCGGTATACTATTCAACAAATAATCTATATGAGTCAGACTGCGATGATGAAGCAAAACTAACACAGACTTTTTACGAGAAAATATGGCTTGCGGAAGGCAAGCCCATCACATATATTCGATTTTCTATTAACTAATTTATTAAATAATACTTCTTTACTATGTCAGGTCATAATAAATGGTCTAAGATTAAAAGAGCAAAAGGTGCCGCAGATGCAAAACGCTCTAAACAGTATTCCAAGATTTTGAAAGAAGTCGCTGTTGCCGTTCGTGAAAGTGGTCCTGATCCGGATAGCAATCCACGCTTGCGCCTATTAGTGCAGAACGCCCGTGGATGTAATATGCCAAAGGACACCCTAATGCGTGCCATTAACAAGGCCTCAGACAAGGATGCTGCCGTGCTACAGGAAATGACATTTGAATGTCATGCCAATCATGGAATAGCATTATTTATTGAGTGCCTATCCGATAACAATATGCGGACTGTCGCAAATGTACGTGCCATCATGAATAAGTTTGGCGGTACACTTGAAACTAATGGTTCTCTTAACTTCCTATTTACTCGTAAAGGTGTTTTTGTCATTCCACGTAAACCTGACATGGATGTTGAGGAATTAGAGATGAACCTTATTGATGCTGGCCTTGATGAGATGGAGGTGGACGATGACTATCTCACGCTCTATACGGCGTATGAGGATTTTGGTAGCATGGTAAAAGCACTGGAAGAAATGCATATTGAGTGTGAAAGTGCCGAGTTGCAACGCATCCCCAACGCCACGCGTTCTATTGATGAGGAATCTATGCGAAAAGTTCTAAAAGTCATCAGTATGCTCGAAGACGACGACGATGTCACTAACGTCTTCCATGACATGGAGATTCCTGACGATTTTGACGAAGGAGAGTGATTGTTTTAGAATAAGAAAAGGCGCACTCGTGATTTATTTGTCAGGAGTGTGCCCTTTTTTTCGTGGTTGCATTTCTCATGAAGCTTTATCTTGTACCTACTCCTGTTGGCAATCTTGGCGATATGACCTATCGTTCGGTTGATGTTTTACGTTCGGTAGACCTTATATTGGCAGAGGATACGCGAACTTCGAGGGTATTGTTACAGCATTATGAGATTGAAACACCCTTACAGTCATACCATATTTTTAATGAACATAAACAACTGCAGTCCTTTATAGATAAATTGCAGTCTGGTATGACATTAGCAATTATCACCGATGCAGGTACGCCAGGCATCAGCGATCCAGGTTTTTTACTCGTTAGGGAAGCCGTACGTCATGGAATTGAGGTTGAGTGTCTACCTGGTGCAACAGCGTTAATTCCTGCTGTTGTCAATTCTGGATTGCCTTGTGATCGTTTTGTTTTTGAAGGCTTTCTCCCCCACAAAAAGGGTCGTCAGACACGAATCACCTCCTTGATTTCCGAAAGTCGTACAGTGGTTATCTATGAATCTCCTCATCGACTGCTCAAACTCTTGGAGCAACTTATAGATGCCATGGGAGAAGAACGGCAGGTCTCTGTCTCTCGTGAGATAAGTAAAATTCATTCAGAGACTGTTCGAGGCTCATTACACGATGTTTACGAATATTTCTCACAGCATGAAGTGAAGGGTGAAATCGTTGTGGTTTTGGCAGGATGTGATTATACGGTTCCATCAAATAAGTCTGAATTAAATATGGAATGAGTTATGAAGCGTTTTCTTTTTTTTGTTACAGCATTGTCATTAGTGTCTTTTGTCCTTTCGGGATGCGGTAAGGATGATGATATCAAAACCATTTCGCGGCAAGCATCTGACAGTAATACATCCAGGCCTAACCCAGCGAATAATCCTGATACACTTGCTACCCCTTCTGAAAATGACTCTACAACCGTACAGGGACCTATAGGAACGGCAGATGATCCATTTTTAATCTCAACAACGGCTGATTGGCATCACTGGATGACATTGTATGCGAGTGACTCAAGTAAATATTTCCAGCTTACTGCACCAATTATGGTGTCGCGTCCGATAGATACCTTTTGTGGCATATTGGACGGAAATGGACAGGTTATCACTATCAGCAGCCATCCAGTTTTCAAAGTTGTCTCCGGTGCCATTGTCAAAGACTTGACAGTGGCAGGAAATGTGAATGTCCTCACTGAAGATGATTTGGTCTCTCAATGGAATCTGGCAGGTGTGTATGAACGTTACTTTGGTTGTATCGCTTGCAAGGCAGTGAATGATGCCTTGTTAGAGAATTGTATTAGCCAAGTATCCATAAAGTTGTCTTCCGATTATCGGTGCTATGCATCTCCTATCTGTGGATGGCTGTCTCATGGGGTTATCGACCACTGTATTGTTCAGGGACAGGTACATCTTGCTTCTGGGCGTTTGGGAGGCATGTCAGTATCGGTCGATACGGGCAGCATTATCCGAAATAGTTATTATCTTGGAGATTTGGTTGGTGATGATGTTGAAATTGGCGGTATTGCATTTGTCGCCAATGGTGGTACTATAGAAAATTGTTTCTATTATGGGTCAATAACAGGCCGAGGATCTGCATCAGCGGCAGGAATCGCCATTAGAAGTAAAGGAGGAATTATAGATAACTGTTATTATTACGGATCGATTTCGGCTTCTGCACAGGCAGGCATTTGTTATGCTGCTTCTTCTAATGGCATTGTTCGTTATTGCTATGGGACTGTTGAAGGTGGAATCCGCTTGGTGTCTAATACCAATGGTGGAATTGTGGAATCCTGCGTGGCACTTCAGAATGACCATCAGCTGGAAATGCCGGGGCCTTATGGATCGTCAGAACTTATTGATGAACTTAATTCTCGTGTCAGCCAATTGGATGGGGCACGGAATTGGGCCATGCGTGATGGTATTGTTTCTATCCGATAATGTATGTGGCTGAAATATAAGCTTCCATATCTATAAAAATATAATCCAAATATACTATTTGTGGATACTATGTCTGAACACGCTGAATTTATACCGATTATCTCAAAAGACGACGAGGAATTTCTTTTCAACCAAGAAAATATTCCAGAGGAAATCCCCATTTTGCCACTGAAACAAAACGTATTGTTTCCTGGTGTCATTCTGCCCATTGCGGCAGGGCGTAAATCCTCTGTTCGATTGCTGAAACAGGCTGAAAATCATTCCCTCACCATTGGTGTTCTTGCACAGAACAACGATGTCGAGGAGCCTGCAATGGATGACTTGTTCAAACTTGGAGTTTTGGCCAGAGTGTTAAAAATGTTTGAGCTGCCGAATGGCACAACGATGGCTATTGTACAAGGCACACAACGTTTCATTCTGGTAGATTTAACTCAAACGGAACCATTTTTGATGGGGAGAGTGGCCATCTCGCCCGAAGAGGCTGTTCCATCAGATTCAAAGCAACTAAAAAGTATTGCTCGAAAAATCAGAAAACAATATTCATCGGTTTTAGCCTCTCGCCATGATCATGCGGACTTTTCAACCACACTGAAAAACATTGGTAGCGACAAAATCCTAATAAATTTTGCTGCCTCGCATTTGGATGGAAATTTAGAGGAAAAACAGGCATTACTCGCTTGCGACACATATCAGGAACGCGCAGAACGACTGTTACAGCTGCTGCAAAACAGCATGGAGTATCTTTCTGTTCAGAACGAAGTAGAAGACCGGGCAAAGATTGAAATGAATCGTCAGCAGAGAGAGTACTTCCTTAACCAGCAGATGCGTATCATTCAAGATGAACTGGGAGGCTCTCCGACGGAACATGATGTCAATGACTTAAGGCAACGTGCTAAAGAGAAGGATTGGAACGATAATGTTCGCAAGGTTTTTGAAAAGGAATTGGCAAAACTCCAGCATACGCATCCTCAGTCGCCCGATTATACGGTTCAGCTTAACTATTTAGACCTGCTATTGGAACTACCTTGGAACCATGTGTCCAAAGATAACCTTAGCATTAGTCATGCTCGAAAAGTTCTTGATGATGCACACTACGGTATTGAAAAGGTCAAAGAAAGAATATTGGAATATCTTGCCGTGTTTAGCCTAAAACAAGACATGAAGTCTCCTATCATTTGTCTTGTGGGGCCTCCGGGCACAGGCAAAACTTCATTGGGAAAGAGTATTGCCAATGCCTTGGGTCGAAAATCGGTACGTGTGGCACTTGGCGGACTGCATGATGAGGCTGAAATACGAGGCCATCGACGCACCTACGTTGGGGCTATGCCTGGCCGAATTATACAGAGTATCAACAAGGCTGGCGTCTCTAATCCTGTATTTATATTAGACGAAATTGACAAGGTGCAGACCAATACGATGAATGGAGATCCCACGTCAGCTTTGCTTGAGGTTTTGGACCCAGAACAGAATTCCGCATTCCATGACAACTATCTTGATATCGACTATGACCTTTCAAAGGTATTCTTTATTGCCACAGCCAATAGTCTTACATCCATACAGCCAGCACTGTTGGATAGAATGGAGGTAATACAGTTGAGCGGCTATATCCATGAGGAAAAAGTGGAAATAGCCAAGCAGCATCTTATCCCCCGCCAAATTAAAGAAAATGGTATGCGAAAGGGTGGGATAGTATTTGGCCCTGATGCCCTGACAATGATTATCAATGATTACACCCGCGAAAGTGGTGTACGTCAGTTAGAGAAAACGATTGCAAAAATCGTACGCCGCCGAGCCGTGAATATGGTTGTGGCAGAAGAAGGCAAAACAAAGAAGCGTATATCCAGAAATGTCACATCAGACGAGATAAAATCAGTCTTGGGTTTGCCAATTCATAATAGTGAACGGTGTGGTAAAGAGCCCAGAGTGGGAGTTGTTACGGGTCTTGCCTGGACGGCTGTGGGGGGTGAGATTCTGTTTGTCGAAAGTAGTCTGAGCAAAGGGAAAGGAGCACTTACCATGACTGGGAATCTTGGTGATGTGATGAAGGAATCTGCCACGCTGGCATTCGAGTATCTTAAGGCTAATGCTGAAAGTTTCGGGGTAGAGGAGTCTTTGCTTGAAACGATGAACCTTCATATTCATGTTCCCGAAGGTGCAACCCCGAAAGATGGTCCGTCGGCAGGCATCACAATGTTTATTGCTATGCTTTCGGCCTTTACGCATCGAAAAGTTCTCAATAATGTGGCTATGACGGGCGAAATCACATTGCGTGGTGATGTGACCCCTGTTGGAGGCATAAAAGAGAAAATACTGGCAGCCAAACGGGCAGGCATTACAGACATTATTCTTAGTGAGGAAAATCGTCGAGACATTGAAGACATAGAGTCTGCATACTTGCAGGGGCTCTCTTTCCACTATGTGACAAAAATGTGCGATGCAATTCCTCTGGCCTTGATTTGAAATCACTGGCGGATTTGCGAATCTTAGTTTCACGAAGACCATTTTAGACAAAAGGGAAAATATGCTTTTTAATGAGTTGAAAAAGGGGGTGCTTCTATCATCTGTTTTCATTTCACTTTTGGGATTGCAGATACCCTCGCTCTATGCACAATCCATGGGTGATGTAACATTCAAAAAACAGTCATGGGTTGTTTTGCCAGGCGAAACCCGCAATCTTTCGGTCATTGATGGAACTCTTTTCTGCTATTCGGGGGGATTAATGCTAACAGCCCCCGTGTCTTCTGGCACAATTGTTGCTTTAATGGGAGACACCGCTTATAGTCCTATAGATGGTAAAATGGACTATGTGGTGAAACATCCTGTTTCAGGCAATATTTTTTATACCCGCGTGGATAGCCGAGGTCATCATACCTGCTATGAAGTGATGCCTCGTGAAGGGAAAAGGCCCAAAGCGAGTAAAATAAAAATGAATAGGGGAATCTCCGTTAATCATCCCGTTTTTTCAGCAGATGGACGTATCATGGTTTTCTCATCTGACCAAGGTGAGGGCCGGGGCGGGTATGATTTATATTATAGTACACGCAATGCCG
>JAFVBF010000040.1 GCA_017480145.1 Bacteroidales bacterium
GGTAGTATTCGGCAAGTGTCAGACCTGCTAAAGCCACTCGGGCACGTGCGCCAGGGGTCTCATTCATCTGCCCAAATACCATGGTACATTTGGAATCTTTTAAAGCCTCTTTATCAATTTTGCTCAAATCCCAGCTGCCATCCTCCATGCTCTTCTTAAATTCGTCTCCGTATTTGATAACGCCAGCTTCAATCATTTCGCGTAGCAGGTCATTTCCCTCTCGGGTGCGCTCGCCTACACCAGTGAATACCGACATCCCGGAATATTTCTTTGCGATATTGTTGATGAGTTCCTGTATAAGGACGGTTTTTCCAACGCCAGCACCGCCAAAGAGTCCGATTTTTCCTCCTTTAAGGAAGGGTTGAATCAAATCAATAACCTTAATACCGGTGTATAGGATTTCTTGTGTGGTGGATAGATTCTCGAATTTGGGAGGTTCGCGATGGATACTATAGCGTGTAGTGCATTCAGGAGCAGGCATTCCATCAATGGCATCGCCAATCACGTTGAACAGACGCCCGTTAATGTCTTCTCCCACAGGCATTGAAATAGGCCCTCCCAAAGCAACAACCTCCATACCTCGTTCCAAGCCATCAGTGCTGTCCATTGCAATGGTTCTCATGGTGTTTTCTCCGATATCCTGCTGGCATTCTAAGATGATCTCGCTGCCATCATGTCGTTTGACGGAGAGGGCGTCATAAATGTCGGGCAGTACCACGCCGTCTTCAAAAGCGACATCTACAACTGCGCCAATGATTTGGGCGATACGCCCCTTAATGCTGTTTTCCATAGTATCTATTGCGTTGTTTTTCGTGTAATGCTTTGAAAATCCAAAGGTACTGCTTTATTTGCTAATTACCAAACTTTTTGTCAGAAAAAAAACTTTACTGTTTTTTTAATTAGTTGTATTGTAGGTGTTTGTGGTGATTCTTTTTACTTTAGATGCTTTTATATATTTTGCCAGGAAGGCATTTGATAAGATTGTTTAGTTCGAGATTGAGCAATGCGTTAGCAATTTTGGGTAGAGAGAGTCCGCATAGGGCATCCATCTCTTCCATGGTCAGTCCGGCATGGTTTTGTAGTATGCTGATGATTTTTTGCTCATCCTGGCTCATTGCTGTAAAAAGCTCTTGCTGTATGCCTGCCGGTTGTTTTGTGGAATCGTTTTTTTTGTGCCAGTTGAGGTGATAGAAAAGGTCGTCCATGGAACGAAGTAATACAGCACGATTGTTGGAAATCAGATTATTGCATCCTTTTGAATAACTATCAAAAACTCTCCCAGGAACGGCAAAAACATCTCGGTGGTAACTGCCGGCGATTCCAGCTGTAATGAGGGCTCCCCCCTTTTCCGATGCTTCTACCACGATGGTGGCATCGCTTAGGGCGGCAATGATTCTGTTGCGGGCAGGGAATAGTCCTGGATTTATGCGAGTCTCCGAAGGGTATTCTGTAAGCAGCCCTCCTCCTTGCTTTATCATTTCTTGCGCCAGACTACGGTTTTCTGGTGGATAAATTTTGTCAAGTCCATGACCTAACACCCCGATGGTTGGCAATCCATTGTGCAGCGAGGCCCGATGAGCTTCGGCATCGATGCCGTAAGCCAATCCGCTTACCACTAAAACATCTTCTCCCTGTAGTTGGCCTATCAGGCGTTGTGTCATGTCTTTGCCGTATTCGGTGGCACGTCGTGTCCCTACCACGCTTATAACCCTTTTATGGTTTAGGTTGCAGTCTCCTTTTTGATATAGGATGACGGGCGTGTCGCCGCAGTCAGGCTGGTTGAGCCGTTGGGGGTATTGATCATCTGTACAAAACAGAATTTGGATGCCATATCGTTCTGCCCACAGCAGTTCACTTTCGGCTTTTGCCATCATGGTGCGCTGTTCTATTTGTTCAATAATGGCTTCGTGTTTGCCAAACAAATCTTTCAGTTCGGCATGATTCATTTCAAAAATGTCTTTAGGATTCGGACACAAATCGATGAGGTTTCGGCAGCTGCGGCAGCTAAGTCCTGATGTCATGGCGAGAGCCATTGCATAAATCCTATCGTTGGTGGACATGGGGTATGGTGTTAGGTATTATTTTGACTATTTGTCGCATGGTGGCATAAGATTCTTGAAGCCGTTTTGACCATTCTGTCAAAGGCAGCCACACTGCTTGGTCGATGTTTTCTTCGGTTTGTGGGCTTAGTTTTTTTTGAGAGTCCTTACAAACCATTTGATACCATGTGGTCTGCTTCATCTGCCATTCCCCGTAAAGGTTGTGTATGTGGTAGCTTTTATAGACCAAGCGCTCCACTTCCAATTGGTCGGCACCCGTTTCTTCTTGCACTTCTCGGATGGCGGTATGCAAACGAGTTTCTCCATCATCTACAATGCCCTTAGGCAAATCCCAGCATCCGTAGTGACGGATGGCAAGCCAGTTTCCTCCAGTGTCATGGACAATGCCACCAGCCGCCTTTACATACGTATATTCATTCTGGACATAGTTCCAGAATGCACGCCATGGACAGGTGATTTCCCCGTCCTGCCTGGCTTTTAATCGTGCAAAAGCTTCGGCAATCAGGTTGTATCCGTTTTCATCAGATGCAAATGATACCTGTAATTCGTTAGTGTCAAAGGCTATTTTCATGATAGTGGTTCGTATTTTGTTGTGATAGTCATTCTATGCCTTTGTTTTTATAATATTTTGATTGGCACGGAATTAAAGCAAAACGAATCTCTATAGGAGTATTCCTATGGATACGTTGAAAAAAATAGGATGCATTTCAAAAGAGATGGTCTTGAAGTCGTGTTTGAATATATTATTCAGACCATAAGAAAACTGTCCGGATACTAAGAATCTTTGAAAGAAATGCCATTCAATGCCAGTGCAAAGCCCCCATTGTAATTCTCGAAGTTGATTGTCGAAGTTATAAGATGCGGATTGTCCGTTTTCAAAAAGGGCTTTCTCTCCTGTAGGATTACCTTCCCGCAGGTAGCCATCCATGACGCTTCCTCCAAAGGATTTACTTATAAGCCAGGCTCCATAGATTCCGATATGGGCATATAGTGTTGGATTTACACGGTATCTGACAGATAATGGCACTTTTAATGCAGTTGCTGAATAACGTGTTTTGACATCCCCTGTCCATACACCAGCCACAGTATTTCCATCGCTCCGGATTTCGGTGCTATAATTTTTTACACGCGCATGAGTCTTCATTGAGTTCCTCTCAATGATAATGCCACTTACTAATTGCAAAGGATTTAAGTTGGAATCTCCTATAGGGTGGGATACTTCCACATACAAAGAGCCATTAGTAAGAGGGGAGTAGCCTTTGATTTCTCTGATTTCCTTTGGCATAGATGTGGGCGCCACTGCACCTATGTTTATTCCTGGTTTAACAGCAAAATGCCATGAGGATTGGCTCCTATCCCCTGTATCCTGTGCCTGCAACCTCGGTAGTACCAATAGCAAGAAGAGGAGTGGAAAAATAGACCTTGCCTTCATTGCTTAGTGTATTTTGTTGATGGTAATCTTTATGTCATCGACTTTGAGGCGACTTCCAACCGCCCCCTCAAAAGTAGCTCCATTGGTACTGGAAGAAAAGACCACGGTGAGATTGTATCGTCCTTCTTGTAGTTTTTCATAGTCCAGGGTTCTGCCATCCAGTGTCTTAAAAGGTATTTCAAAATATGTCCAACCATGGGTTCCCTTTTGTAGTGACTCGTCTATTTCAGCATAGCATACCACATGGGGATTCTCCTTGATAGGTGCGTCGGCCCCTGTGAGGTAAGGCACGTCTTCACTGACTTCGTATAATGCAGCGTATATGGCACATTGGTCGCTTTGTCCGGGCATGGGTTTCAACCCGGTGGATGATGTCTTATCAAACGTGTAGAAAACGTCTCCAGGTTGATAGTCCATCCATCCGCTAAGGCTGATTGGTTCGTATTCAAATTGTATGCCGAATAAGGTGGCATATAGCGGGGTGGATAATGCTTTTGAGAAATCAAAAGTCCCCAAAAACATATTTCCTGCTGCTAAAGGTTTCTGGGCCATGGCTCCAAATGAGCCAGTACTACGGGTGATGAGTTCAACGCAACCACCACTATGCCCTTCAGGTGACCAATGTGTGGGGTATTCTTCCATTTCAGTAGCCATTCCCGTTAGGGCAAATCCAGCATTGCCAGAAGCCCAGTCAAATAGAATCTCTCCTTGATCGCCTGTTTCATAAAATACTGGATAATAGTTTGTGCCAATATTCTTCTTCTTCCAAAACTCGAAATCGAATTTGATGATATCTTCGGTGGTTGTGATTCCACTGCTGACAACACGTATGGCATATCGTTTGCTCCATTGCCTATCTTCCGATGTAACAATGTAATATTGTACTTTACTGAAATCCTGAACCATACCACTAATTGGTTCAACCGTTGCTCCAGGTGTGAGTTTGAGCAGTGGAGCAAGTTTTGTAAGATCCGTCCCCTCTTTTACGGTTAGGGTGATGGAGTCATTCCCAATTTCTGCCAGCCTGTTCAACACATTACCTGTTAGTGTGCATTCAATTATATCGGCTTCAGAGTTTGCCGCCTCTTCCTTAATACATCCCTCTGTAATACATGTAAATAGAAGTATTATCAAGACCCATTGATTTTTCATTGTTGATAGGAATTTAGTGGTTACTATTCTCCCCCAAATTCCATGAGGTAGGCTTTGATAAAATTATCTATTTTTCCATCCATCACACCAGTGACATCCCCAGTTTGGAAGTTCGTCCGATGATCTTTTACCCGGCGGTCGTCCATGACATAGCTACGTATCTGGCTGCCCCATTCTATTTTTTTCTGGCTGGCTTTGATTTTGGCCTGTTCTTCCATTCTGTGGCGTAGTTCACGCTCGTAGAGTTGGCTTCGTAGCAACCGCATGGCGTTTTCTTTGTTTTTGGGTTGGTCTCGGGTTTCTGTATTTTCTATCAGAATCTCTTCTTCTTCTCCGGTATAAGGATCTTTGTATTGATACCGTAAACGTACTCCGCTTTCCACTTTGTTTACATTCTGACCACCCGCACCACCGCTGCGAAATGTGTCCCAGCTGAGGCGTGACTGGTCTACTATTACCTCAATGGTGTCGTCCACCAAAGGGGTGACACTTACAGATGCAAAAGAGGTCATTCGTTTGCCTTGGGCATTGAATGGGCTTACACGAACCAGTCTGTGTACTCCTGTCTCGCTTTTGAGGTAGCCGTAGGCAAATTCTCCCTCAATCTGCATGGTAACGCTCTTGATTCCTGCACCCTCTCCGTCCAGGCTGTTGCTAATGGCGACTTTATAGTTGTTGCGTTCCGCATAACGGATATACATTCGCATAAGCATTTCTGCCCAGTCCTGAGCCTCGACACCACCAGCTCCAGCATTAATACTCAGCACGGCATCAAAACTATCGCTTTCGTTTCGTAGCATATTCTTGAATTCCAGTTCTTCTATCAGTTTGCTGGTCATGTCTAACTGTTGCATCATTTCCTCTTCTGAGGCATCTCCAGCCTCGAAAAATTCGCCCAGAACTAACATATCGTCGCAGCTGCTGCTAACGCTGTCAAATGCCGTGGTCCATGCTTTTTTGCTTTTAATGCCTTTTAGGATTTTCTGGGCCTCTTTGGGGTCATTCCAGAAATCCGTTAATTCTGTTTTCTTTTCTTCATCAGCAATCTCATTGCGAAGCTTGTCTATGTCAAGGAATTTTCGCAATGCCTCTTTGCGTGCGGTCAAATCCTTGATGGTTTCAGGTATGGTCATAATAATATCTTTTTTGTTCTAAAAAATATAATTGAATACTGGTTATTAAATCCTGTTCCAGTTTCGTAGTACAATAACAAAATCTGTACTCGTCTTATAGTGTTGGGCGTAATCTTGATCTAATCGATTTAGGTCCGGATGCTGCACACGTGGCATAATATGTCTTGTTTGTAAGATTCCTGGTTTCAAGTAGGGTAGAGGAGTCTCATCTTTTCCGGTAGCGAGGTTCCCCTGACTATAACTTACCCATGTTTTTTCCCCTGTGACAACGTTCCAGCATTTGGCGAAATAGTTCCTCTTATGCCTTTGGAACCAAAATGTTAATGGTGACATTATGAGGAAGAATAAGGCGCATACGATGTCGAAGATACGTTTGTTTCTGCGGCAACGGGGAGTGGCGATAATGTCGTCATGCGAAGAATATAACTCTTCAAGGCAATAAATCCGGTTGCTGCCAATGAGGATATTTCCGTATGCTGGGGCAGTAAAGAATTGGATTCCGTGGCTGTTCAGAGCCTGCATTGAGGTTAGCATTTCATGTACTGAAACATCTATGCTGCTGAATATTATATTCTCTGTGCTGTTTTTCTTTAGTTTTTCTTTAATCTGTTGGGATAACGGTCTCTCGGAATCGGGATTAAGGATTTCGATTTTTTTGGGGATGATTCCCAGCTGACCAAATAGCTTGTGTATTCTCGCCTGTTCTTCATTGTGTCCAACCACGAGGTATTTCTTCTTCCTTTCACCCCCAAGACTATATCCGTCAATTCCGGCAAAACTTAATACCATGCGTACCATAAGAGTGGAAAGTATTGTCCATAGTGCTCCTATCAGTAGTATTGCACGAGAATAGCGTTGTGTTTCATCTAACAGAGAATAGAATGCCAGTAGAATGATGGCTCCGATAGCAACACCCCGCACAATACGTTCCAAGCGAACTGGTTTGTCATATCCGCCACATAGCCACATGGAAAACATCATGACGAGGGAATAGATAGGCAGAATGCCCCAAGTGTAGATTGTGGGATAGTAATTGACGTTTTCTGCCCAGTATGTGGCCCATAGTTCCTTAGTTAAATAGAACCCAGCAAATGATAACAAGAGGTCGGCGATGGGCACTAATGCATGTCGGGCAAATCTCTGTAGCATGGCCAGCAGGGCTCGCAGCCAGATAGCCAGTTGTATGAGAAGGTTATAAATTTGGGCATTCCCACCGGCAAAATAGCGTTGTACAAAGATTGACATGGCATTGTAAAAGGCATATACATAATTCATGTTGCCCCTTTTGGTGGATTCTCCTTTGTAGTGTAGGATGCGGGCAGAGGGCAGATAGTAGTTGTCATAACCAGCAAGATGGATACGCCAAGAGAAGTCTATGTCTTCGCCATACATGAAGTAACTCTCGTCCAGCAGCCCCACTTGATTCAGCACGTCTTTCTTCATCATAATGAATGCTCCTGGGAGAATGTCTACAACATTTGTTTCATTTTCAGACAAATGCCCCATGTAGTAGGCGCTGACCTTTCTGTGGTGTGGCAATAGGCGAATTAGGCCGCTGATTTTATAAAAGGAGGTTGCTGGGGATGGAAATCCTCTTTTGCTTTCTTTTAGAAACTCGCCTTCGCCGTTCACCATTTTTACACATACACCACCGCACCGGGGCGTGTTTGCGATAAAGTTGATACAATGAGATAGGGTGTCATTCTCTACAATGGTGTCTGGGTTGAGCAGTAGTATGTATTCTCCCGTGCATAGTCGCAAAGCCTGGTTATTTGCTTTTGCAAAACCAGGATTGTTGGCATTGGCTATAAGTCGCACTTGTGGAAATCGCCTCCGTAGCATCATCAAAGAATCATCTACGGAATTATTGTCCACGACGAAAATCTCTGTCTCTATTCCTCTGACTGCATCCAAAATTGATGTAAGGCATTGCTCAAGGTAGTGCCTCACGTTGTAATTGACTATGACAATGCTGAGGGTCATGAATTGCACGGGTATTATAGCGAAGAATAGATGTCTGAACACCCTGGCGTGAAATATGCCGCGGCAAAGGCAAGTGCTATCAGGCCCAATTTGGCCCACGAAAAATGGTTGTGGTCGTGGTCGAATAGGATGCTTGCACTCACATGTAGCAGTATGCCCACAACAATACCCATGACAATGTTTTGCAATGTGCTATCGGCAGGCAGAAAATATTGGTTGAATATTGAGCCCATGGGTGCCATGAGTCCAAATAGTAGAAGTAAGCCAACTGCTTTGCATGGCGAATAGTGATTACTTATGAATAGCGTCACTAACACGATGGAGATGGGGATATTGTGAATCACAATGCCGTATAATAATCCTTGATGAATGTCTCCGTCGGAGGCTACAATAGGCATCCCTTCAAGGAAGGCATGGGTGCATAATCCTATCATGAGTCCAAGAATTGGGTGGGATTGTTGCTCGTGACAGTGTCCTTCATGGCCATGGTGAGCATTAATATTTGCATCATCTCCACAGCACTCGCAATGGTTGTGGCCGTGTTCGATTCCGCGTGTCAAGTGTTCTAATACCAATTGAATTAGAAACCCCAAAAGTACGGATGCAGCCAGTTTGAAGTGCCATACCGAAGTCTCAAAACACGGACCGGTTGGACTATCGAAAATATGAGGTACAAGGTTTATGAAACACGAAGCCAACAAAAATGCTCCTCCAAACACTGAGATGCCTTGTATTGTACGACTCGAAATGTGCCATCTGCCAGACAACAGTATAGACCACACGGCTACGCCAGCGATAATCAGTAGGTAAGAAAATAATACAGATGCATCCATGATGGCATGTAGTGATTGCAAATGTACGAAAAAATAATTTTTTGTTGTCATTCTCCGAAAAAGTCGTACTTTTGCATTTGGGTAAGTCTTATACGACCAGCTCCCATTGAATCCCCCAGGGTAGGAATACAGCAAGGGTGTTTGGTTGTAGCGGTGCGATATAATCAGCTTACCCTTTTTTTGTATCTATGAGTAACAGAAATCACATCATCTTCCTGCTTCTTTTTTTCTCTGTGGCACACATCGTTTCAGCCCAGCGTATCAATGCATATGTTTCTGCGGGGGCGGCATTCTCTCAGATAGAGGGTGATGAACTCAAGGGATTTAACAAGTTGGGTTTTGCTGGCAGTGTCGGGGCCATGGCTAATCTTTCGGGCAATGGGCGTTGGCAGATGTCGGTCGAGGCAGGATATGCTCGTCGAGGTGCTTTTAATAATAGCGGTGATCCTTATAATGTCAAAATCATGCTTGATTATGTCGACATTCCCCTCACCGTTTTTTTCAAGGATCCTTACGGAGGCTTACTTGTCGGCATAGGTCCCGTTTATAGTCGTCTTGTTCAGCAGCCCCACGATAAAATTTCGTTTAGCCCGGAATACTTTATTCCTGATACTGCTGATATGACTTTTCTAAAAAATGACTTGGCTTTGGCTGGCGAGATTCGTTTTGCTATCTGGCGGGGGCTGCACATGAGCATTCGCTATCAATATTCCATAATACCTGTAAAGAAAAATTGGCATTTCGAAGAAAACCCGAATACCACTTCCTATCGCAAGTGGGGAAATAATTGCTACAATATTTCTGCAATGGTTCGTATTCTGTGGCAATTTGGGGCAACAGGAGATGGTTCGGTCTCAAAATCGAAACGATAACTCTTTTGGTTGATACCTACAATCGCTGTAATACTTGTTGTTAGCTCAATTCAGGTGAATTTATGACCCCGCGCACTGCTCTTTTTCCTGGCTCTTTTGACCCTTTTACCATTGGCCATAAGGCTATTGTTTTGCGGGCACTTCGACTTTTTGACCACGTCATAGTTGCCATTGGTGTAAATAGCGACAAGCAGTATATGTTCTCGGTCGAAGAACGGAAAGCTCGTATTTTGGATTTTTTGGATGGTGTGGCTGGCGTTAGCATATGTTCATATAACGATATGACGGTTGATTGCTGCCGCCGACTTGGGGTTGAATTTATCATCCGCGGCATCCGCAATGTGGATGATTTTGACTATGAGCGTCAGGTTGCGGCGGTCAATCGCCATCTTGCGCCTGAGATTGACACCGTTTTTTTTCTATCTGATACTCACATGGAACATATCAGTAGTACCATTGAGCGTGAGCGACTGCTCCATGAAGTCAGATTATCAAATAATATATGCTGACTCCAATGACTCTCGACACCGAAATAAGTTATCTTAAAGGCGTTGGCCCTCAGAGGGCTTCCGTATTAGGTCGAGAATTGAATATTTTCACCTGTGCCGACTTGCTAAATCACTTTCCGTTCCGCTATGTTGATCGTTCCCGCATCTCAACTATTTCCTCTATGGATATTCGAGAGCCATACGTAGTTCTCAAAGGGGTTATCCGTAATTTTCAGATTTTCCAGACCAGCAAGTTCTCCCAGAGACTTACTGCTCGATTCACAGATGGTACGGGAGATATCGAACTCGTATGGTTTCAAGGCACCAAATGGGTTCAGGATTATGTTAAGCCAACTTCCGAATATATCATTTTGGGAAAACCAACACTTTATAATAACGATGTTCAGATTGTTCATCCTGAGCTGGAGCCATATTCTGGTGAGGATGGTAGTCGTCATAGTTATATGCCTGTTTATAGCACAACGGAAAAACTCAAAGCGAAAGGTATCAATTCGAAGGCAATTTCAAAGATTGTCGAAACCCTCCTTCGTCAGCCAGGCTTGGTCATCCCCGAAACACTGTCCCTCAGCCTCATTCAACGCTTCAGCCTTATGCCTAAGGCTATGGCTATGAGATGTATTCATTTTCCTGCCTCTCCCACAGAGATGCAGCAGGCTTTGTTACGCCTCAAGTTTGAGGAACTCTTCTTTATGCAGTTGGATCACCAATACAGTCGAATTTCGCGCTTAAGGCATTCTTTAGGTAGAACGTTTTCCAATGTTGGTAATCTCTTTAACCGTTTCTATAATGAGCGGTTACCTTTTGAAATGACTGGTGCGCAGAAACGCGTTATTCGTGAAATTTGGGCAGATATGCGTAGCGGACGGCAGATGAATCGCCTTCTCCAAGGCGATGTGGGTAGCGGAAAGACCATGGTTGCCTTGCTCACCATGTTACTTGCTATTGACAATGGCTGTCAGGCCTGTCTAATGGCACCTACCGAGATTTTGGCTCAACAGCATTACGATAATTTTTGTCGTATGCTGAATGGTCTTGATGTCAGGGTTGCTCTTCTCATAGGCAGTCTAAAAGCCTCCCAAAAACGCTCAATAAAACAAGCATTGGCAGGTGGTGAAATTGACTTGCTGATCGGCACCCATGCGCTCATAGAGGATTCTGTTCAGTTTCATCAGCTTGGCTATGTTGTTATTGATGAGCAGCATCGTTTTGGAGTTGAACAGCGTGCTCGGCTTTGGACCAAGAATCCAATACCGCCACATATTCTGGTTATGACGGCAACACCCATTCCTCGTACCCTTGCCATGACTCTTTATAGCGACCTCGAATGCTCTGTCATTGATGAACTTCCGCCCGGTCGACAACCTATCAAAACCATTCATGCCACGGATTCCCAACGTCTCAAGGTTTTTGCTTTCCTGCGCCAGCAGATTTCTCAAGGCAGACAGGTATATGTGGTTTATCCACTTATTAATGAGTCTGAAAAACAAGATATTAAAGACCTTATGGATGGTTATGAGAGCATGGTTCGCAGTTTCCCGTTACCCGAATACCAGATTAGTATTGTCCATGGAAAACTCAGCCCAGAAGCCAAGGCTTACGAAATGGATCGTTTTAAGCGTGGCATTGCCAATATCATGGTCAGCACAACGGTCATTGAAGTCGGTGTTGATGTCCCTAATGCAACCGTCATGCTTATCGAAAATGCAGAGCGGTTTGGCTTGAGTCAACTTCATCAGCTTCGAGGTCGTGTTGGGCGGGGTGGGGGAGCATCCTATTGCATCCTCATGACAAAGGAACAGCTGACCACCACGGGGCGTCAGCGTATTGAGACAATGTGTGCCACCACGGACGGATTTCAGATTGCAGAAGCAGACCTTCGGCTTAGGGGGCCTGGAGATATCGAAGGCCGCGAACAGAGCGGAATGCTCAATCTTCGCCTTGCTGACATTGTCGATGATGAGCCTATTGTATGTGCTGCCCGTGATGAAGTGAAACGAATGCTTGAGGCTGATCCAGAACTCCAACATCCAGATCATTCTGTTTATCGGCAACATATTATACATCAAAAAGAAAAACTTTCATTGTCCAAAATAAGTTGATCGTTTATGTCGATTATTCTTAAAAGCACATCTTCGGACTATTGGTCAAAAGGGCGGTTGTCTTTGGCTGCTGTTACCGAAGAAACCGTTATGGACTCTGCCATTGTTGGCTGCATAGATCTTTACGACTACGACCCACTTCATCAACGTGCTGCTGTAGGGATTGCGGTTTTACCTCAGTTGCGCCAGCAAGGCTATGCAACAGCCATGCTTCGGGCTCTCTCTGTTTTTTGTACCCATACGATCTCTCTTCATCAACTATATGCTGACATTCTGACCTCTAACATTGTTAGTCTGCATCTTTTTCAGCAGTCAGGTTATCAAAGGTGTGCTCTTATGAGAGACTGGATTTGTCAAGAGGGGAGATACCTTGATGCCTATCGATATCAACTTATACTACAATAGATTTCTATATCACACCTATGTCAGTTTCAAAACAGAAACCTTCACGCAAAAAAAGTAATGTGCGCCGAAAAAAAAATATGACGCATACCAAAAGTCTTTATTTCCCCATTGTAGCTGTATTTGTATTCATTCTTTCTGGTGTATTATGGATTAACCATGGGCATACTTCCAATGAAGAAGAAATTCGTATATACATTCCTACGGGTAGCACCTATGAGGCTGTTGTAGATACGTTGATGGCTAACCATTGTCTGGATTCCCGCAGCACATTCGATAGGAAGGCACATATGCGCAAATACCCTTCAAGTGTCAAACCGGGATCATACATTATCCACCCAAATATGTCCTGTTATCGCTTGGTTCGAAAACTTCGTTCTGGAAGTCAGGATCCTATTATTGTTGTTATTGGTAAACAACGTTCACTCGAAACCCTTTGCAACAATCTTGATAAGCGTTTTGAATTTAGTGGTCGTCAGTTATATCGAATGTTAAATTCCGATAGCGTTTGTCATCACTATGGCCTCACACGCTCTACTATTATGACTCTCTTCGTCCGCAATAGCTATGAATATTATTGGAATGTCACTCCGTCAAGATTTTTGGATAGGATGCAACAAGAACATAGCCGATACTGGAATTCATCACGCCTATCCAAATGTGATGCACTCAAATTGACTCCTGCCGAAGTCACAATTCTTGCTTCCATTATTGAAGAAGAAACAAATGTGGATGATGAAAAGCCACTTATTGCCAGTGTCTATCTTAACCGTATTCGTCGTCGAATGCCGTTACAGGCCGACCCAACAGTTCGTTATGCTGTCGGTGATTTTTCAATTCGTCGCATACTTAAATCTCATACAGAGATCCCCAGCCCATATAATACCTATCAGCATATCGGATTGCCTCCTGGACCGATTTGTATTCCAGGTACGGCAAGTATTGATGCTGTTCTTGCCAATCATCGTACATCGTATCTATATTTTTGTGCCAAAGAAGATTTTTCTGGACGACACAACTTTGCAGCAACTCTTGCTGAACATCAGCAAAATGCTAACCGCTTCCATAATGCGCTTAATAAGCGTAAAATTTACAAATAATAGCAAAAATCTTGAATTACTAAATTAAGGATATGCTATTATTCTTTATATACATTTTTCTGATAATGCGCGTTATGTTAAGTAGCATGTGAAAATGATGATTTAATTCATTAAATATTAATGGTATGTAATAAAAAACGGACGACATCAATTTCTGATGTCGTCCGCTATCTTTACTTTGAGAAAAATTGGAATTGTATCTATTATAATATAATTAGATAAATAATCCAATAAACTCATGCCAATGCCTGTTCTATATCATCAATCAGGTCTTGCGCATGTTCTACACCTACAGATAGTCTTACTAATGTGTCTGTAATTCCGATTTTTGCTCGTTCTTCAGGTGCTACCGACGAATGTGTCATCAGTGATGGCAATTCGACGAGAGACTCTACCCCACCCAGACTTTCTGCCAGTGCAATTACCTGAAGGCGAGACAGAAAACGCTTTGCGTCATTTACATCTCCTTTAATTTCAAAACATAGGACGCCACCATTGCCTCGTGCCTGACGTTTGTGAAGGTCATATTGTCCAAATGAAGATAGTCCAGGATACACTACCCGATTAACAGATGGGTGTTGTTCCAGAAACTCAGCCACTTTCAATGCGTTTTCAGCATGTCGTTCCATCCTTAATGCCAGAGTCTTGATTCCACGAATGACCAGATAAGAATCAAAGGGTGCCATCACTGCACCTGCGGCATTCTGATAATATTGGATTTTCTCATACAGATTATGCTCATTAAGCATCACAACTCCTCCCAGCACGTCGCTGTGTCCTCCGATATACTTGGTGGCACTATGCAGTACGATGTCCGCTCCAAGTTCTAACGGATTCATAAAATATGGAGAGAGAAATGTATTGTCCACAACAAAAATAATCCCGTGTTTATGTGCTATAGTGGCCAAAGCTGCTATGTCTGCTATTTTTATAAGAGGATTAGAAACTGTTTCTACCCACATTAGACGAGTCGCAGGTGTGATGGCACGTTCAAATGCGGTGGTGTCCATAACGTCAGCATAGGAAACCGTGATGCCAAATTCGCGCACAACTTTGTTGAATAGTCTTTTGGTGCCTCCGTATAAGTCGTCGCTGGCCACAATGTGATCCCCATTACGCAGCAGTCCCATTACAACAGCCGTTTCTGCAGCCAGTCCAGAACTGAATGCCAGACCATGGTTTGCATTTTCTATGGCTGCCAATTTACTTTCCAAAGCAAATCTTGTTGGGTTCAAAGAACGGGTATATTCGTAACCCGCAGTTGGTACATCCACTTCATGGCGCGCAAACGTAGTGGATAGATGAATTGGGGCTGCAACATCTCCTGATGCACCTTCTCTCATGTCGGGCTCTTCTCCAGCATGGATAGCCCTCGTTTCAAATTGAAATTTATTGGTCTCTTTCATATTCTGTTATTATTAGTTTTAGGATAAATAGTGGATGATAATCCTTTTGACATCATTCTACTTTTTATACATCAAGTATATTTTATGGGTTGCGTCAAAGCGAATTAGCCTGTATCTTTTTTGTAGCATCTCGCTGTGAGACAAGTATTCTTGGTAGTATCCGAATTCTTCTACGGTTTTGAATCCAGGGTTCATTTTTTCCACATCCGTACCACAGCTCACACCGCATTTGAAAGCCGCTTTATCTACGTCAATACTTTGATGGGCGTGTAGTTTTGAGTATCGTTTGGCTAAAGCATCAAAAGCTATGGTGACATGAGTAAAATCCCGGGACAATATCTCGAAGAATTTTCGTACCATTTCTGCCCCGAAATACATAAGCACCCCTTCAACCAAAACCAGCACATGGTCTCGATGCGCTATCTGCGAACTCCAGCCTTCTTCAAATATACTTGCTGCTATGTTCGTGGCTTTTGACCCTTGAACATACTGTTGCCGTAGTGTTATTGGTGCCGCAAGATCCACTTGATACCATGTTGCTTCAGGAAACCTATATTCTCGCGTGTCTAGTCCAGCTCCAAGGTTTATGACAACTGGTTGCCTGCCCATCTTGATTGTTTCATCAATATATTGGCGTGTGATACGGTCTAAAATCGCAGTACGAAGAGAGATGATTAATTGCATCTCTCGATCCACACGGAAATTCTGATTGTCATATTGTAGTCTATCTACAATATCTACGGCTGCCTGGTCTCGGATAATTCCATCCTCCCGAGTTTCTTGTGCACGAAAAAAAAGTGGAAGGAAGAGAGTTTTGCTCACATCCGTCATGCCTGGCGTAGCACGTTTCTCCCGTTCTACGGATGACTTAGGTGTACTGCTGTTAACTGTTCTGGAGTTGAATGCCATGGTCGTTGAGCCAGATGTGGTTATACATTTTTGACAGGTATTTGTTTCCACTATCGCACACCAATGTGACCACACGTTGTGGAGTTTCGCTTTCACGGCAATATCGTAAGGCTGCTGCCAAAAGAGTCCCAGTTGAGGAACCGGCTAATATTCCTTCCTTAGATAGCAGGTCGTGTGCTGCTGTAAAAGCCTCTGTATCAGATATTGAATAGGCCTTCTTGGTGAGTGAGAAATCTGCAATCTTAGGGATAAAGTCTTCTCCAATGCCTTCTACCAGCCAGCTGCCAGATACTTCGTTCAGCACCCCGTTGTTTACATAATCGGCTAAAACAGAGCCCTCGGGGTCTGCCAACACCATTTTGGTTTGGTTGGTCGTTTTTTGGAAGAAGTGAGACAGTCCTGTTAGAGTACCGGTTGATCCAGCTCCCACAACAACGGCATCCACGTCATGATTCATTTGCTCCCAAATCTCAGGTCCTGTGGTCAGTTCGTGTGCTAACGGATTGGCAGGATTTTCAAACTGATTGATGAAGTAAGCACCTGTCTTTTGTGATAGACTGCGAGCCAAGTCTTGATAGTAGTCGGGATGACCTTTGGTAACATCGCTTCGCGTAATGACAATTTCTACCCCCATGGACTCCAGATGGCATAACTTTTCTTCACTCATTTTATCTGGGATGACAAGAGTTAGATGGTATCCTTTCATTTTTGCAGCCAGGGCAAGACCCAGCCCCGTATTTCCCGCAGTGGCCTCAATAATACGGTCGCCCGGATGGATGAGTCCCTTTTTTTCAGCTTCAGCCACCATCATTAATCCTACACGATCTTTAATGGAGCCTCCCGGATTCTGGTTTTCAAGTTTTAGAAAAAGATGACATTTGCCCGTGTCCATTTTTGTGACTTCGAGCATAGGGGTATGCCCAACCATCTCAAGCAGATTGTTTGTGACTAAATCGTTCATAAATATTAGATTATTGAATAGATTTTATAATTACTATCACCATTCATTATGGTATTGCCATATATTTCATATTTATCTTCATGGCCTAATCATGGTAGCCCATAAAAATATAATCGAAAACTTTGTGCAAGCGGCGGCTTAAGTGCTTGCTGAAAAAAAAAACTATAGATTGACTATCATGCAAGCCCGCCGCATCAACAGATGCAACAGCAACAACACGATGCCAAAACAGGCATTTGAAGCCTTCTAAGAGCTTCTAAAACAATAATATGTGGCTCCTCTTGCATTATTACCTGTTCCGAATATATTTTGCAAATATAAGTTTTTTCGGATAATTACAAAATAGTTGTATTCCTAACTTCAACGAATCTAACATGTTCCATTTTGGTATCATCCTATTTTTCCCATGCCCCAAAGAATGTTATTCTTAGGGGCAAAAAAGTTTGTTTAGAATTCTGTTTATTCCATGTATGTGTTGAAAAAAAACAATGAGGTCTCGGACAAAAAGAGCTTATGATTTATCGTTTTTCTGTAACTTTGCAACAATTTGGACATTAAAAAACGATGATATTGGAATTATAAAACATTATATATATGAGTACATTAAAAGGACGTAATCTGATTTCCATCACCGACTTCTCAAAGGATGAATATATCCAGGTGCTGGACATTGCAGAGGATTTTGAGAAAAATCCGAAACAGCCCATTCTGAGTGACAAGGTTGTTGCCACTCTTTTTTTTGAGCCCTCAACGCGTACGCGCTTGAGTTTCGAGAGTGCGGCCAACCAATTAGGTGCCCGTGTCATCGGATTCAGCGATCCAGGTGCTACTAGTGTTCAGAAAGGCGAAAGCCTGCATGATACCATTACGATGGTCAGCAGTTATAGCGACCTTATTGTGATGCGCAACCCGAAAGAAGGCTCATCACGCTACGCCAGCGAAGTCGCCTCTGTTCCAGTCATCAATGCGGGAGATGGTGCCAATCAGCATCCAACACAGTGTATGCTTGACCTCTACTCGATCCGTAAGACTCAGGGAAAGTTGGAGAATTTAAATATCGCATGTGTGGGTGACTTGAAATACGGACGTACGGTGCACTCATTGGTTCAAGCAATGTGTAATTTTAATGCAACTTTTCACCTTGTTTCGCCCGAAGAATTAAAATTGCCAAGCTCTGTGAAAATGAGTGTTAAAAATGCGGGATTAAAATACTATCAGTACACAGATTTAAAGGATGTTATTGCTACGGCGGATATCATCTACATGACCCGCGTTCAGCGTGAACGTTTTGCTGATCCTCTGGAATATGAGCGTGTAAAGGACAGTTGTATCCTCAGTGCCGATATGTTGGCTGGCTGTAAACCTAACATGCGTGTTTTGCATCCGTTGCCGCGTGTCAATGAAATAACGGTTGATGTGGATAAGACTCCCTATGCCTACTACTTCCAACAGGCGCAGAACGGGGTCTATGTTCGTCAGGCACTCATGGCGGCCATCCTCGGTGCTCGTTAAACTAATCATCCGACATCGAAAAATTGAGATATAAAATACAGAAAATTAAGTATATCATGGATAGCAAAAAAGAATTAGTTGTTCCTCGTATTGAAAATGGGACTGTTATCGACCATATTCCTACTAATGTTGTTTATCAAATTGCTCACATTCTTGGACTTGAAAAATACAATGACGAGGTTCTTATTGGCAACTACCTCACTAGTCAGAAATTTATTCGCAAAGGCATTATTAAGGTAAAAAACAAGTTCTTTAGCAAAGAAGACCTTAGTAAGATTGCACTTGTTGCTCCAATGGCCTCTATTATTATCATAAAGAATTATGAGGTTGTTGAAAAACATGAGGCGGAAATTCCTGATCATATTGACAATTTTGTCAAGTGTATGAATCCTCGTTGTGTTACCAACCATGAGATTATTCCCACCAAGTTTGACGTTATTGATAAGGAAAACCTCAAACTTCGTTGCCACTACTGCGAAAAATTTGTCACCAAAGACACCATTCGATTCTGCGAGTAATGAAAAATTATTTTTTTCATATAAGTATTTTGACCTTGGTACTGGTACTTGCCTCATTTGTTATACTATGGTGTCGGCCTTCCTTTTTTTTGATAGCGATGCCTATCATTGCACTCTATTTTGCTGTTATAACAGGGCTTGAACACTATTGTGTAACACGTGCTGCAAAGAAAGATCCACGCACCTTCATCAAATCATTTCTTGGAGTGACGGTAGGTTCAATGATGATACACCTTGTTGTGCTTATGGTTTATATGTTTACTCATGTGCAGCAAGCCCGTGTTTTTGCCATCTATTTTGCTATATGCTATGTGATACATCTTGCATTTGAGACAATAGAACTTGTGAGATATGTCAAAGCATATCAGCAAAAATTAGAAGAGAGCAAGTAGTCCTAAATGTCTATTCTGATGAAAGATTGTTCCCTTGCAGTTGTAGGTGCATCAGGCATGGTTGGTCATGTTATTATGCAAGTGCTTGCTGAGCGTGGTTTCGCTGGCTGTAAGGTATATGCAGTCGCATCGCCAAAGTCGGTTGGAAAACAAATCGAATTTGCTTCTCGCAGGGTGACTCTGATGTCTATTGAAGATGCAATCAATTTACATCCTCATTATGCAATTTTCTCTGCAGGTGCTTCGGTCTCCAAACAGTATGCCCCTCAATTTGCGGCTATTGGTACTACGGTGATTGACAATTCTTCTGCTTGGCGAATGGACCCTTCTATACCGTTGGTCGTGCCTGAGATAAATATGCATACTGTGTCTTCAGACAGTCGTATTATCGCCAACCCCAATTGTAGTACAATCCAGATGGTATTGGCTTTGTCTCGCCTTCATGTCCGCTACAGAATCCGTCGGTTGGTTATCTCAACCTATCAGAGCGTAACAGGGTCGGGGCAGCGAGCTTATGAGCAGCTTTGCGCAGAAGAGAAAGGTGACACTATCCCTGTCACAAGTAGGAGCTACCCCTACCCTATTCACCGTAATGTTTTTCCTCATGGGGGCGATTTCCTGCCAGACAACTATACCACAGAGGAACAAAAACTGGTGGATGAGACCCGCAAGATTCTTGGGGATAATCAAATTCTTATTAGTGCAACGGTCGCTCGGATTCCCGTTGTGGGGGGGCATTCAGAATCTGTCAATGTGGAATTTCATGAAGAATTTGACATCTCCGAAGTACAGCAGATTCTTACCAATACAGAAGGTGTTGTTCTTTATGACAACCCTTCACGGAATCTATATCCGATGCCATTACTCAGTGAGGGACACGACGAGGTTTTTGTTGGGCGTGTCCGTCGCGATTTCTCTCAGCCTAAAACACTTAATCTTTGGATCACCGCTGATAACTTGCGTAAAGGTGCCGCAACCAATGCTGTTCAAATTCTTCAACGTCTACTTGAAGTAAATCAGGGTAAAGATTTTGATTTATAGAATTTTTATTTAACATATTATGACATTGAGGACATTATACCTCGCTTTGATATTTCTACCTGTTTTTTTTGTTTCGTGTCAGAATGCAGAGTTGTTGGATGAGACGCGTTCGTTCTCCAATCATAAGTGGATGCGTTTTGAACCTGAGGAATTTACTGCTCATGTCAATAGTACTGACGATTGTTTCAATATCTATCTTACGGCTACTATTGATACGGCACTCTTTCGTGGGGATGCACTCCCTATGACCATTAACCTATATAGTCCAAGCGGTGAGCGACGTATGTTTCGCTATGATTTACATTTTAAGAACAAAAAAGACGGAAAGTGGTTGGGGGAATGGCACGGAGACCAACTTTCAGTCACACGATGTGTCCGGCAGTTTTTTTTCTTTAATAGCGTTGGAGAATTCAAGTTGGAATTAGCGCAATGTACCAGTCGTTATGAACTTGAAGGGGTCTCTCAGGTTGGCCTCCGTATCGTCAAGGCAGAATTGAAGTATCCTAAATGATAGACAAGTCCATCAATCCCAATATTGAACGCATTCTGTTGAGACTTAAGACTATCCCCGAAAATCCTGGTGTGTATCAGCATCTTGATGCTTCGGGGACGGTTATTTATGTTGGCAAAGCACGAAACCTACAGAGGCGGGTCAGCTCCTATTTCTCGCACTATGATGACAAGAGTGCAAAAATCAAGATGCTTGTTCGTAATATCTACGATATTCGGGTTACTGTAGTATCAACAGAGGTTGATGCCTTGTTATTGGAGAACAATCTTATCAAACGCTATCAGCCACGCTACAACAGTCTGCTCAAGGACGACAAAAGCTATCCCTATCTTTGCATTACACAAGAAGATTTTCCACGTCTCATATTCACTCGCAATCGCAATATTCGAGGACAGTATTTTGGCCCGTATCCAAACCAAGGTATTATGCGGGCCTTGCAGGACATTATTCGTAAGCTATTTTCTTATCGCACCTGCAATACTTCCTTTCGTTGGATTGCGGATTCTAAGACAGGTGTAGGTAGTATTCTTGGGGGTAATGATCGCCCTTGTATGAAATATCAAATTGGCTTATGCAAAGCCCCTTGCTCTGGTCTTCAAAGTCGTGATGAGTATTTGCAGACTATAGAAAATATCCGTCGGATTCTCAAAGGTGAATTTGGTGATATTTTGGAGGATATGAAACGTCAAATGATGTCTTTGGCTTCCGATTTGCGTTTCGAGGATGCCGAACAGATTCGGCAGCGTATTCGTCTCCTTGAGGAATACCAAAGTCGCTCGATGGTAGTTGATGCCCGTGTTAAGGATGTTGATGTGTTTAGCATTCTTTCTGATGAGCGGTATGCTTATGTAAATATGATGCGTATTAAGAATGGCAGCATTATATACAGCTTCTCTACTGAAATAAAAAAACAACTTGACGAAAGTGATGCTGAAATTCTCTCTACTGTCATTCCAGAATTACATGAACGTACAGAAAGCACTGCTCAAGAAGCCGTTGTGCCAATGAAGGTGGACGATCTCCCTGAAGAATATTTGAGGCTTACCGTTCCTACCCATGGAGACAAGAAGAGCCTTCTCGAACTTTCTTTGCGCAATGTCAGTTCCTATCAGACTCAGTGTCGCCATCAAAGGGCACTGGTCGATCCTGATGCAGCATCCATGAACGATAATAATCGGAGTAAGCATCTACTCGAACGTATTCAAAAGGCACTTCAATTGCCTCAATTTCCTGTTCATATCGAATGTTTTGACAATTCCAATATACAAGGGGCTTTCCCTGTTGCCGGTATGGTGCGCTTTACCAATGGTAAGCCAAATCGGAAAGAATACCGAAAGTTTAATATAAAGACAGTCAATGGCCCTGACGACTATGCTTCTATGGCTGAGGTTATTTATCGTCGCTATAAGCGACTGTCCGACGAGAAACAAGAGTTGCCTCAATTGCTCATTGTTGACGGGGGAAAGGGCCAGATGGAAGTGGCACGTCAGGTTATAGAGGAACAGCTTCACCTAAACATTCCGATTGCTGGTTTGGCCAAAGATGAACGTCATCATACCTCTGAGCTTCTCTATGGCTTTCCCCCTCAGGTTGTGGGACTCCGCCCTTCCGACCCTCTTTTCCATTTGTTAGAGCAGATTCAGAACGAGGTGCACCGCTTTGCTATAACCTTCCATAAAGACAAGCGTAGTCGAGGTACTATTCGGACCCAGCTTACGGATATTCCTGGCATTGGACAAAAGACAGCCAGTGACCTGCTACTTCGATTCGGATCAGTTAAACAGATTAAATTACAAACACTTGACGACCTTTCTTCTGCCATTGGTCCAGCTAAAGCCAAATTGGTGTATGAATTCTTCTCAAAAGAGAAAAATGACCGAATATAGCGAATTCTGATGTTCGATGTATTCGTAGCAATAAAAAAGCTGGCAAGTCTTATTGAGAACTGCCAGCTTTTTCTTATTTTACAAAATTTTTAATAGAACCAACGGGAGGTAATTGGACCATCAAATAATTTTAATGGCAATTTTGCGAGATATATGGAAGCCTTTGGGCCTTCATGTTTAGAATAATAGGTCACCCAAAGTTGTTCTCCCTCGATAATCATACCGGTATAGCTATTGTCATCTCCACCAGATGGAAGGATGGCTACTTCTTCAAGTTTCCCTCTAATATCACCCTTGAAGAGCATTGTTTTTTCAGTTGAATATAGTGAGCGTGACGCTACAATCATGGTGCTGTCACTTGTCATCATAAAGTCAGGGCCTCCGAGTGGAACATCCATGTCCTGCCATTGCCACTGTGTATAAGGTGGCTTACTTAGTCCCCAGGCACCGTTCTTGCTGTCCCCATCGCGGCGAACCATTATGGCCATTGTCTCATCGCTCAGGAATCCCACGGTAGCCTCCCCTGGTCGGCCAGGCATATCCAATCGGGCCACAAGGTCATAATGAAGTCCATCTGTGGTTTTGACCAGCATAAATCCGCTGCCATAACTCACCCCGTAGCCTACTCCTTTGTGCCACGTAAGGCGCCATATCCATTCTTTGCCTTGGCCTATACCATCTGAAAATTGCACGGGTTCTGGTGAACTGAAATGCTCTCCGTCACTGCTGAATACCACATGGGGAACCATTCCGGTGAATTTTTGATTCTTGTAGATGGAACCTCCCATAAGAATCATCATACGTCCATCGGGCATGATAGACATTTTGGGGTCGCGTAAGTCAAAACCTTCTTTATCAATCAGGGCTACCGACTGCCAGGATTCTCCATCTGTTGACATTAATACACGAGCTTTACCATTCTTGTTTTCTGGCTTCAAAATCTGGTGGCTATCTGACTCGCGGAAAGAGATGTAGTACTTTCCATGATATTTTATCATGGAGGCAAATGAGCAATACTCTCCATTGCTCCATATCCGTTCAACTTGAATGTTCACATCCTGTCGTTGCTGAGCAAGTACGGGGATAAGCATCGACAGAAAAATCACAATAGATATTCTTTTCATTTAATTATTGTTATATTTTTGACTAAAAAAAAGCCGGAGAGACACACGTGGTGGCACCTCCGGTATGTTTTTGTGCAAAGATTATGCAATTGGGTGATCTTTATGGAATAATTCAAGACGTTGTTTTAAGTCTTCAAACTGGTCACGCCACACTTGGCTCACACAGGCTCGGATGCCTTGTCGAGTGCTACCAGTGATGTCTAAGGATATTGCACTAATTCCATAGGCAATTAATTCGTTGAGTAAATCTACTCCTGTAAATTTAGGATAGCAGAATGTGAAATAGAATCCATCGCTTATTTGCTCTCCCATATCGTGGTCATACACGATATAGAATCCATTGTCTGTGAGCATCTTCTTCATGATTCGAGCCTTATCAGCATACTCTGCAATGTCCTTCACGAAATTGTATGTTCCATCATTGGCGCCTTTGAGCATTGCTGCCATGGCATATTGTGCTGAATGAGATGACCCGGAGCTAAGACAATATAGTGTTCCGAAAATCAATGCACGTCCTAACTGGGTTTGGCTGTAGTAGCGTGATAGATCGGGGCATTCCATATTGAAAAGAGTTGGGCTAACAACCATTAAAGCAATTCGTTCTCCTGCATAGCTAAAAGCTTTACTTCCGCTAATCATGAGTACGTATCGATTAGTGTATTTTGCCACTGTGGGCTGGTATGGCTCCTGTCCGGGAACAGAATAGTCTTTTCGTGTATCCATTAAAAAGTAAGCATCATCCTCAATGACTACTACTCCGTATTTGTTGGCCATTTCTCCAATAATCCTTAGTTCATAGTCAGTAAAGCAGAACCATGCTGGATTGTTGGGACTACTGTAAATCAGGCAGGCTACATCTCCGTTTTTAAGTTCTTCTTCAAGTTTGTCTCGTAGTTTGTCCCCCCGGTAGTCATACACGTCAAATGTTTGAAACGGGATGCCAAGGACTCTGCATTGTTGCTTTTGTACAGGGAATCCTGGGTCGATAAACAACACTTTGGTCTTGCTTGCATCATAGCGTGTGAGTGTCAGAAATGAGCAAAAACCAGCCTGCATTGAACCGACTGTTGGAACACAGCAGTCAGGGGTAACGTCTATGTCTAGAAAGTTTTTTACAAATCGAGCTGCCTCAGTCTTAAAGCAGGCCGCATCATAGATTTCGGGATATACTGATGCAACGCCGTTATTCAATGCTTCTATCTGCGCATTTACACCAACTTGGGAGGCTGGAAGTCCAGGAATACCCATCTCCATTTTTACGAATCGTATTCCTGTTTCGTGCTCCAAGTCGCCAATCATTTTGCGCATTTCTCGGATGGAGGCTTTTCCTGGATTTGAAATTTTGTTTTCGGCAGCGATCCTTCCGATCACTTCTTTCGATATAGGGATTTGCATGATTATTTTGTTTGTGATTATTGATTTATGAGTTTGAATGTTTCTATGGATTTATTTTGTTGTGAATCCCTTGAGTTTGTTTGCGTTGATAGGGCTTACTTCACGTATGATTTCATACACCTGTTTCTGTTCCTCGGCGGGAGCTGGGGTAAAAATAGATATTATTTCCGATATTTTTACATCCAAAAACTGTATGACTGATAATATGTTAGTTCTTGCTTTATGAACCTCTCGTAGAAATCCTAATGCCTGAATGATATTGAGTCTTGCTTGTGGCTGATCCTTCGTCATCATATCCAGCCCTAAACGTTGGTAATAATAGTAGGTGGAGTGTAGTGCTGCATAAGCAGAGTTGGTATGATTTTCTGTAAACCAATATCTTGATTTCTGTCCATCAGAATTCTTCCAGCCCTTGAAACCAGAGTTCTCTGCTGTTTGACTGATGTTTCGAGCCATCTCGTAAAAAGGTTCGCCTCCATTAGGTGCATAGGAGTCAAAATAGACCCCAAGCATGATATACAGGTAGTAGGCTATGGTTGATGACAGGTTGCTGTAAAATGTATTAGCTTCGAAATCTATGGGCTGACTTTCGTTATAGGAAAACTGGAAGTCGTTTTCCATATAATTAAATAAACCAGTAGAATAATTTGAGTTGTAGACAGGTGCTCGCAATTGAATTTGAAGTTGTCCCTTGAAGTCAGTAGCCGATGACTGCTCTGTAAGTACCAGACTCAATGAACAGTCAAGTTTCTCATGTTGCTCAAAATCCAGATTTGTCCATCTGCGGCCATTGACAAAGTCTTCCAAGGCTTGTTTCATGCTCTCAAACACCTTTGTGTCGCCAGAACTATACTGTTGTGTTGTGGTTTGCAACTTCTGGTAGTTGACTTGAATGGCGCAGCGAAACTCTTGGGCTTGCAGCGATGAAATTATTGTACAAAAAAAAATGATTATTAGAATTCCAATCCGATGCATAGTAGATGCAAAGATACTTTATTTTTCTATTTTGAAAAAATCCATTATCCTGCGAGTCTGTACTTGCCTGTGCCATTATTGTGAATTTAGGGAATGAATTTATAAATTCGATTTGATTGGAGTTAGCGATAACATAGAGTATTAATTTATAAGTAACTTGTCAATACAAATCAGTGCCTCCAATAAAAGTTTTTGGAAGTGATATTTGGGATCGTAATCAGTTAATACTCTTTTTGTCAGTCTGCCTTGGTTCTCTTTACTGGTATTGAGATTCGTGTCTATTTTGCTAATTAGACTGAATGGTGTTTTAGGTTAAGGATAGGGTGTTGATTGGTGTTACTCTTAGGGAGTCCTGTGGGTCTTCGTATTGTTGAAAAAAATGTTGATTGCTGAAAATGACTATATGGGCTTTTCTTCGTACTTTTGTAAATCTTTTTGTAGAATATAGAATAATTCATCTATTATAAAATATGAGCGACAACATTAGTGAATACAAAAAAGGTTCTACCCCGCAGCCAGCAGACTATAGCGCAAGTAATATTACAGTCTTGGAAGGCTTGGAGGCCGTGCGCGTTCGTCCTGCAATGTATATTGGTGACGTAAATCAGCGTGGTCTACATCATTTGGTCTATGAGGTGGTGGACAATTCAATTGACGAAGCTTTGGCAGGCTACTGCACAAAAATTATTGTAACCATCAATCCAGATAACTCTATTAGTGTAGAAGATAATGGACGCGGCATCCCTGTTGATATGCACGAGAAGGAGAAACGCAGTGCTCTGGAAGTTGTAATGACTGTACTTCATGCAGGTGGCAAGTTTGATAAAGGGAGTTATAAGGTTTCTGGTGGTTTGCACGGCGTGGGTGTTTCCTGCGTTAATGCTCTTAGTGACCACATGACGGCCGAAGTCTATCGAGATGGAAAGGTCTATCGACAAGAGTATAGCAAGGGTTTGCCGCTCTATCCAGTAAAAGTTGTTGGAGAAACCGAAAAACGAGGTACCCATATTGACTTTCACCCTGATGCAACTATTTTTACGGAAACAGTTTACCAGTATGAAATTCTTGAAAAACGTATCAGTGAACTCGCTTATTTGAATAAAGGAATAGATATTACCCTAACAGATCTGCGTCCTCAGGAGGATGGAAGTACGCTCAGTAAGCGGTTCTATAGTGAGAATGGGTTAAATGATTTTTTGGCTGAGTTAGACCATGGACGTACTCCGCTGATGCCCGAACCCATCCATATCGAAGGAGAAAAACAGGGTATCCCTATTGAAATTGCCTTGCAATACAATAATTCCTTCAGTGAAAACATCCGGTCATATGTTAATAATATTAATACTCATGAAGGGGGAACACATCTTGCCGGATTCCGTAGTGGACTAACTCGTACACTCAAGAACTATGCAGATACGAACAACCTTATCCCTATTAAGACCAAGGGTAAGGAAAAAGAAAAATTAGAAATATCCCAAGATGATTTTCGTGAGGGCTTGACGGCTGTCATATCAGTTAAAGTGGCTGAACCACAGTTTGAAGGGCAGACAAAGACTAAGTTAGGCAACACTGAGGTTCGAGGTGCTGTGGATAAAGCCGTCAGTGAAATGATGGAGAATTATCTGGAAGAACATCCCACGGAGGCTCGTACTATTATCAATAAAATAGTCCTTGCTGCCCAAGCTCGTATTGCCGCTCGCGATGCTCGCGAAAAGGTACAGCGTAGCACAGTGTTTAGTAGTGCGGGACTACCAGGCAAATTGGCTGACTGCCAAGATAACGATCCCAGTATTTGTGAGATCTATTTTGTTGAGGGAGACTCTGCAGGCGGGTCGGCAAAGCAAGGTCGAGACCGCAAGTTTCAGGCTATACTTCCTTTGCGTGGAAAAATCCTGAATGTGGAAAAAGCTCACGATAAGGCTTTCGACAGCGAGGAAATCCGCAATATTTATACTGCATTGGGAGTCCACAAAGGCGTGGGAGACAACCCTAATGCATTGAATATTGAGAAACTTCGCTATCACAAAATCATCATTATGACAGATGCCGATGTTGATGGTGCTCATATCGACACACTTATGCTGACATTCTTCTTCCGTTTCATGCCTGAACTTATTGAAAAAGGTTACATATATCTGGCCACTCCCCCGCTCTATCTTGTTGAGAAAGGCAAACGGCGCATTTATTGTTGGACAGAAGAGGACCGTTTGGCTGCACTTGAGCAGGTGGGCGATCGTGGTGGCTTGCACGTGCAGCGATATAAAGGTCTCGGTGAAATGAACCCAGAGCAATTGTGGGAAACCACCATGAACCCCGAAAACCGTCAGCTGAGGCAAGTTACGATTTCCGATGCGGCTTCAGCCGATGAGGTATTTAAGATGCTAATGGGCGATGATGTTCCAATTCGCCGTGAGTTCATCGAGCAAAATGCCACCTATGCTACACTGGACTTCTAAGACCTAATTTTGCAATAATCCATTTTGAATTACATAACTAAATGACGAATATGAAAAATCTCCTATTAATAAGTAATAGCACTATGCGGGGCGAATCTTACCTCGGTTGGTGTAAGGAAATGATTGCGGATTTTTGTCATCGGCATAATGTCAAGCATGTTCTCTTTATCCCCTATGCAGGTGTAAGCCTGTCGCCAGATGGACTGGAGGCTTCATACAGCGTGTATGAGGACAAGGTTGCCAAAGTATATTCTGAGTTTGGCATCACTTTGAAGAGTGTCCATCATGAGGCAGACCCTGTCAAGGCCGTTTATGAGGCCGACTGTGTGGCTGTTGGAGGAGGCAACACTTTCCATTTGGTGCGTGAGATGCAGCGTCAGGGCTTGATGCAGGCTATTAGTCGCCGTGTTGAATCTGGTATGCCCTACATGGGTTGGAGTGCGGGTAGCAATGTGGCCGGCCCCACCCTCTGTACCACAAATGATATGCCCATTGTTGAACCGCTTTCATTCAACTGTATGGGGCTCGTCCCATTCCAAATTAATCCGCACTATACTGACTTTTTTGATCCTAAACATGGTGGCGAAACCCGAGACGACCGTCTGAAAGAGTACATTATGGTGAATCCTACCGTCGTAGTGGCTGCAATTCGAGAGGCTACGGCTCTCCTACTCGAAGACGGCAATCTTCGCCTTATCGGTAAAGACAATCGGATGAAAGTCTTTTATGAGAAGATGGAAAACACCAAGGAATACAGCCTTGCCGATGATATCAACTTCTTGATGCAGGAATGACGCATCCTTGTGAGGAGGGATTCTGTTTCAAGACATATCAATATGGCACAGACCGTAGATACATCCACTTTTTTGCAACGTAAAGGGTGTTTAATGGGGTAAGTGTAATTTTTGAAGATGTTAATCATAGAGCAATCTGGCTATGACAAAATATATTGGAGCACATGTTAGTGCCAGTGGCGGTATCAGCAATGCCATATTGGCCGCAGAATCTATCGGAGCTGATGCCTTTGCGATGTTTACGCGCAATCAGCGTTCGTGGGTCAGCAAGCCATTGTCTTTAGATGAGATTAACGGATTCAAGACCCTTTTAATTGAGCGGGGATTCAGTCCCAAGTATGTCCTGCCACACGATAGTTATCTTATCAATTTGGGGTGTCCAGATGAGGAAAATTTACAAAAATCACGTGCGGCATTCCTTGACGAGATGATGCGTTGCCAGCAGTTAGGTCTTCCTATGCTTAATTTTCACCCTGGCTCTCATCTTAATAAAATAAGTGAAGAGGAGTGTCTTGACCAAATAGCACATGAGATAAACCTTGCGTTGGGCAAGACGGAAGGTGTTACGGCCGTAATAGAAAACACTGCTGGACAAGGCACCAATCTTGGCTGTACGTTCTCTCAGATTGCCCGTATTATCAGTGGTGTGGATGATAAGAGTCGTGTAGGCGTATGTATTGACACTTGTCATACTCTTGCTGCGGGATATGACTTAAGTACTGAGATTGGGTATAACTTTACTTTCGATGAGTTTGAACGTGAGATTGGTTTCAAATATTTGAGGGCAATACATCTTAATGATAGTAAAAAAGGTGTAAATTCACATGTGGATCGACATGAAACTCTTGGGAATGGTATGCTTGGTAAATCCTTTTTTTCGTGGTTTATGAATGACTCCCGCTTTGATGATATGCCAATTATCCTTGAAACGCCGGACCCTATGCGGTGGCCCAAGGAAATACAGTGGCTTAGGAGTCTCTCTCGTTAGGATTTCAAATCCCAACATAACAACAAGGGCAGGCGATATGCTGCCCACACATAATAAGGCGAGGTTCAAAATCCTCGCCTTATTATGTGTAGGAGATTGTGAAGATTAAAAATTGAGTAACATCATATTGTTCAAGCAGTAACCACAAGAGGTCCTTACTCCTCTAATGTCTTGGATTTCCTTTTATGAGTGTGCCCCCTCTGGCTATGCGGTAAGGTGTTAAACCAATCGATTTTGTACATCAATAGAATACCATTTGTCTCTGGTTTTCACGGTATGACAACTCGACGTGTTCAGTTCAACTGTTTTTGATTGATATGGATTTTGGTATACTTTTTTAGAGTAAGAAGAATCCTGCTTACAACAACAGATGTTCAATAAGCGTGTGAATCCCTAATCCAATCAGCACACTTCCGGCGAATATTCCCGACCATTTCTCTGGAATAAAAATATGCTTTCTCCCCATGCAGACCCCTAAAAATGACACAATAAATGTTGTTACTGCGATTATGGCTACGGTAAAAAGATTCTCTACCATCGTCTGCTCCAACCCAATACCTATACCTATGACAAAAGCATCAATACTTGTGGCTATAGCTAATACAACAATAAGGCCAATACTTGCCCTATTAAATCTATTTTGCTTGTTATCCATGTTTGTCTTTAAGGATTCCCAGACCATTCTTCCTCCGACAAATGCAAGCAAAATGAATGCAATCCAATGATCTACGGCTTCAATATATTGCTGGCAGGCACTCCCAATACAGATGCCCAGTAATGGAAATCCACCTTGGAAGAGAGAGAATATCAGGGCCAATAGCATCCCCCTCTGTATCGTCATTTGTGTTTTGAAAGAGATGGCAATGGATACTGATAAAGAATCAACGCATAGGGCTAACGATAGTAGTAGAGACTTAACAAACATTACTTTGCCTCCACAAAAACTTTAGCGATGGCTTTTTTTACGGGTGTGGGTTCGGTTTCACATAATTGTGGCATATGGGCGTCATTGCTGTTCAAAATCAAGAAGTATCCGTGACCAATTTTTATGTCTGTGTAGGGTTTGTGGTCATCTTCGCAGAATGCTACATCACGTTCTTCATTATACGGGGTCGTAATGCTCAATGTGGATAATTGGCGTACGGCGATATGTTCTTCTCCTGTAATGGCATATTGAATGTCAATATATTTTTTGTGTGTCTCATATCCAACAGGATTTACTTTCAATGATTGATAATCCTGAACGTTTACAAAAATTTCATCAGACAACACGTGTCTGCCTGTAGATAGCGATTGATCCGTGGTGGACAAAAAAAGTAAAGCCTTGTATATGGCATTGTTCAGTGTCTTGTAACGTTCAATGTTGCTGATGTGGTCGTAAATCATAATTGAAATGGATTTTAATAGAATTGTAAAACTGCTTTAAATGATAATCATATTTTTTTATACGGGCTTGGGGACATGGGACTCCATGTGGATTTATATAATTCAGGCTTGTATAGCAATAGTTCATGGGCAATAAATCCCATGGTATATCTGAAGTTTATTTCCACACATGGTCTTAACTTGAAAATTCCTTGATTGCGATATATAAAGGCATCAACACCAATTGGGCCTTGGTAGTTCGTGTCTTTTAATATCGAGTTGAGCCAATTCTGAATTGTATGTTGGGCATTGGTGATTTCCTCAAATGGAATCCATTGAGATAAATATTCGGATATTTCAATGTCGTAAAGCAACTTATTTCCTCGATAAACCCCGTTTTGAGTTTTAAAAAGAGAGTAACCTACAAATGTACATCCTTTTTGTTGTGTGTAATAGAATAAGAATGCAAAATCCTGTACAACGTCGAACTTTGGCTCTATAAGCACAGACTTCTGTGTGGAAAGTATTTTGCTAATCCAACTTTTGTCATGGCTGGAAAGTTGCATATCTACCCAGCGAATCCCCCTGCCAGAGCCTGACCATGGAGCCTTGAGGACTACATTATGGTGGATCCTCATGTAATTGTCAATGTCATCAAGGCATAAGGCTGAATAGGTGTCTTTTTGCAAGGGTAAGGCGGTACTTCTGTGCGATAGGGCTCGGATTGAGCTTAAAATACCATCTTCTGGTAGAATTTCCGGAGGAATACCTGATTTTATCAAAAACGTTTTTAATGTGGTATTCCATCCCCAGGAATATATATCTGCCTCACAATGAGTATCGACACATTGTCTGTAATATATTTGCCCTGCATGTGCGGCATCTGTGAAGAAATCCACTGGATGAAACCTTTTCAAATTACACATCCATTCTGCCCCCTGTTCAGCAAACAGCAATGCAGAACTTGGAGGTACAAAATGTGGATTGCCATTGGCAAGACACAAATCGTGTTCTGGATTAAAAATGACTATAGATACCCGATCCATGCGATATAAGAAAAGGGGAGTTTTTTTGATGACTCCCCTTCTATAGAAATCCAAATAAAACCTTATTTTATTTATTAACTTGGAATTTCTTGTTGCCAGTGGCAAAGAAATCGCTGATTTGGTTTGCGGCAGCAATACCAGCATTGATATTTGCTTCTTCCGTTTGGGCTCCCATTTTCTTAGGCGTAGCAAAGTAGCGGCCTTCAAATGCCTTGAACTCTGCATCAGCATCGGGCATAATGTCGGAAATATATTTCAAATCAGTGCGCTCGGTCATGAGTTTCAGCAGTCCTTCCTCATCAATAACCTCTTTGCGTGCAGTATTGACCAGAATGCCGCCTTTGCGCATCTTGCCCACTAAATCATAGTTGATGCTCTTCTTAGTCTCAGCTGTAGCAGGAATATGCAGCGAAACGATGTCGCACATCTCAAATAGAGCCTCCTGATTGGCAACAGCATGAACACCAGCCGCCTCAATAGCATCTGCAGGGCAGTATGCATCAAAAGCATAAACGTCCATTCCAAAGCCTTTTGCAATACGTGCCACATTGCGTCCCACATTGCCAAAAGCCAGGATTCCAAGTTTCTTGCCCATCAGTTCGGATCCTGATTTTCCATTGTAGAAGTTGCGTACGCAGTATACCAACATACCCATGACCAACTCGGCAACAGCATTGCTATTCTGGCCAGGCGTGTTCATGGCTACGATGCCACGGGCTGTGCATGCTTCAAGGTCAAGGTTGTCATAACCAGCACCGGCGCGAACCACAATTTTTAGATTTTTAGCGTGGTCAATAACTTCTTTGGTGACTTTATCTGAGCGAACGATAAGAGCATCGGCATCAGCCACAGCAGCATAAAAATCGTTCACATCAGTATATTTTTCGAGAAGAGCCAATTGGTGGCCATTTTTCTCTACGACTTCGCGAATGCCATCAACGGCAACTTTTGCAAAAGGCTTTTCGGTTGCGACTAAAACTTTCATAATGTATTTTAATTAGGTGGTAATAGAAAAGGAGTTGTGAGTCAAAGATTCACAACTCTTTTTTATAAATGCTATTTGTTCTCCTTTTCAAAGTCCTGCATGCATTGCACGAGAGCTTCAACAGCCTCGATTGGGCAGGCATTATACAGGCTGGCGCGGAAACCACCAACGGAGCGATGTCCCTTGATGCCGACCATGCCACGCTCTTTGGCGAAAGCCATGAATTTGTCCTGCAAGCCTTCGCGCCCCTCTGCCATAACCCAGCAGTGGTTCATGATGGAACGGTCTTCTTTTGCTTCAACGGTGCCACGGAACATGCTGTTGCGGTCGATTTCAGCGTAGAGAAGTTCGGACTTCTTAACGTTGATTTTATTCATTTCAGCCACGCCTCCGATAGTATTTTTCACCCATTTCAATGTCTCATGCATCAGGAAAATGGCAGATACAGGAGGAGTGTTGAACATAGAGATATTTTTGGCTTCTTCAGCTGCATGAGTGCGATAGTCCACCATCGTGGGCAGTGGGTTCATGTACTGACGGTCGGTAATCTTGCCAAGAATGTCTTTGCGAACGATAACAAAGGTGACGCCAGCGGGACCAACATTCTTTTGGGCACCGCCATAGATAAGCCCATATTTTTTCACATCAACGGGACGACTCATAATGTCGGAACTCATATCTGCAACCAACATTGTCGGAACGTTTTCTAAGTCGTATTTTATTTCGGTACCGTAGATAGTGTTGTTGGTGGTGATGTGGAAGTAATCTGCGTCGGCGGGTACCTTGCTCAGAAAGTCCTTGGGGATATAGCTATAGGTCTTGTCTTCACTGGATGCAACAATAACGGTTTCACCAAACAGTTTGGCTTCTTTAGCGGCTTTTTTTGCCCATACACCAGTCTGTAGATATGCAGCCTTTTTGTTGAGTAGGTTGGCAGGAACGGCCATGAATTGTGTGCTTGCACCACCGCCCAGGAAAAGGATTTCATATTCGGCAGGAATGTTCAGCAGGTCACGCCAAAGTTGACGGGTCTCCTCCATGGTACGCTCCCAGCCAGGAGTACGATGCGAAATCTCGAAAAGACCAATGCCAGTGTTGTCAAAATCACGAATCGCATTAATCGTCGATTCAATAGCCTCTTTGGGCAATACGCAGGGGCCTGCGTTAAAGTTATAAGCCGTCTTCATCTTGAATTGGTTTAAAGTGTTTTTATTTAATGGTTTAAAGGTGTATCTTATGTTTTTCGATACGAGACAAATTTACTCCTTTTATTTTATAATCAAATCGAGCAAATAATAATTTTTTCACATAATAATGTTGAACGAAGGGGATGTCTGTTTGTCGATGAAAACATAAACACTATGCCAGTGCATAAATATTTAAAACATGACATGGCTCTTGTTGGTTCTTTTGTAAAAGAAAAGATATTTTTTATAATTTCAAACATTTTTACCTAATCAGAATGATACGTTTCGGATGATAAATTTCTACGAAATGTATACTTAATATTGAAAATCACCCATATAAAAACATTTACTCCTTTTTTGTTTTTGATTATCATATTATTGTGTGTTATTTGTTGTAAATCAGTTGTTTATAAGGTTGCTTTTATGCAAGTTCTCTCATTTCAATTACTTGTATTAAAATGTTAAAAAAGCAATTTTAGGAACATAATTTTGTTGAAAATTTTTCTCGGTTTTGAAAATTTTCTAAATTTAAAGTACTTTTTGTGTTCTATATTGGGTTTAAGGTTTTGTCTTATATGTTTTTAAAAAAGTAAATTTATCCATGTGAGGAAAAAGTTAAAAATATCTTTATGAAATTTTAGTGAGAAGTGCAAAAATATTTTTCATCAGATGAACGGTAAATAAAGAACAACTTTGCACTGCAAATAAGGGATGAGAGTCCCGAACAACAACGAATGACAAAATACACGAATTGAGAGACATGAAGATTGAGAGCGATTATCAGAAGGTATGGGCAAGTTGCTTGGAAATCATCAAAGACAATTTGGGGAAAGAAAACGAAAACCAATTCAAAACATGGTTTGAACCCATTGTTCCCGTAGAACTTCGCGATAGCATCCTAACAATTCAGGTTCCCAGCCAATTCTTTTATGAATGGTTAGAGACAAATTTCATGGAGTTGTTAAAACGCACTATCCGTGAAATCCTTGGTCCACAGGGTATGCTAAAGTATAGTATACTTGTAGATACGAGTATCGTTGGTAAGCCTGTAACGGTGCGGATTCCCTCTACGGGTGGTGGACAAAATACTCAGAATGCTCCAAGAGATGTTCCTTTTCCTACAGGTGTAGGTTCCAGTCGTGTTCCCATTAATCCTTTTGCACTGCCTGGCATCAAGAAGGTCAAGGTCTATTCCCAACTTCGAGATACGTACTCTTTAGATAATTTTGTTGAGGGTGAATGTAATAGACTGGCCAGATCAGCAGGTTTTGCTGTGGCTGAGAGACCGGGAACTACAGCCTATAACCCCTTATTGTTGCATGGCGGAGTGGGTTTGGGTAAAACCCATTTGGCTAATGCCATTGGACTAAAGACAAAAGAATTTCATCCAGAAAAGACCGTCTTGTATGTTACTTCTGAGCAATTTATGCAGCAGTATGCCGAGGCTGGTCGCAATAATACAATCAATGATTTCGTGCATTATTATGAGATGATCGATGTACTGATTGTTGATGATATTCAGTTTTGGGCTCACAAAGCAGCGAAGACACAAGAGGCATTCTTCCATATATTCAACCATCTACACCAAAGAAATAACCAGATAATCATCACTTCTGACAAGTCCCCAAGTGAGCTTGTCGGATTAGAGCCTCGTCTGATTTCTCGTTTAAAGTGGGGGCTTTCGGCCGACCTTCAAGCTCCTGATGTGGAGACCCGCATTGCCATTCTCAAACAGAAGTTACATAACGATGGCATCGAGATGCCCTATGATGTTATAGAATACATCGCCTATAGCATCAATACTAATGTTCGTGAATTGGAGGGGGCATTGGTTTCCTTGATGGCTCAGTCCTCGCTGAATCGCAAACAGATTACGCTTGATTTGGCAAAGCAGATGATTGACAAGTTTGTCAAAAATAGCGAACGTGACATTACAATTGATTATATACAGAAAATTGTTTGTGATTACTTCAGTCTGCCGGTGGACAGCATCCAATCGCGCACACGTAAACGCGAAATTGTCCAAGCTCGTCAGTTGGCCATGTATTTTGCAAAGAAACTAACCAAATCTTCTTTGGCAACGATTGGTATGCAATGCGGCAATAAGGATCATGCCACTGTGCTACATGCTTGTAAAACCGTGGCTAATCTGGCGGAAACCGATAAGACGTTCCGTTATTATGTGGAGGAGATAGAGAAACGTTTTAAAGACTAACATGGCTCCTGCCAGGCGGAGTAGGCAAAACATACGGAATGGGTAAAGTAGCCTTTAAGCCAGGAACAATGATATATCCCCTGCCAGCAGTGTTGGTGAGTTGTGGGGATAGCCCTGAAAATTATAATATTGTAACAATCGCATGGACGGGGACGGTATGTACCAACCCGCCCATGTGTTATATTTCTATGCGCCATGAAAGACATTCTCATGGCATCATTATGCGTACTCGTGAATTTGTCATCAATCTTACCACCGTGCAATTGGCAAAAACCACGGATTGGTGTGGCGTACGGAGTGGTAGGGATTTTGATAAATTCAAGGAAATGCATTTGACTCCTGCACCAGCACAGATAGTCAAAGCACCATTGATAGCAGAAAGCCCTTTGAATATTGAGTGTCGTGTGGTCGACATCAAGCATCTCGGCAGCCATGATATGTTTCTCTCGGAAGTTGTAGCTGTAAATGCAGAAGAGTCGTTGATTGATAAGGGTACTGGGGCTTTCCAGTTAAATCACGCTTCTCCCCTTGCCTATTCACATGGAAAATACTATGGTTTGGGCGAAAAAATAGGTGGGTTTGGATTCTCCGTCAAAAAGAAGAAATAACTTATTATTGTTGTTGCATGAAGATTTCCTGTATTGAGCCGTTAGGCATAAATGTTGAGCAATTCGAATCTTTAAAAGTTGAATTTGCCGAACAAGGCCATGATTTCATTTACTACATGGACAGAAAGGAAGAGGCTGAAGTTTTGGTAAATCGCATGAGGGATGCAGATGTGGTAATTGTGTCTAATATTAAATTGACGGCTGAGGTTTTATCGCAGTGTTCCAGTCTTAAATTCCTATCAGTTGCTTTTACTGGTTTGGATCACATTGATCTTGATTTTTGCAGACAGCATGATATTGCCGTTCAAAATGCAGCTGGTTATTCCACAACAGCCGTCAGTGAATTGGCGGTTGGATTAATGCTCGATTTATTGCGTCGTATTACGGAATTTGATTCCATAACTCGTAGAGGTATGGGCCGAGGACTCTTTTTGGGTCGAGAGTTGAAGGGAAAGACTGTTGGCATCATAGGAACTGGAGCTATTGGCATTGCCACTGCTCGCCTTTTATTGGCTTTTGGTAGTCGTGTGCTCGCCTATAGTCGCAGTCAGAGACAAGAGATTTCTGATTTGGGAATTCCCTATGTCTCTCTGCCGAATCTGCTTGAACGGAGTGATATCATCTCATTGCATATCCCGTTAAATGCAGCAACACGGCATCTCATAGGCGAAAAAGAATTGGCTCTTATGAAACCAGACGCTTTGCTCATCAATACGGCGCGTGGCGATGTGATGGATATTGATGCAGTGGCGGAGGCTTTGAAGGATGGGCGAATTGCGGGAGTCGCTACTGATGTCTATGAACAGGAACCGCCTCTTTGCCTACAACATGTGTTGTTAAATGCTCCCAATTGCATCTGTTTGCCACATGTCGGTTATGCCACACGCGAATCTTTTGATGTCCGAGCTGACATTGTCTTTAACCATGTCAAAGAGTGGTTAGGTGGCAGATAAAAGCGTAAAATTATAAGAAAGAAAAAAGAGCTATGGCCGAAACACCACGAGGATTTTTTATTTGAAAACTGGTGGTGTTTTCTTCTTTATGACGATAGATGGATAGTGGTTCTGCTGGACGGGTCTCTAATGGATAGTCTATCTGGAAGCATGTGTTATCAAACCGATGCTGTTGGAACTGCCCGTCTAAAGTGGCTGTATCAAAATAATCCGACATCAATTTTATATATTCTGCATTGTTTACATGCTGCGTATGGTCAATGAAAGAGTCGTTAGCCGGGATAATTGCGACACGTTCTGCATCTGCAAAATCACCTAATCGGAGCTTGTTGAATGATTCAACGGATGTTCCAATACTTTCGTGACTGGGAAATACAGCCATCAAATCTGTTATGCGGCAAACCTTTCGTGCCTGCATATCAATAACCACCCAATAGGTTGATGCCGAACATCTCAGATTCCCCTGAAGGTCATGCATCTGGAATTCACGGACAGCAAAAATTCCATTGGGCCCTCTTGACCATGTGGATACTGTCATTTCCTCACCCAGGGAGGGCATCTGGTGCATCTCATAATACATACGACTTAAGACCCATGCTTTTTGCTCTTTGATCAAGGCTTCGTAGCTGATGTTGGTACCATCTGTATGGTGTGCAGATGCCTCTTGAAAGATTCTACACAATCCCCATAGAGACAGATGGTCTGTTCTATCGCAGTGATAGGTTTGTAATATTATTTTCTCTGTATGGATTTGAGTGGTGGTATGACTCATTGTCTGTTAGTTTTATTCGAAAAAAGACAGAAGACAGCGATTTGTAGAAGACTGCCTTCTGTCATTGGTTGGCTTACATCCGCTCGGGGACTTCTATGCCAAGGATTCCCATCGTGTTCCGTATAGCGATAGACACCGTGTTGCATAGTTGTACACGAAATGTTTTAAGTCTTATATTCTCTTCACGTAGAATGGGGGTGTCTTGATAAAAACTGTTGAAATTCTTACATAATTCATAAGCATAGTTAGCCACTTGTGCTGGGCTGTAATTATCCGCAGCTTGGGAGATTATGGCAGGGAGGTCGTATAGGGAACGGACAACCTCTCGTTCCTTGGAAGTAAGTGTTAGATTTGATAGGCGTTGAGATATGTCAATTTTATGATCTTCAATGCCTTTGCGGACGATGCTGCGTATTCGTGCATGAGTGTATTGGATGAATGGCCCCGTATTGCCATTAAAATCGATACTTTCCTCAGGATTAAAGAGCATGGTCTTTTGAGGATCGACCTTCAGGATGAAATACTTTAAGGCTCCCAATGCTAAAATATGGTACAAATGTTTTTGTTGCTCCTCGGTTAAATCTTCATTCTTTCCGTGTTCGCGACACATATTTTCCGCAGTTACCTCCATTTCAGCGATAAGGTCATCGGCATCTACTACAGTTCCTTCTCGTGACTTCATTTTCCCATTGGGTAGTTCTACCATCCCATAAGAGAGGTGGTAGACTTTGTCTGCCCAGTCGAATCCCAGTTTTGATAGAACTATTTTCAGAACCTTAAAATGGTAGTCCTGTTCGTTGCCGACTACATAAACTAACTGTTTCGCATTGAACTCGTCGTGACGCAATAGTGCCGTGCCAAGGTCTTGCGTCATATAGACTGATGTCCCATCCCGACGCAGTAGTAGTTTTTGATCCAGTCCGTCGTTGGTTAGGTCACACCATACCGAGCCATCCTCTTTGCGATATAATACTCCCATATTAAGGCCGCGTTGTACTAATTCTTTACCCAGCAAATAGGTATTTGATTCATAGTATATTTTGTCGAATCCAACCCCCATCTGTCGATAGGTTTCGTCAAAACCGGCATAGACCCAGTTGTTCATCATTGTCCATAGGTCACGAACTTCTTTGTCCCCATCCTCCCATTTTTTTAGCATTTGCTGTGCTTCAATCATTAGAGGAGCCTCTCGTTTCGCCGTTTCTTCATCCATCCCATTCGCCATCAACTGACGGATTTCATTTTTGTAGTGTTTGTCGAACTCCACGTAGTATTTGCCCACCAAATGGTCGCCTTTAATACCAGAGTTTTCTGGAGTTTCTCCATTACCATACCGCTGCCATGCCAGCATTGATTTGCAGATGTGAATGCCTCTGTCATTCACAAGATTAACTTTTTTTACGTTATTTCCGCTGGCCTGTAGTAAATTGCTGACAGCCCAACCTAACAGATTGTTCCGTATGTGCCCTAAGTGAAGGGGTTTATTTGTGTTTGGTGAGGAGTATTCTACCACAATGGGGGCTGCCGACGGACTGGCAGATTTCAGTCCAAAAGATTCGTCATCTTTGTGCTGCATTACAAAGTTTCCCCAGTAGGTATCACTTACACAAAAATTCAAGAATCCTTTAATGACATTATAAGTCTCAATATCAACAACCCGTTCTTGTACAGCGGCACCTAATTCATTGGCCAAAACTTCGGGAGACCGATGTGCCTGTTTTACATAAGGGAATACAACAAGAGTAAAATCACCTACGAATTCCTTTTTTGTGTTCTGAAGAACGATGGATTCCGGAGTTGTTAATATGCCGTATAGGGTTTCTAAAGATTCGCTAATGGCATTTTGTAGTTGCTTTGCTATCATGATGTATGTTTTTTAGGTGCAAAGATACGTTTTTTTGCCATTATAGTCTTTCTGGGTCCGAATACTATTTGTCAATTGGTTTGTAATCCTTGTACAATCAGTCTTCATGAGAGTTTGTGGTTGATAAATTCGCAAAGTGTTTTGGATATTATTGCTATATTTGCAAACTCATGCCTTTGGGTTCAGAAGGCCTTCAATTATGGAATAAATAACAAAAATACAATAGAATGGAACTAACAGGAAAATTGATAAAGATTTTGCCGGAAACACGGGGCGAGAGCCAGCGTGGTCCGTGGGTGAGAGGTGGATTTGTTATTGAGTCCGATGGAGATTATCCTCGTCAAGTGGCTTTTACTACCTTCGGAGAGGATCGGTTGTCCATGGTACAGAGCATACCTCTTAACAGCCCTGTGATAGTGAATTTCACTATTGAATCGCGTGAATTTAACGAGCGTTGGTACACTGATTGCCGTGCCAGCCGCGTACAGTCTTACGTTCCAGGGCAAATGCCTTCTACTGCCGCTGGCTATGGTTATCCACCAGTGCAGCCCATGCAGACCCCACAGGTGTCGCAACCAGTGCCGCCTGTAGTTTCTCCTACACCGTTCGCAGCTGCTCCAACCCCAGCATCGACAATGCCTTCGGGGGCATCTATGCCTCAGTCTGATGATGACTTACCCTTTTAATAAATGGGAAAGCAAGAAATTCGTACACACATCAGGGCGGCTAAAAAAGCCGTCCCTTTTTTTGACAGGCAATCTCGTTCTGCCATAATAATGCAGCATGTGAGTCAGTTGCATGCATTCTCTTCCGCCCATGTCGTCCTCCTATATTGGTCTATGCCTGATGAGGTGCAGACTATGGATTTTATCGATTTTTTCAAGGATGAAAAAGTAATATTACTTCCTTGTGTGGTTGGTGATAATCTGGTTTTAAAGCAATATTTGGGGGCTGAACTGATGCAAAAAGGAGAACAATTCGGTATTGGAGAACCCGTAGGAGACGCATTTGTTCAATTGGGCGACATTGATGTAGCCGTTGTCCCTGGAGTTGCATTTGATCGTTTTCGCAACCGTATGGGGCGGGGGCGTGGTTTTTATGATCGACTGCTGAAGAACATGCCGAATGCTTATAAGGTGGGAGTCGCATTTGATTTTCAACTATTAGACTCAATACCTGTAGACCCTCATGATGTGTGTATGGATTGTGTGGTTACAGAAAGAGAAATTATTTAAAACTTGTATTTATGCCGATGTTCTTTACTCCAAAGCCAAGGCAGTTTCACTACGAGCCACGCTTCTACGATCCCGAAAAAGAGAAATGGGAAGCATTGAAAAAAAAATATGCTTCAGAAGAATCGTTAGAGGAAGCCACTGCTTTCGATGATGCCCTTGTAGGAACACAGGAAACGGTAGTGGATGACGATGATTTACGCTATTTTGAAAGCAAAATACATCGTATGGATCGTGAGTCTCAACGTAAGAGCTTGGGAATTAAGGATTTTTTTCAAAGGCGCGAAATGCCAAAATTCAACTACCAGCCGCGGTTTCAGAGTGATTCATCCATGCTTGTCGGCCATACAGGCTCTAAGGATTCCTCTGATAGTGATGTTCAAACAAAATATAGCGATGAGGGGTGGCGACGGAACAATATTCGTATTCGTCGTCGATATAATATGGATGACCCAGAGTATATGAAGCCTGTTTCTGCCAGCAAAATCATGATGTACGTACTCTTAGCTTGTCTTTTGCTATACTGGATTTTGTTTTAATTATGCAGAAGCCGCATATTAACTTAGGCCGTTTTTGTATATTTGCAGCTTCAAATCAAAATGACAGCTTATGCTGATTCAGGTACTGAAGTCTAAAATTCATCGGGTTAGCGTTACCGAGGCTAATATGGACTATATAGGCAGCATTACTATTGATGGTGCATTGATGGATGCTGCCAACCTCATAGAAAACGAACGCGTGGAAATCTATGACATTACGAATGGAGAACGTATCTGTACCTATGCCATACGAGGAGATGTCGGAACGGGTATTATAGGGATTAATGGTGCCGCAGCCCACAAAGTTCGTGTCGGGGATTTGGTCATTATCGCCTCGTATGCTACAATGGATTTTGAAGAGGCTAAGATATGGCATCCCACAGTCATATTTCCTAAAGACAATCATGTCCAATGAAAAAAAAGGCTGGAGACATACTCAAACTGGTCATTTTCCTGGGCATTGGAATCTTTTTTATTTATTGGTTTCTGCTAAAACTTGATGGTGAACAAAAGGCAGCCATTCTGGAGTCTTTCCGTGAAGCCAACTATATTTGGGTGATAGCGGCAATGGTCGTAAGCCTTTTAAGCCATTGGGTACGAGCATTGCGCTGGCGTCTTCTCTATGAGCCAATGGGGTTGTTTCCAAGTCAAAATAATACTTTTGGCTCTGTTGTGGTGGCCTATATGGCTAATTTGGCGTTTCCAAGATTGGGTGAAGTGGCTCGTTGCGCCACCATGCGGACTAGTGAACAGATACCCTTGGAGAAATCGTTGGGAACGGTGGTGACGGAACGAGTTATTGACGTGTTGATGTTTGGTATAGTCATCTTGTTAGGTATGCTTATCATGTACAGTGATATTAAAGATTGGCTATATGACAGTTTGATAGAGAAATACGAATCCCTGCCAAGTATCCCGTTACTGGTAGCTGTAGTGATAGGTGGGGTTGTTTTGCTGATTATAGCCTATAAGTTGCTATGGAAAAGGTTGTTACACATTCTTTTTTTTCGGAAGATAGACGATTTGGTTCGTAGTTGCATTACAGGTGTCTCCAGTATTCTGCACCTTGGTGGGCATAATACGTGGCTTTTCATTGGTTACAGTTTTGCTATCTATTTACTATATATTCTTGGAGGACTGTTGATAATTCAGGCTTTCGAGGAAAGTGCTGGCCTTGGGTTGAAAGCGGCTTTTGCCATCTATTTGTTTGGTTCTGTTGGCATGGTGTTTTCTCAGGGAGGGCTGGGCGTTTACCCTGTCTTAGTACAGTGGGCACTAAGCCTGTATGCAGTTCCATTGACGACGGGAACAGCAGCTGGTTGGATGCTTTGGGGATCGCAGCAGGTAGTGGTAATAGTTGTGGGTTTTGCTTATTTGATATATTTCGCCATGGCGAAACGTCGCCAGCATAAGTTGCCCAGTGATTTGTGATTAATAAACAGAAATTCAATATGGAAACTACTCGTTGTTTAATTATTGGTTCAGGTCCTGCCGGATATACGGCGGGTATATATACTGGGCGAGCCGACCTCAAACCCATTCTGTATACGGGTATGCAGCCGGGCGGACAATTGACCATAACAACCGAGATTGAAAATTTCCCTGGATACCCTAATGGTATTGGTGGTACAGAAATGATGGACGATTTACGTCGGCAGGCAGAACGTTTTGGTACCGAGGTTCGACAGGGAACTATTGATCGAATTGACCTCTCGTCAAGGCCGTTTCATGCGGTAGATGATCATGGTAATGAACTTGTTGCCGAAAGTGTCATTATAGCCACGGGGGCTTCGGCGCGCTGGCTTGGATTAGACAGTGAGAAGCGTCTCTATGGGCAAGGGGTGTCTGCTTGCGCCACGTGTGATGGATTCTTCTATAAAAATCAGGTGGTTGCTGTCGTTGGTGGGGGCGATACGGCTTGCGAAGAGGCTTGCTATCTTGCTACATTATGTAAAAAAGTATATCAAATTGTACGTCGTAACGAACTCCGAGCCTCAAAAGCCATGCAGCACCGGGTACTTTCAAATCCTAAAATAGAAGTGCTGTGGGATAGTGTGACCGAGGAAATTACAGGTGATGATATAGATGGTGTGACGGGAGTAAATCTTCGCAATGTGAAAACAGGAGAGATTTCGCATATTGATGTTGCTGGATTTTTTGTGGCTATCGGGCATCAGCCAAATACTTCTTTCCTGCAAGGACAGGTGGCTCTGGACGAAAATGGTTATATAAAGGTGAGTGAACCTGGAAGTTCGACCAGTGTTGAAGGTGTTTTTGCTGCTGGTGACGTTTGTGATCCTAATTATCGTCAGGCGGTAGTGGCAGCGGGAAAAGGGTGTGTGGCAGCAATGGATGTGGAACGATTCTTGATGGCGAACTAATATTCTCTTCAAATTCTTGTAAATCGTGAGGGGGCGAAGGGCCATACTGATATTTGCGACTATGCTGGTGTGTTTGACAGCATCAGCGCAAGTCACGGTCGGAACAACACGATCTACCGCTCCAACAACTGGTTCAAAGACGGGGGGAGTAATGCCGAATAGTGCAGCCTCTCCATCAAGTATTAATACTTCAAATACGGAAAATGACACTGTTCAAGAACAGACCGCGAGGGGTATAGTGTTCAATCAAGATATTTCTAACGAAGAACTGCTTGGGAGCATATTTTTATTTCATTATAAGCCAGGGACCATTTGGATTGATGAAATTAGCCAACCCACGCTCTCTGCCGAAGGATTGAATTTTTTTGATAGATTGGATCGTATAGACGGGGATTATTTCTTGTCAAAAGGTGGCATTGGGCTTTCTCACTACAGCCTCTACCCTACCCTTTCGTCGGGTTTAGACTGGTATTTTCAACCCGATATTAATCGCGGGTATGGAAAAACACCTACATCGGTCAATTTTTACCAGGTCCGTAGACCCTATACAGTGTTGGGCTATGCTAGTTCGCTTAATAGTGAGTATCAGATTAAGGCATCGCACACCCGGAATATCATTCCTCGCTGGAATGTTTCGTTTGACATAGATTTCCTCAATCCTGATGAAATTTATGCTAATTCAGAAGCTAAGAATAGCTATTTGGACTTTACAACCAACTATTACTCCCCTGATTCCCGCTATCAGTTGTATGCTGGCCTAATATGGCAAAAACTTCGTATGGGAGAGAATGGTGGAGTAACGTCAGATAGTGTTTTTACAGAAAACAGTAATTTGACAGGGCTATCGGGCATACCAGTCAGATCCACCACGAATCGGACTCTTTACAATCAGCTGACTCTATTCTCCCACCAAAGTTACAATATGGCACGTCAGGTGGATCGTGTTATTACTCACAGTCGTGTTGAAGCCATAGATAGTTTGACACTTGATACCGTATACTGGGATGACACATTACGACCAGCGTCACATAAAGTTATTAATGCAGGTGTCATAGGTGTGGATGTTTCTTGGCAGCGGTGGAAGCATCTTGTGCTTGACTCCGCAGGAACAGATTCCGCGATTTTCCATAATCTCTCGGGCGATTTGTTTTGGACAAATGATGCTTTCCCTGATGCCAAATGGCATAATCCTCTCAAAATTACCATTGGAATCAAGCCACAATTGGTGTATGTCAACGAAATGGATAGTCTGACTTATACTATGTTTGATTTATCCCCGTATGTTCGTCTGGACAAAACAATAGGGCGTGGTGTCGCAACGATAGAAGCCGAAAATGAAATGGGGGATAATTGTTTGAATAATGATCGCCGAATGGCATTATCTTATTTCTTCCCTTTTGACAGTCTGAGACATCTGACAGCAAGCCTGACCAGCCAGCGAATAGAAGCCGATTTCTTTTACCTTCACAATCATGGCAATGGTCTTCACTGGGATATGGAGGATCAATTGAAGAAGATTGAAACGTTCAAGGGAGAACTTCACTATCAGAAGTCCAACAAAATAGATTTGACCCTGACAGCCAATAATATTAAAAATCATGTTTGGTTGTCGTCAGCCTCAATGCCAGTGCAGGGACTGTCGGACTTTTGGCTGCTACAGACACGAATTGTTTATCACTTGAATCTTTGGGGGTGGCTACGCTATGACATGCAGCAGATGGTGCAGTATTGCAGTGATGAAGATCAGATGCGTGTACCGCTATGGGCCAGCAAAAATTCTATATATACTGATGTACAGCTGTTCAAAAAAGCATTGACTATGCAAGTTGGACTCGACATCCGCTATCACACCAAGTTTTATGCGGATGGCTATTTGCCATCGGCTGGGGCTTTCTATCATCAGAATGATGTGAAGGTTGGCGGCTATCTATGGGGGGATGTCTTTGTGAATTTACAGCTAAAGCGTGCAGTTATTTACGCAAAAGCAGGGCATTTGAACAGTCTATGGGAGAGCCATCCGAATTATTTTATCCTGCCGCACTATCCTGGCAATAAGTTCGGTCTGTACTATGGTGTTATCTGGAAATTTTTCGATTAGCGAAATAGGAAGATTTTGTATTTTTGCAAATCCTTTTAAACCAAACTAAAACATACAACAATCATGACATTGCTTGAACAAATACGCGCCAAGGCCAAATATGCTAACAAATGTATCGTGTTGGCCGAAGGTACAGAAGAAAGAACGCTGAAGGCTGCTGACTTCATATTAGGAGAGGGGCTGGCACGCATCATCCTGCTGGGGAGTGAGACCGAGATAAAAATTTTGGCAAACAAGTGGGGCTTACACAATATTGATAAGGCTCAGATTATAGATCCAGCGAATAATGATCGTAAACAGTATTTTGCGGAAATGCTGTGCGAAATCAGAAAAAAGAAAGGCATGCAGATGGATGAAGCCATGCGTCTTGTTGAAGATCCGCTTTATCTGGCATGCTTGCTCATCAAAAATGGTGATGCGGACGGCGAAGTTGCTGGTGCCCGTAATGCCACAGGTGACGTGCTGCGTCCTGCATTCCAAATCGTGAAGACAAAACCTGGAGTGAGTGTGGTGAGTGGCGCTTATATTATGATTTTAAAAGACAAAAACTATGGAGAAAACGGCATGATGGTGTTTGCTGATTGTGCCGCTACCCCTTGTCCTACGGCTGCCGAATTGGGACAGATTGCTGTGGTTTCAGCTCAGACAGCCAAACATATTGCAGGATTTGAGGAACCCCGTGTCGCTATTCTGAGTTTCAGTACGAAGGGAAGTGCGAAACATGAGTTAGTGGATAAGGTTATCGAAGCCACGCGCGTGGCGCATGATTTGGATCCAAACGTCAAGTTAGATGGTGAACTTCAGGCAGATGCCGCCATTGTCCCCAAAGTTGCCATTACCAAGGCTCCGCAGAGCGATATTGCTGGCAAGGCAAATGTCTTGGTTTTCCCAGATTTGCAGAGTGGCAATATTTGTTATAAACTTGTGCAGCGTCTGGCTGGTGCCGAAGCCATCGGTCCTGTCATGCAGGGTATGGCGGCTCCAATCAATGATTTAAGTCGTGGATGTAGTGTAGAAGATGTTATCAATGTGGTGTGCATCACGGCTTTTCAGGCTGCTGCAAAATAATGTATAATTGAGCTTGAATTATTAACCCTAAAAATTTCAGTCATGAAAAAATATGTTTGCAAAGTATGCGGTTATGTCTATGACCCTGCCAATGGTGACCCCGATAGTGGCATTGCCCCTGGAACCGCTTTTGAAGATATCCCCGAGGATTGGGTATGCCCCCTCTGTGGTGTTGGTAAAGACGATTTTGAAGAGGAGTAGGATTCTACAAAATACTTTAGTTGATTGAATCGATGGTTTTCCCAAAGAGGGAAAACCATCGATTTTTTTCGGTTTTGTAATATTGATAACTTTTTTCTGGTAGAATCACGGAAAAACTTATCTTTGTCGCGTTTTTCCGAGAGATATGGAAAGTCTGGGAGTGCTGCAACCTGTTGTGGCTGAGAACATATCCCGAGGAACTTGATCCAGATAATGCTGGCGAAAGGAATAGACTATGAAAACAACAAAATACATTGCGGGCGTTGCCGCCTTCGGTCTTTTTACGGCCGTAAACATTAATCAATCTATTTTAGCACAAGACACTGTGCATGTTCTTGACGAGGTGTTAATTCACGACAGTCGTGTTAGTAATAAGGCACCTCTGACAACAAGTACGATGAGCAAGGAATCCTTGTCTGACAATAAAGTCGAGACAAGTATCCCTTATATCATTGAATTACAGCCATCGGTTGTTGCCTCTACAGAGAACTGTGCCGCGGGTAATACCAGTCTGCGGATTCGTGGCGTTGATGCTTCTCGCATCAATGTGAACATCAATGGAATTACCTTGAATGATGCTGAGAGCCAGTCGGTTTACTGGGTCAATATCCCTAATCTTGGCGGCATGGCACAGAGCCTTCAGATTCAACGAGGTGTAGGGGCTTCTAATGGAGGCTCCCCAGCCTTTGGCGGTGCTATCAATTTGCAAACGATTAATGCGCAGAGCGAACCTTATGGTATTGCTGATTTGTCAGTTGGCTCATGGAATACACGCCAATATGGCATTGCTGCTGGTACGGGTATTACAAAGAAAGGTTTTTCATTTGACATGGCGTATAGCGGACTGGGTACTGACGGGTTTATTCGCAATGGCTACAGTGATCAGCAGTCACTTTTCCTAAGTGCCAGTCATTATGGAGAGCGGTCTCTCCTGAAAGCGGTTTTCTTTATGGGATCCCAGACTACGGGTATTACTTGGAATGGTGCCTATGCTGATGATCTTGACAAGGACAAGCACTATAATGATGCTGGCGCCTATTATGATGATATGGGAAACCTACATTACTACGATAATGAGACTGACAACTATTGGCAGCAGCACTATCAGTTATATTTTAACTACTTATTGACGGATTCCTGGAGCATGAATGCCGCATTGGATTTTACTCATGGTGATGGATACTACGAGAACTATCGTTACGATAAGAAAGCCAGCAAATATGGTCTGACTATAGGTGGCAATGGCAGTGCTAAAGGAGACTTTATCACTCGCAAGGAGATGGATAACAATGCGGTAACCTTTAATTTTGGTGCACGCCATGCAGGCGAGAAGCTATCGCTATCTTTTGGAGAAAATCTCATGTACTATCACGGAGAGCATTTTGGTAACGTTATTTGGGGTAAAGATCCTACCTTTAATTTCACCGAAGACAGTCCATTTGAATGGTATCGCAACACGGGAGACAAGGCCGAGGCCACAACTTTTGTCAAACTGAATTACGACATCAATGAAAATTTCAATTTGTATGGTGACTTGCAGTATCGCTACGTCCACTATGAAATAGATGGTGTAGAGGATGATGGCAGCCTTTTGGACTTTACGGAAAATTATAGTTTTTTCAATCCCAAGGCGGGTCTCAACTGGCGACTGACGGATCATCAGCGCACATATTTTGTGGCTGGAATCTCACAGCGCGAACCCACGCGTGCTAATATCAAGGACAAACTGCTTGTTGGCGACACCATTAAGGCTGAGGCAATGCTTGACATTGAGTTTGGCTATCAACTCTCAACGAATCAATATGGTTTTTCGGCCAATCTGTATGCCATGCTCTACAAAGACCAGCTTACGGCTTCGGGTAAGCTGAATGACGTGGGGTATGCACTTATGGAGAATGTGGACAAGTCTTATCGTATAGGAATTGAGTTAGAAGGTGGGTATCGTTTTTGCAACTGGTTTAAGATGGATGCTAATTTAACATTGAGTACCAATAAGATTATAGATTATACCTACACTGACTTTGAAGATGGAGGAACTGTCATGGTTACTCGCACGGAGAACACGGATTTATCTTTCTCTCCTGCATTGGTTGGCGCTATCATTGCGACGATTGAACCCATAAAGGATTGGAAAATACAATTGGCGGGCAAATATGTTGGCGAGATGTACGGCGACAACACTTCTCGCAATGTGTATAAGCAAGATGCTTTTTTCCTTCTTAATGCCAAAACCTCTTACACCTGGCATCTTGGTGGAAGCAAAGAACTTGAAGCGCAATTTGTGGTACACAATCTGCTGGATCACGACTATCGTATCATTGCCTGGGTTGGCGATTGGGTTGATGACTACAGCGTGGCTGGTAGCAATATTTATTATAATAGTACGGGCTTTTTACAACAGCCTGGCATTAATTGCACGGCTCGTATGGTGCTGAGATTTTAGGAAATATCGTAAGATATATGAATAAACAGTCGGGGCGGGGGTTCTTTAGA
>JAFVBF010000041.1 GCA_017480145.1 Bacteroidales bacterium
ATAAACATCCAGAGACAATTGAGCCAATCATTAAAGCGGGTTGGGATTTGCTTGAAAAGTAGTATCTTTGCATAGTTGATAAACATCACTGCCCGAAAGGTGTGTCCCGACGACTTGTTGTGATTTGCTTGAAAATTAGTATCTTTGCATAGTTGATAAACATCTGTACTTCAACCTTATCCGCACCATCTACGTTGTGATTTGCTTGAAAATTAGTATCTTTGCATAGTTGATAAACATCTATATGTGATGCATTAAACCAAGTGGCGCAGTTGTGATTTGCTTGAAAATTAGTATCTTTGCATAGTTGATAAACATCCTCCACCTAAAGAGAACTAAGTATATAATGTTGTGATTTGCTTGAAAATTAGTATCTTTGCATAGTTGATAAACATCCAAACATACTTTGGAGGAATTATACCAGCTGTTGTGATTTGCTTGAAAATTAGTATCTTTGCATAGTTGATAAACATCTACCGACAGCTCACGACTTACATGAAGGTGTTGTGATTTGCTTGAAAATTAGTATCTTTGCATAGTTGATAAACATCCTGTATGGTGTAAACAGTTCGGAAAGAACGGCTTGCAAAGAAAATTACAAAAAGAAAAATTATGCAAATAGAAAGGGGGAAATCCATTTTACAAAGGATTTCCCCCTTTCTATTTGCATTGCCGACTTTAGGCTACAGTGACTCTTTTTCGGACTTGTGAATGTTTAGCCTACAGAACAGCCGGGAGTGACGATGTCGGAGGGGCTTAGTAATACCAGCCGCCCGTCTCGGTCTTCGGCACTGAGAATCATGCCTTGACTCTCTACCCCTTTCAATTTGCGGGGCGCAAAGTTGGCTATAAAGCATATCTGTCGGCCTACAAGGGCTTGCGGGTCGGGATAAAACTTGGCGATGCCACTGACGATGGTTCGGGTACCCATGCCATCATCAATTTTAAACTGCAATAATTTGTCGGCTTTTGGCACCTTGCTACATTCCAGCACAGTTCCCACACGGATATCTATCTTCCCAAAGTCATCGAAAGCCACAGTAGGCTTCACGGTGGCAGGTTGCCAATTGTTGAGTTCATTTTGGCGTTTGATATCCTCTAATCGCTTCATTTGTACTTCGATGGCGGAATCCTCAATCTTTTCAAAAAGTAGTTCTGGGGCATTGAGTTGCACGCCTTCAGGCAATAGGTCAATGCCGCCTGCCGAGTGCCAGCTGCAAGGTTTGAAGTCCAGCATGTGGTTCAATTTTTCTGCCGAGAATGGGAGAAACGGGGCGGCGAGAATGGCCAAATTGGCACATATTTGTAAAGATAAGTTGAGAGATGCTGCAGTACGTGCCTCATCGGTCTTGATTAGTTTCCATGGTTCGGTCTCGGTAAGGTACTTGTTGCCCAGTCGTGCCAGATTCATCAGTTCGGACAATGCCTCTCGAAAGCGGTAGCCCTCAATGCTGCGACCTATGCGTTCGGGGAAAGTGGACATCTCTTTAACGACATCGCGTTCCACGTCGGTCCATACCTCTTGGTGTGCAGCGGGTACCTTGCCTTCATAGAACTTGTGGGTCAGTACTAATGTACGGTTGACAAAGTTGCCTAAGATGGATACCAATTCGCTATTATTCTTCAGTTGGAAGTCCTTCCAGGTGAAGTCATTGTCTTTAGTCTCTGGAGCATTGCTGCAAAGCGTATAGCGTAGAACATCTTGTTTGCCAGGGAAATCGCGCAAATACTCGTGTAGCCATACTGCCCAGTTTCGCGAGGTACTGATTTTATTGCCTTCCAGATTGAGAAATTCGTTGGCAGGCACATTCGTTGGCAGTATGAAACTGCCTTCTGCCTTCAGCATGGCTGGGAAGATGATGCAGTGGAATACGATGTTATCTTTCCCGATGAAATGCACCAGTTGGGTGTCCTGAGACTTCCACCATTTTTCCCAATCCGAGCCACAGGCTTGTTTCGTGAAGCTGATGTATCCAATGGGGGCATCAAACCAAACGTATAGCACTTTCCCTTCGGCATCAGCAAGAGGTACTTTTACACCCCAATCCAAGTCCCGGGTGACGGCTCTTGGCTGTAATCCAGCGTCAATCCATGACTTGCATTGTCCATAAACATTGCTTTTCCAATCCTTTTGGTGTTTTTCCAGTATCCATTGGCGTAGCCACGCTTCGTCTTGGTCAAGGGGCAGAAACCAGTGCCGGGTCTCTTTCAATACCGGCTTAGCACCACTGAGCATCGACTTGGGGTTAATGAGGTCCGTGGCATTCAGCGAAGTGCCACAGGCTTCGCATTGGTCGCCGTAAGCATGTTCGTTGCCGCATTTAGGGCAGGTTCCTGTAATGTAGCGATCGGCCAAAAACTGGTGGGCTTCTTCATCATAATACTGCTGGGATACTTTCTCTACAAATTTGCCCTCATCGTATAATTTTTTGAAAAAATCTGCTGCGGTCTTATGATGCTCTAAACAGGAGGTACGTGAGTAGATGTCGAAAGATATGCCAAACTCCTTGAAAGAGTCCTTGATAATAGTGTGATAGCGGTCTACAATGTCTTGTGGCGTACAGCCCTCCTTGCGGGCTTTGATGGTAATAGGTACACCGTGCTCATCACTGCCACCGATAAAAAGAACCTCTTCTCCGGCCGAACGAAGATAGCGTGCGTAGACATCGGCGGGTACATATACACCTGCCAGATGGCCTATATGTACGGGACCATTGGCGTAAGGCAGTGCGGAGGTGATGGTGTAGCGTTTGGCTTCTTGATGGGTATAGGTCATGTATCAATATTGATAATATGATTGTTATGATTCTTTTTCCAGAGTTGCTTCTTGGGAAGTCTCCTCGGTTGGGGTTAGTTTCCCTGCGGCAAGCAGTATGTTGTACCAATAGAGTACTTTCTTAACGTCCGAAGTGTGTACGCGGTCGGTGTCATAGTCTTTCAGCACCTGCCCAAAATAATCAAACATGGTCTGGCTGTCAGCCTGTTTGGGGTCGAAAGAGAGTGGCTGTCCTTGCTCTTTGTCGTAGATATTCTTCAGAACATCCTCTAATGGTGCCTCTCCGCTATTAGTGTAAATACGAATCTCTCCTAACGAACTGATGCGGTCGTTCTTGAAAACGGGGAATTTTTGTCCCGTAACAATGTTTTTTACAATAGCACCCGCTCTGGTCTGGGAAACCAACTCGCTAAGGTCTGGCTTGCCAGAGATAACCAAAATGTTTGATAGCTCCATTTTTATGTATGTATTAGTTAGTTGTGTTTTTGTAAAATGTTAGTTTATAACGTTTCTTTAACGCTTTTATTGCCTTTCGGGTAGATGTGTATTATGGTATGAGATGAGTGCTTGGATAGGGCGTGGTATAATGTTTTTTATTTGGTACCCTCTTTTTTCTCCAGAAATCCTCACTTCCTTTTCGAATGTGGCAGCGATGCTTCCTGTTAGGTATAGTTCGCATCCTTGACCAATTTGCTGTACTTGTCGAGAAAGGAATTCTCCAAATGCATACAGGAGAAGGTCTTGAATGTATGTAGTCTCCCGGTTCTGTAGGGCAAAGGGGACAAGTGATGCAAAAAAACGATTGGCGGCTGGTCGTTCATAAATGGTTGTCATCAATTCATCATATTCCATTTGTATATATTTCTGGAAATAAGTGCATAGTGGGTCTGGCATGAGTTGGCGGATGTAATCCTTAACCAGTAGCCTCCCTATATGGCATCCAGACCCCTCATCGCCTAATATATATCCCGCCGATGGCAAACTCTTCACAATTCTGTAACCATCATAGAAACAGGCGTTACTCCCTGTCCCAAGAATGCCAACAATCCCCGAATGATTTCCACAGGTTGCTCGACAGGCACCCATAAGGTCGCCCTCGACACAGATATAAGATGATGGAAAATGCTGATGGAGGGCCGTTATGATTCGTTGTCGGGCCGAGGTTGCCCCACAGCCTGCACCATAAAAGAATATTGTGTCAATGGGGCCGCACTGATGACGGACTTTGTTTAGGCTGGTCTGAAGTTGCTTGTCATTGACAAAATGGGGATTAAGCCCAGATGTCGCCATGTATTTCTCTGGCGATGTCCCCCACATCCAATCTGTTTTGGTACTCCCACTATCGGCGACCAGAATCATGACTAAATAATCCCAATTATCTCATTAATGTCATTGATTCCATGTTTATTACAGTATGCTTCCAGCCCTTCAATGATTTTTATTGTTACTGTTGGGTCTATGAAATTGGCAGTTCCTACTTGCACGGCCCTGGCTCCTACCATCAGGAACTCCAAAGCATCGGCGGCCGTCATTATCCCGCCAAGCCCTATGACAGGAATTTGTACGGCATGTGCCACCTGCCAGACCATACGTACGGCTATTGGTTTCACACAGGGGCCACTCAGTCCACCCGTAATGGTGCTAAGGTAGGGTCTCTTGTGTTCTACATCCACGGCCATACCCAGCATTGTATTGATGAGCGATACGCTGTCAGCTCCTGCCCCCTCCACGGCTTTAGCTATCTCTGTGACATTTGTTACGTTGGGGGTCAGTTTTACTATCAGTGTTTTGTGATACACCTTTCGTACTTCGCTTACTACCTGTGCTGCCATGTCTGGATCGGTTCCGAATCCCATACCTCCTTTTTTGACGTTTGGACAGCTGATGTTTAGCTCTATAGCAGGAATATGACTCAGAGAGTCGATTTGCTCAGCGGTGGAACAATATTCTTCTATTGAGCTTCCGCTGACATTGACAAGGATATTTGTATCAATATCTTTGATTCGTGGATAAACCTTTTTGCTAAAGTCTTCTACTCCTACATTTTGTAATCCCACGGCATTCAGCATGCCAGATGGTGTTTCGGCCATACGTGGATAAGGGTTGCCTTGTCGGCGTTCGCCCGTGGTCCCTTTTACTATGATGCCGCCTAATCGGCTAAGGTCAATAAAATCGGTAAATTCTTCGCCATAGCCGAATGTTCCCGAAGCAGTCATTACTGGGTTTTTCAGCGTGAGATTATGTATTTTGGTCTGTAACATCTTGCTATTGATTTTATGATGTTTATCCATTCATCCATTTCTCCATACCCCGTATATCAAATACCGGACCGTCTTTGCACACGCATTTATGTCCATCATTGGTTTCTGTCACACAGCAGAGACATGCCCCAATACCACAGGCCATCGTGTTTTCCAGTGAGACTTCGCAATTGATGCCTCGCATTTTCGCACTCCGTGCCACTGCTTTCATCATAGGAGTTGGTCCACAGGTACATATTTGGTCGTATTCACCATTGAATCGAGGGTGTTGTGTAACTAATCCTCTCTCTCCAAGCGATCCATCATCTGTTGATATCAGAACGTCTCCGTAGGGTTTGAACATGTCTCGTGCAGGAATTAACTTCTCATTTCGCCCGCCAAGCAGTATAGTGGGTCGGATGCCCTTGGCGGTGTAATGTTTGGCCAGATGTAGCAGTGGGGCAATGCCTGCTCCTCCGCCAACGAGCAACGGATGTTGTCCCGCTCCTGAGAACCCACGTCCCAACGGATAAATTAGGTTTAAGGTATCTCCTGCTTTAAGAGTGGCAAGCTGACGCGTGCCATTGCCTACAATCTGTATTAAGAGGGATAGTGTGTTGGCCTCCTCATCCACATCATGAATGGAAATAGGCCTGCGTAGCATTACATCACGGCTGCCACGGACGGCTACTTCAACAAATTGCCCAGGCTCAATGTGCTGCAATGTGCCTGGGTGTTTCAGCAATAGTGAAAAATAGTGTTCGCCATACTGGATGCGCTCGATGATGCTAAATTCCGTAATCTCTTTCATCTTAGCCAATCGTTTTCATTCATTGCAAATTATAATCTTGCTGCAAAGATACCACTAATTTTCATAATTTTGGCTACCTTTGCACTCCATTTCTTCACCACTATGTCGCAGAAGTTGGAATTGCTGGCCCCGGCCAAGAATTATGAACAAGGGCGAGAAGCCATCAATCATGGTGCCGATGCACTCTATATCGGCGCACCATCCTATGGTGCACGGATGTCGGCAGGCAATAGTTTAGAGGATATTGAGTCTCTGGTGAAATATGCGCATCTATTTCATTCTAAGGTATATGTAACGGTTAATACGCTGTTGTATGATGATGAGATAGAGCAGGCGGCACGGCTGATCCATCAGCTTTATAATATAGGTGTCGATGCCGTGTTGATTCAGGACATGGGTCTGCTACAATGCAATTTGCCGCCAATAGAACTTCATGCCAGTACACAGACACACAATGCTACAGTAGAACGTGTGCATTTTTTAGAGCAGGTAGGATTTCGCCGTGTTGTGCTGGCCCGGGAGACCTCGCTTGAGCAGATACGTCAGATTCGTCAGCACACACAGGTGGAATTAGAGTCTTTTGTTCAAGGGGCTTTATGTGTCTGCTATAGTGGACAGTGCTATCTGAGTGAGTATCTGACCCATCGCAGCGGAAATCGGGGATGTTGTACTCAGCCCTGTCGTTCGGCATACGACCTCTATAACGAACAGGGAAAACTACTTAGGCAGGGAGAGCATCTGTTATCCCTTAGGGATTTTTCAGCGGCACAGCATATTGAAGCTATGGCTGAGGCTGGCATCGTCTCTTTCAAGATCGAAGGGCGATTGAAGGACATGGGTTACGTGAAAAATGTTACGGCATATTACCGTCAATTGCTGGACAATTTTATTGGTGGCGGCCACTCCATGTACAGTCATTCCTCTTCGGGCCATTGTTCGTTTTATTTTGTCCCTGATTTGGAAAAGACGTTTAATCGTGGTTTTACAGATTATTTTCTTGAGCATCGGCAGCCCATGGCCTCTATCGCCACACAGAAATCCATTGGCAAACTCGTCGGAACGGTGTCTGAAGTCATGCGTGACAGTTTTGTTGTTGACAGCGAATATACTTTTGTGCCAGGTGATGGACTTTGTTATTTCGTCAAAAATGAATTACAGGGCTTTCTTATTAATCGAGTAGACGGGAAAAAGTTGTTTCCTAACAATATGCCTACCATTGCGAAAGGGACGGTGTTGTATCGTAATAATGATTTTGCCTTTGAAAAGCTTCTGCAAGGGAAAACTGCTGTACGCAAGATAGATGTGAAAATGAAGTTTGCCGAGTGCCCCGATGGCTGTTCTTTATTAGTAGAGGATGTTGATGGGTATTCTGGAATGATCTCATCGGTATGTGAGAAGGTTTTGGCGCACAATGTGGAACACGCTAAAGAACAGGTAAAACGTCAGCTGACGAAGATGGGGGATACTTGTTTTCAGGTCATTAGCTATGAGGATTTGACAGAGGGACGGTATTTCTTCACATCGGCTTTCCTTAATGGTTTACGTCGTGAGGTTGTGCAGCAGCTGGTATGTAAAAGGATTGCTTCAGCCCAGCCGCTTCCAGTGGAAACCATTGATAATGGGATGGCACGTGTGGATGCACGATTGGATTATCGGTATAATGTGGTAAATCATCGTGCCGATAAATTTTACAGAATGCATGGAGCCAAAGAAATAGAGTCTGGAATAGAACTCTCTCAGCAATTTGCAGGCAAGGCACTTATGACAACCAAATACTGTCTTCGTTTCGAGTTGGGGCAGTGCCTACGTCATAAGAATAACGTAACAGTAGATAAAGAATATCAAGGGAATTTATATTTGAAAAACAACAAAAAGACCTTTAGTCTTTGTTTTGACTGTGTCAATTGTCAAATGCAGGTTTTTGCTAAAGATAGAAATACTAATCATCATAAAACTAAATCTCTATGAACTACACTGGTCTAATTATTGGTGCGGCAACCTTTCTTATTATTGGGTTTTTCCATCCTCTTGTTATTAAGGGAGAATACTATTTTGGTACCAAATGTTGGTGGGGGTTCGCCATGTTGGGTGTTGTGGGTGTCATAAGTTCTCTTTTGATATCCAATAGCATTATTTCCACTATTTTGGGTGTAATTGCATTCTCTTCTTTTTGGGGTATTGGAGAACTTTTCACTCAGAGAAAACGTGTTCAAAAAGGATGGTTTCCGAAAAATCCGAAACGTAATGATTACTGAATTTTGCAGTTCGTTTAGTTCTGGATTCTTGTCGTCTTATGGGCTATATTTTCATCTATGACCCCGTTGCCTATTATGCCATTCTCAAGGCAATAATATTACAGGATGGTCGAGATCATAATTGTCTGAGGTTATGATGGAATGGCAGAAATAAACCAGTGGGTAAAAAATATTATGATTAAAATGACGGAAATAAAGAGCTTATTTATTCTTTCATTATTTGTGTCGGTATCGCTTGCTCGTTTGATGGCATGTACGAATTTCTTGGCTACAAAGGGAGCCACGAAGGATGGGTCGACGATAATTACTTATGCAGCAGACTCGCATGGGCTTTATGGGGACCTTGTGTTCTATCCGGCGGCGGATCATGCGGCAGGGCAGACTATAAAACTATACGAGGGTGGAAAGTTGATGTGCGAGGTGGCGCAAGTTCCCCATACATATAATGTTGTCGGATACGTAAATGAGCATCAGGTCGCTATTGGGGAAAGCACCTTTGATGGGCGGCCGGAATTGGCTGGTGTAGATGGATTGAACTATGTGACGATGTTTCATCTGGCCTTACAGCGTGCGAAGACGGCCCGAGAGGCCATCAAAATAATGGCAGAGCTGATGGATACTTATGGCTATCGTAGTACGGGCGAGTCATTCTCTATCTGTGACCCTAATGAGGTCTGGATCATGGAAGTAATTGGAAAAGGTCGTGCGGAGTTTGATACCTTGAAAGGCCAAAGGGTATTAAAAAAAGGTTATAAGGATTTTAAAGAGGGAGCCGTATGGGTGGCTTTGCGTGTTCCGGAAGGCTATGTGACAGGTCACGCCAATCAGGCTCGTATCACCACATTCCCACAGGAGACGAGGGGGTCTCGTCGTAGTATTAGTAGTCGGAATATGAAATATCTTTATGATGACGAAGTGGAATGCGTATATGCAGCCGATGTCATTAGTTTGGCACGGTTGAGGGGCTATTACAATGGCAAAGATGAAGATTTTAGTTTTGCCGATGCCTATTGTCCGCTGACTTTTGTGGGCATGAGGGGGTGCGATGCGCGGGTCTATGCGATGTTTTCCACTCTTAAGAAAGGTATTCGTGAGCAATATGCCGATTATGCTTTGGGAAGGAATCCCAAGAACCGTCTTCCATTGTGGATTCATCCAGACCATAAGATTGATGTATATGATGTGATGAATGTGATGCGCAATCACTACGAGGACACGCCGTTAGATATGAGGTATGATATTGGTGCAGGCCCGTTCGGCTGTCCTTATCGATGGCGTCCTATGCATTACGAGGTGGATGGAAAAATGTATATGCATGAACGTCCTATCTCGACTCAACAGACAGGTTTTTGTGCTATTGCTCAGTGCCGTGGATGGCTGCCAAATAATATTGGTGGAATGCTGTGGTTTGGTGTAGACGATACGTATTCTACTGTTTTCAGCCCTCTGTATTGCAGCCAATCAGTAATTCCGGAATGTTTCCGTCAGGGTAATGGCAGTATGACCGAATATAGCGAAACAGCGGCATTTTGGCTCTTCAACCGTGTTGCCAACTTTGCATATGGCCGCTATCGTGATATGATTTTAGATATTCAACAGGCTCAGCGTGAGATGGAAACAGGTTTCATAAAGGCAGTGGCAGAGCAGGACAAAAGGCTTTCGGGGCTTTCGGAGGCCGAGGTTACATCGCTTAATAATGAATTTTCAGCACGAATGGCACAACAGATGATGGTCCGTTGGAAAAAACTGGATCAGTTTTTGCTGATGCGCTATATGGATGGTACGGTTCGGCGTGTGGCAGATGATGGGAATTTGGACCCTCAGAATTTTGATCTGCCGGGCTATCCTCAGTGGTTCAATGGAAAAATTGTTGAAGACCAAGGTGAAAAGAATCTTGAATATGAGGTAGGTAAGGAACCTACGATATTTTAACTATATGTTAGCGAATGGATACAAATGCTTAATAATCATAACTATATGAAGACGCTATCTAAAACCCTAATCTTTGTGTTCTTTATGATGTCTCTATTGCTCACATCGTGTCAGCATAAGGCATCCAGTTCTAAATATAACTCACATAGTCTTATATGTGATAAAGTGGATGGTATATGCCGATATAAAATTGTCATTAATGATGTTACATCCTACTTAGAGAACAGTTACAGTCTCTATTGGCCCAATGCGGGTCAGCTATCGTTCGACACAGAGAAACAATTAATTTACAAATGCTTTAATGATTCTATTTCAAAAGATTTCGGACAAGCATGTCGTAAGTTTTTGGGTAATCTTTGGATTTTGGATGAATCATATTGCTTGGATTCTGTTTCGTTTCAGGAGATTGACACCATACCGTCAGGGGTGATGTATAGTACATACCGTATAGAATCATCCTATAATGAAGATGCAGGACTGGGACGTTTTATATTTTCATCGGAATTATATCCCGAAGGAGCTGCTCATGGGCTGTATGGTGTTGAGTATATTAATTATGACTGTGAAACTTCTCGTACAATTTCGTTGACCGACCTTCTCGATACGACTGGTTTGGGCATGGTTGCCGCACAGGCTATTGAGAGTTTAGATGTCAATCAGGAAGTAAAGGATTGTTTATATGAGCCACGTAAAGAGGTTCCTATTCCTTCTAACTTTTTTATTGACAGCACTCGGAGTAATCTCATGTTGGTCTATCCTCTGTATGAAATTGCCCCGTATGCTTGTGGGATTCAATCTGTCGCTTTGCCGTTTTCATGGCTTTCAACACGTGCGAGTCTCACTCCGTATGCTCGCCAGATAGTCAAACTGGATGTGCAGTTGCAAACGGCAGATAATATCTGAATGGCCCTAATTATCAGATTGTTCAGAATCCCCACCCAATTTGGAATGAGTAAAAGTTAAAAGATTTTCTGTGATACTCGTTCTGGATGCCCAAGTATAGATGCTGGTGAAGCCAGAAACCAATGCTGATGCCAATGGAGTGCCTAAATCCTTGCGCCAGAGAACGGGGGATATTCCGGTCGGCTACAGTAATAGAGTCAATACTGGTTAACTGGTAGAAGCATCGAAAATCCACGAGGAATGCAGGGGAACCTATTCTACAACCTATCTGTGGGTTTATATGCGCATAACCTCCATGGGAAGTGCTGATTAGAGAGTCTTTGTCATGGTTATTCCATGCGTTTCTTTCCTCAGAGGTCCATACCTGCCGCTGGTGTTTCAAGGTTGTTGTATAGCCTAAAAATCCTATGCTGATGCCAACGTAAGGTGATAGTAACATACCCTCAAGATTTTCTTGCCCAATCTCGTATAGGACACCCCCCGAAGCACCATAGGTTGAGAATTTTATCTCGGTGTATTTTTCGATAAGGTGTTTGTTAAAATAGTCAGTGATTCCTCCGTAACTTCCTGCGACAAACCAAGTCCATTTCTTCGGATTCTCCATACTTTGCAGATCCGAGTCCGTAGAATAGTTATTAGAAAATGTAATATTTTTCTCTACATCGTTTTCTTGTGCCATGGTAAAGAGGTTCGCAACAAGTATGAATCCAAGGAATAGTAAACATTTCTTCATGGTTAAATTCCCTCTGTATGTGTCGGGTACAACTATTGTGCGTCGTTGAATCTCCAATCGGACGAGTGAAATGGAAAAAAGAAGGCATGAGATTTACGTGCTCATATCCGCTATTATCGAGGTATCGGCAAACACCTTTTCAGGAACGGTTTAGAACATATCTCACGCCAGATGCTATGCCTTTGAATAGCATAAACATACCAGCGAAAGCAAAATGCCTATCCTCCTGAATTGAAATTTTGCCGAATTTCGATAATAGGATATTTTTTTGCAATGCTTTCTTGCTCACATAACTCTTGTGAGCCAATGCAAAGATACTAAAGTTTTTCTATTGCATGGATTTTCTGTAGGTGCAGATGGCCTAAGGTGAAACTAATCATCGGTTGGCAGCAATTCGTGATTGTTTAATATTTCTGAGACACCTCTCTCTTGGCGAGAAGTGAACCTCATCCTCATTAAGAACCTCTTTAACAGTGGCTTGTCCTTGGTTCTCGGCCTACAAGGTATTTTTTGTGTGTCTCGGTACAAAAGTTTTCAATTAGCAGAAAGAATGTTTACTGTGTTAGCTTTCAATTATCTGAAATATTGTATGGTCTAAAATCGGCTAAGATAATGGGAAGCTAAATGTGCATTCATATGCAAATCACCTAATTACGTATGTCAATCTCCGATGGCATCGCGTGCGAGAAGGAACATATGTGTGATGGCAGGCTGCTAACCCGCTAATTTCTCATAGAGGGGTTTCGCTTGGATGCGTTTAGATGCGAAAACGTAACGCTGCCATAAGTTGTTCTATGATAAAGAAATCGTATACCCCAAACAGAAATCACGCAGGTATATAATAAATAATCCAACAATCAACAATATGCCTATCAGGGACAGTGTGCTATAAATGGGTATGCTATCAATGAAAAATGTACAAGAAAACTTACTAAAACCAATTGATAGAAACGACTCGGTCTAAAAGTGAACGCCCTGTTTATGGGACATCAGGCCATTGCTGGCACTAACCCATAGCCATTGCTTCAATTCAAGTCGCCGCATCATGCTCTGTTTTAATTACAGAGAGAGACATTGCGAAAAGAAGTTGTAACCTATCAGATAAAATAGACTTTCCTGACTTAGGTGCAGGCGATGGAATAGGTTTTAAAATCAAAGGAAAGTAGGCTTTTGTGGTTGTTAGAGCTGGGTTGAGATTAGTTGAATAAGTGCATTGTCGGCAGCAGCCCAGGGCAAAGTGTGGAGTTCTTTAGGTGAAAGCCATAGGTGTTGTGGGTGTTCGTGCAAAATGAAGGTGTTAGGGTAGGAAAGATCTGGATGCATAGGATTTATGGGTTGGATATGGCAGAGATAGGCACTGAGTCGAATTGAGAAATCAGGATAGGTGTGTTCGGTGGTCATAAGATGACGTTCAATAAGGATTGGACAGTCCATCTCTTCTAATAACTCACGTCGGAGAGCGTCTTCCTCGCTCTCGCCTGCTTCTACTTTTCCACCAGGGAATTCCCAGTGATGTTCTATGTAAGCATATTTGTTGATGCCTTTTTGCAGGCAGAGTATTTTCCCGTCAGCTTCAATGACGGCACAAACAACGTGTAGCATAGTGTTTTTAAATTATTCGGGGCTGCATAGTTACTGTGCAGCCCCGATGGAATTTTATGAAATAGTTTGGATTAGTCGGCTTCATAGATTAGCAATTCGCCATCGTTATAGAGAAAGAGTAAAGGATCTTTGTTTTTCTTTTTCATAATCCAGCAGCCACCGTTCTCCTTGTCCAATTCCATAATCGTATATTTTTTGTTTACTTTCTGTTGGGCGAGGAGGTTGTCTTCTTTGTCAAATACTTGAAGATAGGTTTCGCCATCGGCGCGGGTGAGGGCATACATAATGTCTCCGCTCATTACGTAGGTGACAAGATCAGTGCCATAATTGTCTCGTACATATTCGCGCACCACGACTACATCGGCCACATGATAGTCATGCCAATAGCCATGGCAGTAACTCCAAAATCCAGGCCAGTAGTGTATGTGGCAAGGTACGGGGTCCCAGAAAATAGGGTGCATATGAATCATGCCGCCATGAATCGGATGGTGAAAGTAGGGTGCTGGGCGCATGGGCCGCATGGCGGGTGGCATAGGTGCGTGGGGATGGCCTGGAGTGGCGTAGGGAGGTCTGCCAGCTGGGCCAACTGCACGTGGTCCAGGTCCATTGTGGCTGCCACGTGGCGCCGGGTTGCCATATCGACCTCCTTTAGGGTCATTAGGTCTTGGCCTTATATCCCCTTTTGTATTGCCTCCAATGCGCGTGGTCCCATAATGTGCATGGGGCGAGGCTCCTGCTTTTGTCACAGCATGACTGGTTGGACGAGGATTTGAGGTATTCGCTCCAGTTGAACTGGGACGGCTTCCGTAGCTTGCAGTAGATTTGGATGGAGTATGTCCGCTATAAGAACTTTGTGAAGATGGACGAGAACCTGAGGAATATGAGCCCGATGGACGACTGCTGCTTGCCGCAGGACGTGAAGTGGATGGAGAAGGCCGGCTACCACCGCCCATGGACGATGATGGACGTCCTCCGCCACCGCCATGTCCACCACCAGAATGTCCACCTCCGCCAGGCCGTTGTGCAGAAAGCGGGGCAATACTGAGGGCTGTTCCAATCAGCAGGACGAGGAATGCTTGTGCTGTTTTCATGGTTTCTATGTTTTTAGGTTTTCATTAATTTAGTGGTTGTTTTATGTGCTTTATTGCGGATTCTTCTGTAGATGGACTGTCAATCCAACGCCTTTAAGAATATGTATTTTTCTGTTTTTTAATTGTTTGATTTTTGATTTTGTATTCTTTTTTTCAATGTGCGTACCCGTTCGGCAGAGGCATGTATCTGTTGTTCGGAAATTATGCCATCGGCCACGAGCTGTAGAATGATATTCACTGTTTTGGGCACAATGTCGGAATCATAGCCATTGATGCCGTTGTTGCTCAGGCATAGTAAGTCTGCACCTGCAAGAATGGCTTGTTGGATAACGACAGGGTAGTCATAATGCTGTATGATTGCACCCATGGCAAGATCATCTGTCACCACGACACCATCAAAACCCATTTGTGTGCGCAGCAGTTCCGTGATGGTTTTGTGTGAAAGCGAGGCAGGCCACTGAGGGTCAATTTGTCTATTGATGACATGAGCCACCATGATGGCTGGCACCCGTCCTTCGGCAAGTAATTCTTTGTAGGGGGTTAATTCGTAGTTTTTCCAGGTTTTGGTTACATCCACTAACCCTGCATGGGTATCGCCAGAGGCTGAGCCATGGCCTGGAAAGTGTTTCAGGCAGCCGATAACATTTTGTCGAGCCAGTTCGTCAAGCCATATGCGGCAGCATGAAGCAACAACATGGGTGTCGGCAGAAAAACTTCGTTCCAGTTTGCCTATCACAGGACAATACGGATTGACATCAACATCGGCCACGGGGGCAAAATCGAAATTCACTCCTGCATGTTGTAGCATCTTTGCTGTCAGCCGTGCATAGTGCCTGACAGTATCCATCCCTTGTGACGCAGTGTATTGAGGTGATGCAATGCGCGGAAACCCATCAATGGCCCGCATTCGGCATACGCGTCCCCCCTCTTGATCAATACCGATAAGTAGCCTTTTGGATGCTATTGTCTGTAAATCTTGGCAGAGTTGACGCAGTTGGATTGGAGATGCAATGTTTCGATGTCTTTTACCTGTAGGTGCATCATATTCGAATAGAATGACACTCCCAACATGATACTGCTCAATATCTCTTTTGATATGCGGACAGTCTGATAACCGTTGCCCTCGAAATCCCACCAATAGCATTTCTCCGATATCCTCCCTCAGAGCGAGGTCGTTCTGTGCCTGAAAGACTCCGCTGAACCCTGAGAGGATGATGAGGATGAAAATAAACCTTTTCTGCAGCATGGAGTAGAATCTGAAATTGCTAACGGTAATGATTTATTATGCAGAGAATGGGACTCGATTTGCAATAGAACGACCAAGGGTAATCTCATCGGTATATTCGAGGTTATCCCCAATAGCTACACCACGTGCCAACGTGGTGATTTTAATGCCAAGCGGGCTCAGTTGTTTGTGTAGATAGAAATTTGTCGTGTCGCCTTCCATGGTTGTCGGCAAGGCTAAGATAACTTCATCAATAACCTCTTCATGTCGATTTTGCACACGCTCCAGCAGCGAGTCAATGGTTAAATCATGGATGCCTATTCCGTCAATGGGGGAGATTACGCCTCCCAGTACATGGTAAAGTCCTCGATACTGTTGTGTGTTTTCTATTGCCATGACCTCTTGCACGTTTTCCACTACGCATACAATGTTGCGCAGTCGTTTAGGACTGCTGCATATCGGGCAGATTTCGGTATCACTGACGCTGTGGCATATTTTGCAGCGATGCACATCTGTTTTCAACCGTATCACTGCATCTGCGAAATCATTCACCTCGGATTCGTTCATTTGCATCAGATGTAGCGCATAGCGAAACGCTGACCGTTTGCCTACGCCAGGCAAGCGTGCCAGTTGGTCAACAGCACGCTGCATGGTTGTGGAGGGCAAGTCCATGGTTATTCCTCGTTATTTTGACGGTCCTTAAGGGCTTGACGGATTTTTGTTTCCAGTTCGTCAGCCAGCTCCACGTTGTCGCGTAGCAGTTGCTTGAGGGCTTCGCGGCCTTGGGCCAGTTTGCTCTCTCCATAACTGAACCACGACCCACTTTTGCGGATAATTTCGTATTCAACGCCGAGGTCGATAATCTCTCCCAGTTTCGAGATGCCTTCGCCAAACATCAGGTCGAATTCGCACGTGCGGAACGGTGGAGCCACTTTATTCTTCACTATTTTTACTTTTACCCGGTTGCCAATGTTTTGGTCTCCGTCTTTAATGGCCTGTATGCGGCGAATGTCAATACGTATTGAGGCATAGAATTTCAGCGCATTTCCGCCTGTAGTGGTTTCTGGATTGCCAAACATTACTCCCAGTTTTTCGCGCAACTGGTTTATGAAGATGCAGCAGCATTTGGTCTTGCTGATTGTTGCTGTCAGTTTGCGCATAGCCTGACTCATTAGTCGTGCCTGAAGGCCCATTTTGCTTTCTCCCATTTCGCCGTCAATTTCGGCTTTGGGCGTTAGGGCTGCTACAGAGTCTATGACGATGATGTCAATGGCCCCTGAGCGTATCAGGTTGTCGGCAATCTCCAGGGCCTGCTCTCCATTATCGGGTTGTGAGACCAGCAAGTTGGCAATATCCACCCCTAATTTCCGGGCATAGACAGGGTCAAAAGCATGCTCGGCGTCTATAAAAGCCGCTATTCCACCTTTTTTCTGTGCTTCGGCAATAGCGTGGATTGCCAGTGTTGTCTTACCCGATGATTCGGGTCCATATACTTCAATTACGCGGCCTTTAGGGAATCCTCCAACACCCAGGGCGGCATCAAGGCTGATGCTGCCGGTCGAAATAACCTCCAAGTCTTCTTCTGGGCGGTCTCCCAGTTTCATGATGCTTCCTTTACCGTAGTTTTTCTCAATCTTGTCAAGCGTGCTTTGCAGAATTTTGATTTTCTCCAATTTTGATGCCTCAGCATCATTCATCTCTTTTGCCATAATGTATTGTGTTTTTATGAATTGATATACATTGCGTTGTTCTTTGCTGATGATTGAAAGCCCAAAATGAGCAGATAAACAAAGGTACAAAAATTGTTCAAGTAAGGGAAATTATTTGAATTGCGAGCATGAAAAAAACGTAACTTTGCCGCCCTAAAATATCATTGAATATGGCGAGATTCCTTCTCTGGCCAATGGCTATATTGGCTTTGTTGTCGCCGGTGATTAGCGTTTCAGCCCAGTCGGATAGTCCGTCAGCCACCGTCATTGATCCATCGGCAATAGCTCAGGACAATTATGACAATTACGAACCTCCTGAGGGATTGTCGTCGGGGAAGCGTAACCCTATCTACTATTTCGGGCATGATTTCAGTACCTTTTTTGTGGAACTCTCAGGTCTTGTGGGAGTAAATGATCGGGCACTGGGCTTCAGTATGGCCTATATTCCCGAGGTATGGGGTGGCTATGCCTCGTTTCATGAGGGACGAGACTTTCATTGGTTTGCTGCTGGTGCAGAATACCGTCTTTCCTCGCCGTGGCACAAGACTGACTGGCATCTCTATGGAGGTGTGTCTGGTGGCGATGGCTTGGGAGGAGAGTTAGGCATTCGGCTGGCTGCTAATAGTATTGTGAATCAGGGCAAGTTTGGCATGTTCAGTGGCTCCGTGGGTGTTCGTGTCGTCAGCGGTGGGGTCTATATCACTGGTGGGATTAGTGTTGGTCTTGCGGCCGCTGCCACCTTGTTATGGCTTGTTTTTTAATCTCTTACTTTTGGGGATACGGCGTATGCACCGTGTCGCATCACTAACTTTTTTGTTATGTACGTAATTGATGAGGCTCGTGAGGAACGAGAGATTCAGGCGAAATATGAAGAGTTGGTTGCAGCCTGTAATGCTATTCGTCCGCTAACTTCACAGGAAGAACAGGACATATTTCGGGCCTTTTCTTTGGCCAAAAAGTCTCATAGCGGTACCCGCCGTAAATCGGGCGAACCCTATATCTTCCACCCTTTGACGGTAGCCCTCATTGCTGTTCAGGAGGTCGGACTTGGCCCTATCGCCGTAATCTGTGCCCTGCTACATGATGTGGTCGAAGATACTGAGGTTTCTCTTGATGACTTGCGCGAGCTTTTTGGCGAGCGGGTGGCTGTCATTGTGGACGGTGTCACAAAGATTGAGGATATTCTGCAGCAGAGTGATTCCAAGCAGGCAGAGAACTATCGAAAGATTCTCCTCTCCATGTGTAACGATGCCTATGTCATCTTCCTTAAGCTTTGCGACCGTCTGCACAATATGCGCACACTTGATGCTATGAAGGATACCAAAAAGTGGGCCATTTCGTCAGAAACACAATATTTCTATATCCCTTTGGCCCATCGTCTGGGACTGTATAACATAAAGACTGAGCTGGAGGAGCTGGTCATGAAATATACAAATCCTGTCCGCTATGGTGAGATTTCCAGCAAAATAGAAAAGGCAGGTGTCACCGAGCCTCAGCTCAAAGCCTGTCTTGTGGAGCCCATACGACAGATGCTTGATGATAATGGATATCATTATACCCTCAAGACACGCATCAAGTCTGTCTATTCTTGTTGGAAGAAGATGGAGAATAAAGGTGTAGACTTCGATGAAATCTACGACCTATATGCCATGCGTATCATCCTTGATGTGCCTCTTGAACGGGAAAAAGAGGAGTGCTTCAAGGTCTATTCTATGATTACGAGTCAGTTCCGTCCCCATCCGAAACGTTTCCGCGACTGGATAACCACGCCTAAGAACAATGGTTATGAGTCGTTGCATACCACGGTGATGACTCCTATAGGACGCTGGGTGGAAATCCAGATTCGTACCAATCGTATGGACACAATTGCCGAAAAGGGTATGGCTGCTCATTTCCTCTACAAAGAGCAACATCCTGACGAGATTGTCGACAACAATCCTGTCGAGGAGTGGCTTATGCAGATTCGCAGCAGTTTAGAGAATACTCAGAAAAGCGCACTTGATCTTGTTGAGGAGTTCAAGGAGACCCTCTATACCAACGAAATATACCTGTTTACACCTAAGGGACAGACAATCACATTGCCTGCTCATAGCACGGTGCTGGATTTTGCGTTTGCTATCCATACGGATTTAGGCCTTCATTGTATTGGGGCTAAAGTCAACTCCAAAGTTGTGCCCATAGGTTACAAACTTCATAGTGGCGAACAGATAGAAGTGTTGAAAAGCAAGAAGACGGAACCCAGCGAGGATTGGCTGTCAATTGCTCATACTCCGCGGGCCAAAGAGGCAGTCAAAGACTGGCTGCATGAACATCGGAAGGGATTTCGTGAAGAGGGGGAAGCAAAATTTTCCGAATTGGCTGAAAAACTAAAGATAAATAATAATCCGAGCAATATTGCCAAATTGCGCAACTATTTGAAACTGACAACAGACATAGATCTTTATTATCAGTTAGCAGTAGGCATTGTCGGTGAACGTGAGATGTCCCTCTGTTTTGGCAAGACACAAGGCAAACCCAAAATGTTTTTCCTTGATCAGTACAAAGACCTTTTCGATACCAAGAAAAAGACGGATACTCCCTTGCAGGAAACATTCCATACAGATGGAGGACAAGCCTTCTTGTTGGAAAAGGATTATGAACGCTTTGAGACAGAGACGGCTACCTGCTGTAAGCCTGTGCAGGGAGACCAGGTGGTAGGCATTGTCTCCGATGGGAAAATAATGGTGCACCGCACCAATTGTAAGGTCGCCATCAAAGAGATGGCCAGTCACGAAAACCATATTGTCAGGGCCAAGTGGCGTGAAGGCGAGCGAGTATCCCTTCTCACGGGTGTGGCCATTACCATGATAGACCGTAAAGGGCTCCTGCAAGAACTTACGCGCCTTATCTCGGAGGAGATGGATCTATATATCCGTGCCATTACTATTGAGGCTTCGGAGGGTCTTGGCCGTGGCATCATTATGGTTTATGTCAATGATCTCAACGACCTCAACCATCTAATCGAGAAACTTCGTACAATTGAGGGGGTAGGGGATGTCCGCAGAATATAAACAGTCCGTCATGACAGAACAAGTTAGACAACAGTCCGCCCTTCAACGGTTGAGCGATATTCTTGACCGCTTGCGTCAAGAGTGCCCATGGGATCGAGAACAGACGCTGCAATCATTACGCTATCTCTCCATTGAAGAGGTATATGAACTAAGTGAGGCCATTATCGCCGTGACGGAGCATCCTAACGAGCCAAAATTCATTAATGATTTGCGAAAAGAACTGGGTGATATCCTTCTGCACATCTTCTTCTATGCAAAAATTGCCAGTGATGAAGGATTTTTCGCTTTGGCGGATGTGGCCGATGCTGTTAGCGACAAGCTTGTCAGTCGTCACCCTCATATCTTTGGCAATGGCGAACAGGTTCCGTGGGAAAAAGTTAAAATGAAGGAAGGTCGCAAGTCGGTTCTTGAAGGTGTTCCTTGCTCCCTTCCTCCCTTGGTCAAAGCCGTTCGGATGCAGGAGAAGGCAGAAGGTATAGGCTACACCGACCCCGATAAGACAGACAGCGTCATTCCTGCTTTTGATGAAAAGAATGTATCTGTTTTTTCTGATTCTCATGTCTTTGGCGATGCGCTTTTGCAACTGCTCCACCAGGCCCACCGTCATGGAATCAATGCTGATGACGCCCTTTCCGCCGCTAATCTGCGTTATCAGCATCGGGTTGAGCAGTGGGAGCAGAATCAGAAGCGTAATTCCTCGGTCGAGGAATAATTACAGCCCTCTTCTTTTAGGTTGGAGATTCTCATAATCTTCTCTTTCTATTAGATTGCCGTCACACTAAATCATAACCTTGTGGTAGAGTTATGTTGTGAATCTGAAATCGTGGATGTTGTGCAGATGGGAGTGATTTTATGCACAAATCTTTACATTCTTCCTAAATATATCGTTGTTAAAATGTAAAATATTGACTATTGTAATTGTCAGATACACAGTGTTTAGTGGTTTTTTAAATGTTAAAAAAATATAAAGATGTCATTCGTTACGAGCTATGATTTTGCTGTTCAAAAAAAAAATACGACTTTTGCATCCGCTTTTTTGAAATCCATGGATTGGCAAAATGGATTTGTAATAAGGCAAAAATCATAGTTTATAATTATTTAAAACAATTATAGTCATGTCGAAAGTTTGTGAAATTACTGGAAAGAAAGTGATTGTCGGAAACAATGTTTCCCACTCCCGCATCCACACCAAACGCACTTTTGCACCTAACCTCCAGACCAAAAAATTCTATATTCCGGAAGAGGATATGTGGATTACCATGAAGGTCTCTGCCAAAGGTATGCGTATTATCAATAAAAAGGGTGTTTTGGCTGCTATTAAGGATGCTGCCGCACAGGGTCACTTCAAATTCTAATAGTTGAAAGCTCATTGAGCCCCTATAATCAATTATTTTATTAACCTTTAATAAGAAAGAGGTATTTGCAATGATCGTAGTTCCTATCAAAGAAGGTGAGAACATTGAGAGAGCACTCAAAAAACTCAAGAGAAAATTTGAAAAAACGGGTGTCGTAAAAGAACTCCGTGACCGTCAGAAATTCACTAAACCTTCCGTTATTGCAAGGGAACGCAGACTGAAAGCCATCTATGTGCAGCAACTTCGTCAGAACGAGTTGGACAAGTAGTAGGCCACGTCTCGTACGTATCACTGAAGACAGAAAGGCGTCCCAATGCTATGGGACGCCTTTCTGATTAACTCTGGTTTATTTGCTGCCTTTCAAGAATCTTCTAATAACAATTATTCGTGTTTTCAGAGAAAATCATTCGTTGGTATGAGGACAACAAGCGGGTGCTGCCATGGCGTGGCATACGAGACCCCTACCGTATCTGGGTTTCTGAAATCATATTGCAGCAGACTCGAATTGAGCAAGGACGATCTTATTATGAGCGTTTTGTCGATGCATACCCGACTGTGACGGATTTGGCTAACGCTTCCGAAGAGCAAGTCCTCAAACTTTGGCAGGGACTGGGCTATTACTCCCGTGCCCGCAACATGCATTCCGCTGCTCGACACATTGCTTTTGACCTTGACGGACATTTCCCAGCAACATATGAGGGTGTCCTTGCCTTAAAAGGGGTAGGACGTTATACGGCCGCAGCCATTGTCTCATTTGCCTACCGTTTGCCATATCCGGTCATTGATGGCAATGTCTATCGTGTCATGGCACGAATCTTTGGCATCACTTTGCCAATAGCCACAGAGACTGCCTACAAGGAGTTTGAGCGTCATTTGATGGGGTTGATAGACAGAGATCGTCCCGATTTGTTCAATCAGGCCATGATGGATTTTGGTGCCACCTATTGCAAGCCAGTGGGCTGCAATTGTGGAGAGTGCATCTTCTCTTCAGAGTGTGTGGCTTGGAATACTGGGAGGGTGTCCTCTCTTCCAGTGCGACCAGCTGCAATTAAAGTGCGTCAGAGATATTTCTATTATCTTGATATTCGGTGGGTTCAGGATGGTGTGACACATACATTCTTTCATCAGCGACAGGGGCGGGACATTTGGAAGGGATTATATGAGTATCCTTTAATCGAAAGCAATCAGACTTGGACTGATGAACAGCTTCAAAACAGTGTGTCGGAATGGTTTAATGCTTCCTGCGGCGCACAAGCCATTCGTCCCTATATGGTGATGAGTATGACGCATAAGCTTACTCACCAAACCCTGTCGGCATCATTTATTCGAATAGACCTTTCCGCTCCGCCATCGCATTATCCCGAAAAAGAACTTGGCCTACCATTAGACAGATTGAAATCCCTTCCCGTTCCCAGATTGATAGACAACTACTTTCAGAATGGGCTATAGTTTATTGCCTGAAAAATTCAGAAAATATGCTATCTTTGCGTCCCCGTACGAACACAGGATATAACTATAAAAACTGAGTAAAACATCAAGTATGGTAGGAGTAAACAAAGTAATTTTGATTGGTAATCTGGGTAAAAATCCCGATGTGGTAGCACTTCCACAAGACAACCGCAGAGATGAAGGCATTAATATCGTTAAGAAGGCCTCGTTCTCTTTAGCGACAACGGAATATCATAAAAACCGCGATGGCGAAAAGATTGAGCAGACTGAATGGCACAATGTCGTTTGTTGGCGCCAGTTAGCCGAGATAGCCGAAAAAATCCTCCGTAAGGGAACACAGGTATATGTCGAAGGCAAATTACAAACCCGTTCTTGGGAAGACAAAGACGGCAATAAGAGACATATCACCGAGGTTGTGGCCGAAAACTTCACGGTGTTGGCCAACCGCAATCGCCCCGAGGAAACACGTGTAAACGCAGAACGTGACCCGTTAGAAACTATCCTCACCAGTGAGACGGAACCATTAGGCGATCTTCCATTCTAAAGGTTATATTAACACGACAAATACGTCATGCGGCCTGCGATAGCTATCGCAGGCCGCATGAC
>JAFVBF010000042.1 GCA_017480145.1 Bacteroidales bacterium
AACGACTGGGAGCGCTGGTGGAAAGCCGACGACACCAAGCTCGTCCACTTCATCGGCAAAGACAACATCGTCTTCCACTGCATCATCTTCCCCTCCATGCTCCACGCCGACGGCTCCTACATCCTGCCAGCCAACGTGCCAGCCAACGAATTCCTCAACCTCGAGGGCGACAAAATCAGCACCAGCCGCAACTGGGCCGTCTGGCTCCATGAGTACCTGCACGACTTCCCTGGCAAGCAAGACGTGCTGCGCTACACCCTCTGCGCCAACGCACCCGAAACCAAAGACAACGACTTCACCTGGAAAGACTTCCAACTCAAGAACAACTCCGAACTGGTAGCCATCCTGGGCAACTTCGTAAACCGCACCCTCGTCCTCACCCACAAGTTCTATGGCGGCCGCATACCAGCCTGTGGCCCCCTCACCGAGGCCGAGAAAGAGGTCGTTAGCCAGCTCGCCGCCTTCCCCGAACGCGTCGGACACTCCATAGAGCTCTACCGCTTCCGCGAAGCACTGGCCGAGATGATGAACCTTGCCCGCCTCGGCAACAAATACCTCACCGACACCGAGCCCTGGAAACTTGTCAAAACCGACCCCGAGCGCACCGCAACAGTGCTCAACCTCTCGCTCCAAATCTGCGCCAACCTCGCCATCCTGGCCGAACCGTTCCTCCCCTTCACGGCCGAGAAAATGCGTCGCATAATGAACCTCCCCATCCTCGGCTGGGCCCAAGCCGGACGCGCCGACCTGCTTGCCGAAGGCCACCAAACGGCACAGCCCGAACTCCTCTTCGAGCAGATTGCCGACGAGACAATCCAGGCCCAAGTCGACCGCCTGCTGCGCACCAAAGAGCAAAACGCCCTCAACGCCTGGCAGCCCGCCGAAGTCAAACCCAACGTCACCATCGACGACTTCGGCCGCCTCGACCTCCGCGTTGCCACCGTCCTCCAATGCTCCAAAGTGCCCAAGGCCGACAAGCTGCTCCAGTTCAGCCTCGACGACGGCACCGGCACGCCCCGCACCATTGTCAGCGGCATTGCCAAATTCTACCCCGAGCCCGAAAAACTCGTCGGTAGGCAGGTCTGCTTCATCGCCAACTTCCCACCGCGCAAACTCAAAGGCGTCGAGAGCCAAGGCATGATACTCAGCGCCGAAGATAAAGACGGTCGCCTCGTCCTCCTCCAACCCAGCGACCTTGTAAGCCCAGGCTGCAATGTTGGTTGACATTATAACACACATAGAACCAGACATTTAACCACAACAAAACAAGGTCAAAGATAGGTCAAAGAGGGGTTAGGGTCGTATTGAGGTCGAACAAGCCTTGACAATCAGCCACTTACCAGAGCATATCTCTGCAACTGAATTTCATAACAAAAACGACACCTAAAACACAGTAGATTAGAGAAATAAAAAATATAACATAAGCATTGACTACCATTTCGCGTTCAAAATAAGCCTAGGAAACTGATTTTGACAAATCGGGATAGTTAGTTCAAGGTGAAGCCTAATTAGGTAAGCCTAGTAAGACCTATGGTAGCGCCCAGAGGGCGTGAGTTCGGTCTTACAGGGGTTTCTTCCTAGGCTTTCCCTGAACGCATATAGAGGCTCACGCCTTTTTCTATTGCCGAGAGTGTGATTGATAGCAGTGCAAAATATCAATCACAATGGCAAATTCTGTAAAACAACACGGCAGAGTTTACACTCCGGACTATCTTGTTCGGCAGATACTCGATTTTGGAGGCTATACTGACCATGACATTATTGGAAAGCATGTCATCGACAATAGTTGTGGCGATGGTGCTTTCTTGCGAGAGATCGTTACCCGATATTGCGAAGCATACCACGGTGATAATCTCAAAAATCACTTGCAAACGTATATTCACGGCATAGAACTAAATCAGGGAGAGCGTGATAAGTGCGTGCATAGTTTAGAAGAGATAACAAGCCGATATGGAGTAGACGACGTTGAGTGGGATGTGGTGTGTGCCGATGCATTGACCGTGGATGCGTATGATGGAAAGATGGATTTTGTGTTTGGCAATCCGCCATACGTGCGAGTGCATAATCTTGACGCGAGTTATGAAGCTGTCAAGAAATTCAGCTTTGCTCAGCAAGGGATGACAGACCTGTTTATTGTATTCTTCGAGGTCGGGTTCCGAATGATGAAAGTCGATGGCAAAATGTGCCTTATCGCGCCAAGTTCGTGGTTCAGCAGCAAGGCTGGGGCAGTGTTACGGGAGTATATCATTAGGCACGGAAATCTTTCTGGCATAGTGGATTTAGGGCATTTCCAGCCTTTCAACGCCACGACGTACACTGCAATATCGCGCTTTGAAAGCAACGCCCAAGCAGTTGAACTATTTCGATATGTGAACAATAGCGAATCGCCGACACCGATTGACTCATTACAACTGCAAGAGATTACAATTACGGGCAACTTCTACATAGCAAATAAACAGCGACTGTCAGAGTTGCGAGCAATAAGAACAGGCAAGGCCTATAAGTATGTAGAAGTTAAAAATGGCTTTGCAACATTGGCTGATAAGGTTTTTATTGGCGATTTCGATTTTGCAGATGGCACTATCGATGTTCTCAAGGCATCGACTGGGAAATGGAGCAAGTGTATATTCCCATACGACACAAAAGGACGTCCGCTTCCGCCATCTGTTATTGAACAAAATGTGCCACTCTACAAGTACCTGCAAGAACACAAGGACTTGCTATCAACAGAACGTGATGCAGAGAATAAAGAGATGTGGTATCTCTTCGGCAGGTCGCAAGCGATAAAAGATGTGTTTAGGGACAAATACGCCATCAATACCATTATCCGAGACAAACAGAGCGTGAGGTTCGAGAAAGTAGAAGCAGGGAAAGGGATATATAGTGGACTTTACATACTGACGGAGATTGGCGAGGATGAGATCCGTGAACTGATAGTAAATGATGATTTTGTGGCATATATCGCCATGTTGGCAAACTATAAGAGTGGCGGCTATTACACATTCGCATCAAAGGATGTGGAGCAATATTTGAATTATAAACTATCACAAAGATATGGACAATCAAGAATTCTTAAAGGTAATCTCGAACTCTTTTAGTACATTCCTTGAAACAGGTTCGAGAAGCAATGAAAAACTGAAAATACTGCACGGAGCCATTGCTCACGATTTGCACCAACGGTTAGGCTCGAAGTATGAAGTAAATTCGCTTGGTGTGGGCGATGGCCGTGAGGGAAATATAGAAGGACGATATATCGATAAGAAAGTAGATATCACCATACTGCATAAAGATGAGGTTGTGGCAGGTATTGGCGTTAAATTCGTGATGCAAAACTATTCGCAGAACTCAAACAACTACTTCGAGAATATGCTTGGTGAGACCGCCAACATACGTTGCTCAAACGTGCCGTACTTTCAGATATTCATCATACCAGACACGATGCCTTACTACAAAAATAATGGAGAGTTCTCGAAGTGGGAGACATTTACACAGCATAATGCATTCAAGTATCTCAAAATGTCAGAAGATAATGCCGAGGTAATGGTGGATACACCTACCAAGACATTACTGTTTGTCATAAGCCTGCCACAGATGCCAGGCGACCCAGCAGACCGCAATGAATACAACAGATATTACCGCAAGATGCGCTCTATTCCAGTATCATTATCCAAGAACTCTTTCGGTAGATTTCAACGTGCTGTCGTTTTCAACGACTACGATGACTTTGCCGACAAGGTGGTACACTATGTGAAAGCCATGTAATAGGGTTCTGACCAAAATATACGTGGTTAGAAAAATAGAGCCACATAGAAGGCACATATAACCCACATATAACCCACCTAGAAAGGAATGCTCATTTTGAGTGAGCGTTCCTTTTCTGCATTTATTAAATATATTTTATAAATATGCGGCTAAATTTTCGTATCTTTGCAGTTTCGTGTATAGGAATAACTTAATGATAAAATATTAATCCTTAAACGTTTAAGCAATTATGGCAAAAGAAAAAAAGTTTATGACTTGTGACGGCTTACATAAAAGTAAAATAACGAGGGATATTATTTTATTTTCTCGTCAAAAAG
>JAFVBF010000043.1 GCA_017480145.1 Bacteroidales bacterium
AAAGGAGAAGTGGTTATAGATTCGTCGGAAGTCACTTATGGCATGATTGAAATTGGTCACAAGATGAATCCATGGTGTCCTAAGCGTCGCTGCACACTTAATTTGAATGGTGGAAAAATAATCTTTCATGGTCGTTCTTTCGTTTGGCAAGGAGCATGTATCACTGTCCTAAAGAATTGTTTGTTGGAAGTTGGTGATAGGTCTACATTTGCCTCATCTATGATATTAGAGGTATGGAATAAAGTCGTGTTAGGGGCAAAAGTCCATGCTGGCTGGGGAGTTACTATTGTAGACACAGATTTTCATCCTCTATATGACATAGCTGCTCAATCTTATACAAAGATGTGTGCTCCTATTATCATAGGTGAAGGTTCGTGGATTGGAGCTAATACTTTTATAAAAAAAGGAACGCGTTTGGCTCCCAATACAATTGTCAGTGCTGCATCGGTAGTACAAGGAAGGTTCAAGGTAGAATACTGTGTATTAAGCGGGAATCCTGCTACGGTTGTTGATGAAGGCTATTGTATTAAAGAGGAAACTTTCCGGAATTTTAAATCCATTTTTCCTGGACTAAAGTAATATAGTACGAATAGGAGTATCAATGAAACAGATGACAATTAGAGATGTTCAGATGATAAGTTTGGACATTCTGAAAGATGTACATAACTTTTGTGTCAAGAATGGTATTAACTACTCTTTAAGCGGAGGTACTTTGTTGGGGGCAATCAGGCATAAAGGCTTTATCCCTTGGGATGACGATGTTGACATACAAATGCCTCGCCCAGACTATGACCGCTTTGTACGGACATACAAGTCGGAGTGTGGATACAAACTTTTCACACCTGAGACGGAAGACAATCTGGAGGTGAGAATTAGAATCAGTAAGGTATGCGATATGACGCGTACGCTGATGAAAAAAGGCACATACGCTTGGGTTGACCAGGATACTGGCATAGGAATTGACATTATACCTGTAGACGGAGCACCCGACAATCGTGAAGAAGCCGACAAATACATACGTGAAAGAAGGAACTGGCAACGCTTTTTATCCTATTACCGAATAAAACATGCTCCTTTATCCGTATGCTTTAAACAAAAGTCGGCAATATCGGTTGTCAAACTACTTTCCGCCAAAACAATAGCCCTTTTCTTAAGTCGTAATTGCGTGGGCAAATGCCTTAAGCACCAACGAAAGTATGACTATACAAGTTCCTCTTATTTTTGCGCTGGTGACCATTATCTCTTAGGCGAGTGGCAACCAAAGAAAAATATGGAAGGCTATGTTCTACATCAGTTTGAAGACTCAGAATTCTTCATTATGTCGGGTTGGCATGAAAATCTTCTAAGCCTATATGGCAGCGATTATATGCAAATGCCGCCCAAAGAAAAACAGGTGTCTCATGATTTCTACAATTACTATTGGCGTTGAAGCGCCGAGCAGGGGGGGCTGATTTGCCGCAGGTGAATGGGTATGATGTCAAGGCATAATAAACTTGTCTACGTTATGAGGGGTAACTACTTGAAATGCGGCTGTAGGGTAGGCGGCAGTGAAGGCGGCAGGCACTTTGACGTTGCCCTTCCGGTCGTTCCACTTGAACTCGACAGCCCGCAGCATGCCGTCTTCCTCTTCTATGTAGTCGATCTCCTTCTGCTGCACAGTACGCCAGAACCACGATTGGGCAAAGCTGCCCCTGTAAGAGAGCAGTTTCATGCGCTCGGCGATGCAGAGGTTATCCCAAAGCGCACCGGTGTCGGTACGGCTCTCCACCTGCGACAGGTTGCCGATGACGGCATTGCGGATGCCGAGGTCCCAGAAGTAAATCTTGCGGCTGCTCTTCAGCTCGTTACGCAGGTTGCGGCTGAAGCTGCCGAGACGGAAGATGATGTACGACTTTTCCAGAATGTCGACATAGCGCTCTACGGTCTTTGGGTCGAGACCAACGAGTTGGGCCACCTCATTATAGCTCACCTGACTGCCTATCTGGAAAGCCAGGGCCTGGAGCAGTCGCGTCAGCTTGTCGGGCTTGCCGATGCCATCGAGCGAAAGAATGTCGCGATAGAGGTAGCTGTCGGTGAGTTCCTTCAGCACCATCCGCTCGTTGCCTGGGCTGCAGACCACCTCAGGATAGTAGCCATAGACCATGCGATGGGGCAGCATCCGCAACTCGTCAAGCAGCCCTGCGTGGCTAACCATCTCGCTGAAAGAGAGCGGGAACATACGGAACTCACGCTTGCGGCCAGTCAAAGGCTCGTTCACCCTGTTGGCCAGTTCGAAGGAACTGCTGCCAGTGGCTACCACCTGTACCTCTTTCACCTGATCGGTGACCAGCTTCAGCCGGAGGCCGATGTTGGGAATGCGCTGCGCCTCATCGATGACCAGTATTCGCTTAGAACCAAGAATGGCGCGGATACGAGTAGACGTCATTTGCGCAAACAGCTGTTGAATGTCAGGGTCATCGCCGTTCATCCACAGCACATCGTCGCGCTGGCGAAAAAGCGTTTCAAGCAGCGTGGACTTGCCCACTTGGCGTGCACCCATTACTATGATGGCTTTCCGACCGCCCAACAAAGGGGCGATGGCATCTTCAATCGTTCTGTGTATCATAATTTGACGGCATTAAAAGCGAGTGCAAAGATAATCACAAAAATGTAGAAATCCAAAAATATAATGAGTTTTTTTGGAAAAGAATCCAAAAATATTAAGTTATTTTGGGAATAGGAGTAAAAAACCATAATAACAGATGAAAAATCTATTTATGTCAAATATGAAGGGCAAGATGCCATCGGACATGAACAAATCAATGGGAGAACTGACATTGCACGACCTTCAACAGCAAGGACTGAAGATAATGAAAGTGATAGACCGCTGGTGCGTGGAGCACGGAGTAAACTACTCGCTGTGCGGGGGTAGTCTGATTGGGGCTGTTCGGCACAAAGGGTTTATTCCTTGGGATGATGACATAGACATTATGATGGCAAGGCCAGAGTATGACCGATTTGTCAGAGAGTTCAAGGCTGACGGATATGTTTGTATTGCGCCAGAACTGGGCAACAGCTATATAGCCTACGGGCGAATATGCGATATGACAGATACACAGTCCGAACCCTATTGCCCG
>JAFVBF010000044.1 GCA_017480145.1 Bacteroidales bacterium
GTCATGTTGGGACTCATGATTCTCCAATAGGTGGGGCAGACGCTGGGCAGGTTTCCCGTTTCTTGCTGCGACTGGCAGATGTCTGTCATCCATTTGGAATACAATTTGTTAATATCAAACACGTACCCCTCTCCATAGCAGCCTGCCGTACGGTCGCCCAGCCAGGGCATACGTTCGTCGCGTTGGCAGCAGTCCATGGGCATACCGCGGTAGTTGTCGGCTATACCCCACCATGCATTTCGGTAAATCTGATTGATGATGCTATTAGAGGTTTCTATCTGTCCGCTGGTCTCCAGGTCGTCAAAAACCAACTCGGCACGGAAATCTTTCAGTTGAGGATTGCGCAAACCGCTGATTTCCATAAATCGGAAGCCGTGAATGACAAAAGTTGGATGCCATTCGTCTTCATAGCGTTTGCTCTTGTCGTCACTGCGTTCTCCGTCCTCATCACCATCGGCAATATAGCGGTCTGTAGCAAGTGCACTGCGCAGATTGGCGGTATATAGGTTGGAGTCATTGTCTTTCAATATTTCGGCAAATCTCATAGTGATGGTGTCTCCTTCTCGTGTGTCATGCATACGCACCACGGCCCAGCCCGATAGATTTTGCCCGAAATCAACAATGTAACGATTGTCTCCCACTTGTGTGAGGCTTATCGCATCAATGGTCTTTTTCACACGGATGTTGTCGTTAGGATGGCCCACCAGTATGCCAGCTGGCCCCTGCACTCTTTGCGCCTGCATCCAATGGCCTTCTTCATAGTCATAGCCTTCCTCGTCCCAGTCGTCCAAATCCATACGGGCGTCATATTCTTCGCCGTCATACTCGTTGTTGGCGCGTATGGGGCCGTCGGCCGTAAGCATCCAGGTGGTGTCGGAACAGACCTGTTGGTGGCTGCCATCGGCAAATGTTATGTCCATCTGTAGGATAAGTTTCGGCATACCAAACATATCTTCTTGGTTCAACACGTCGTCATGTCGCATGGTGACATAACGACCGTTGCCAAGAATTACACCTATTGCATTCTCCTCATCATCCAGCATACGGGTCACGTCGTAGGTGTTATAGAACACTCGCTGGCGGAAGTCTGTAGGCCCAGGAGTCATGACATCCTCCCCTACCCGCTGTCCGTTGATGTGCAGTTCAAAAAGTCCCAGTCCGCAAATGTGTACTACGGCGTTCTTTACCTTTTTGTCTTCTGGCAGACGAAATTCCTTGCGCAGGTAGCGTGCGGCCAACCTTGTATAGGTACTATCCACATTCTCGCCCTCAAAAAGTCCGTCATGACCAATCCATTGCGCTTTCCAGTCGCTGGATGACAGCAGCCCCATGCCCCATTCCGCAGGTTCGCTCCACGGGCTTTCTCCCTGCGTAGTATAGACTTTCACCTTCCAGTAAAGCCGTTGTCCGCTTTGCAGTTGTTTGCCATCGTAGGGTACCCATATCGATTCATCGGAACTGATTTTCTTGGAGTCCCACATGTCGGCTTTGCCTTCGCTAAGCAGTTGGGGCGACGAGGCAACAAGGATGTGATAGGCGGTCTGCATTACTTCTTTCGTGTCACTCCGAATCACCCAGCTAAGACGCGGCTGTTGTCTGGAAACGTTCAATGGAGAAACCATCTGCTCTACGCGTAGATTCTCCACCTTTACTTTGCTGCAACTTGCCAGCAAAAAAACTGCCAGCAAGAATAAATAGAATCGTTGCTTCATATGTTGTGTAAGTTAAATGTGAATTGGCATATTATGAACATTGCCTTGCAAAAATACTAAAAGTCAGTGAATCAAACACCGTTGTTTTGCTTATAGACAACTTGCCACGTCATTGGTTTCGGATATTCTGATATTATGACAATTAGACTGAAAGACAGTTGTAGCCAATTAGAAATGTCCTCAATTCAAATAGGCTAAATTGCAATGATATATGTGTGTTCCTTATCATGCCTTGGGGGCTGCCAGCATCATGTCGATTGACTTGATGATGCTCATTGGGGTCTCATGGCTGTGCTATGGGCTCTATGAGTTGAGCATCAACGTGGTGCGTATGTCTGCGGGAGCATAATCTCCCTTGGGGGGTCAGCCCCTCATTAAGTCAAACTTTTTTTTGTACCTTTGCCACATAATCCATCCACTGATTGAAGTCTAATCCTTTCTGAATCATTATAAAAAGCAATAAAGCAATGGCCAATCAAGAAGATTTCTTTAAAAAGGTAGTCGCTCATGCCAAAGAGTATGGTTTCATCTTTCCTTCCTCCGAAATCTATGACGGTTTGGCTGCCGTCTATGACTATGGGCAACTTGGTACTGAGTTGAAAAACAATATAAAGCAATACTGGTGGCGTTCCATGGTGCAATTTCACGAAAACATCGTGGGCATTGATTCCGCCATCTTTATGCATCCCCGCATCTGGAAGGCCAGTGGTCATGTGGATGCCTTCAACGACCCTCTTATTGACAACAAAGACAGTAAGAAACGCTATCGTGCAGATGTCCTCATTGAAGACCACATCGCCAAGATAGAGGAAAAGATTAAGAAAGAGGTTGAAAAAGCCCAGAAACGTTTTGGCGAAGCCTTCAACCGAGATCAGTTTGTCAGCACCAATGCCCGTGTGCTGGAATATCAGAAAAAGATTGACGAGATTCGCGAACGCTTTGCCGAACTCATGAATTCCAACGATTTGGCTGGGCTGAAACAGATGATCCTCGACCTCGAAATAGTCTGCCCCATCAGCGGCACGCGCAACTGGACCGATGTCCGCCAGTTCAACCTGATGTTTGCCACCAAGATGGGCAGCGTCATCGATGACAGCGACACCCTCTACCTTCGTCCCGAAACCGCACAGGGCATCTTTGTCAATTTCCTCAATGTGCAGAAAAGCGGACGCATGAAGATTCCTTTCGGTATCGCCCAGATAGGCAAGGCTTTCCGCAACGAGATTGTGGCCCGTCAGTTCATTTTCCGTATGCGCGAGTTCGAGCAGATGGAGATGCAGTTTTTTGTTCGGCCTGGCACTGAGATGGAATGGTTCCGCTATTGGAAAGAGTAACGCCTCAAGTGGCATCTTTCGATGGGTATCCCCGCCGATAAATACCGCTACCACGATCATGAGAAACTTGCCCACTATGCCAATGCCGCTACCGACATTGAGTTTGAGTTTCCCTTTGGATTCAAAGAACTGGAGGGAATACACAGCCGCACGGATTTCGACCTGAGTCGCCATAGTGAATTTAGTGGCAAGAAGTTGCAGTATTTCGACAGTGAACTGAATGAGAGTTATACTCCTTATGTCATTGAGACCTCCATTGGGGTGGATCGCACATTTCTGGCCGTATTCAGCCATGCGCTGAAGGAAGAGACCCTCGAAGACGGCAGTACCCGCACTGTGCTGAGTCTGCCCACTCGGCTGGCCCCCTATAAGGCTGCCATCCTGCCATTGGTCAAGAAGGACGGACTGCCCGAAAAGGCTCGCGAGATAGTGGATGCCCTCAAGTACGACTTTATGCTCCAGTATGACGAAAAGGATGCCATCGGGCGCCGCTATCGCCGTCAGGATGCCATTGGCACCCCATTCTGCATCACCGTGGACAACGACACTCTTGGCGACAATAGTGTCACCATCCGCCACCGCGACACCATGCAGCAGGACCGCGTCAATATTGACCAGCTCAAAAACTATTTGACCAGCAAGCTCTAAGTCCCCCTCCCCTGCTCCTTGCAGAATCCACTCTCGAAACTGCTGCATATCATTTTATTTCATTAACTTTGCAATTTCCATTGCCTACAGCGAATATTTCTATAACATAATTCATAACCCAATGATTAGTAATAATTTCGTACAGCGCCACAATGGCGTTTCGTCGGCAGCCGACGAAGCCAAGATGCTTGAGGCTATCGGCGTAAGTTCTATGGATGAGCTTATTGAGAAAGCCGTTCCTTCTCACATCCGGCTGAAAGAGGCCATGCCTATAGCCGACGGCATCAACGAGTATCAGTTCCTGAACCGTTGCAAAGAGCTGGCCGCTAAGAACAAGGTCTATAAAACCTATATTGGCATGGGCTATTATGGCACCATTACCCCTGCCGTCATTATGCGCAATGTGTTTGAGAATGCAGGCTGGTATACGGCCTACACCCCTTATCAGACAGAGATTTCTCAAGGTCGTTTGGAGGCTCTCATGACCTATCAGACCATGGTGGCTGACATGACCAAGCTTCCGCTATCCAATGCTTCTCTGCTTGACGAGGCCACCGCCGGTGGCGAGGCCATGATTATGTTCTACAACAGTCGTAGCCGTCAGCAGGTGAAGGACAATGTGAACAAGATTTTCGTGGACGAAGGCATTTTCCCTCAGACTCTTGATGTGATGCGCACCAATGCTGCTCCTCGCAACATCGAAATCGTTACGGGAAAGGCTTCTGAAATTCAGCTTGACAACACCTATTTTGGTGCCATCGTGCAATATCCGAACCAGTTTGGTGAGGTAAATGATTATACCGAGTTTATTGCCAAGGCTCATGAACTGGGCATCTTTGTGGGTATGGCTACCGACCTTATGGCACTGGCCATCTTAAAGGCTCCCGGTGAGATGGGTGCCGATTGTGCTTTTGGTAGCAATCAGCGCTTCGGTCTCCCAATGGGATTTGGCGGCCCGCACGCAGGTTTCTTCGCTGTTACCGAGGCTTTCAAGCGCAGTTTCCCTGGCCGTATCATCGGATGGAGCATCGATGCCAAGGGCAACCCCGCCCTGCGTATGGCTCTGGGCATGCGCGAACAGCACATCAAGCGCGACAAGGCCACCTCTAACATTTGCACGGCTTCTGCTCTTGTGGCTATCATGAGCGGCTTTTATGCTGCCTACCATGGCCCCGAAGGCATCTGCCATATTGCCTCGCACATCCACAAACTGGCCTCCAAGCTCAACGGCGAACTTGAAAAATATGGCTATAAGCAGCACAATCAGGTGTTTTTCGATACGCTGGCCATCCAGTGTCCCGTCAAGGCCGAGAAGGTCATGGAAGTGGCTGAGAAGCACCACATCAATTTCCGCCAAATTTGCGATGAGTGCATTGGTATTTCCATTGATGAGACCACTTCTCGTGCCGACTTGAACGACATTCTGGCTGTTTTGGCCGAGGCCGCAGGCAAGACTGCTGAACCCATCCAGTGCAATGGCTGCTGTGGCGAGACCACGCCTGACAACATTCCGGAAAACCTACGCCGTACCAGCAGCTATCTTACTGCCAAAGTATTCAATAGCTATCATAGCGAGACCGAGATGATGCGCTACATGAAGAAACTGGAGGTGAAGGACCTTTCTCTCAATCGCGCCATGATTCCGCTGGGCAGCTGCACCATGAAGCTTAACGCCGCCGCCGAAATGATGCCTCTCAGTTGGAGCGAGTTTGGCTCCATTCATCCTTTTGTTCCTGCCAGTCAGGCAGAAGGCTATCTCGAAATGATTCACGAGATTGAACACTTGCTCTCCATCATCACGGGCTTTGCTGGTGTGTCGTTGCAGCCCAATGCGGGTTCTGCTGGCGAATATTCAGGCTTGACGGTCATCCGCAATTACCATATTGCCAATGGTCAGCCTCAGCGCAATGTCTGCCTTATTCCTGCCTCTGCTCATGGCACCAACCCCGCTTCTGCCGCAAAGGCCGGCATGGTTGTCGTTGTGGTCAAATGCAATGAGCGTGGCGATGTCGATATTGACGACCTCAGAGCCAAGGCTGAGCAGTATAAGGACACCCTCTCTTGCCTCATGATTACCTATCCCTCTACGCACGGGGCTTTTGAAGAAGGCATTATTGACATCATTAAGATTATCCACGACAATGGTGGTCTGGTCTATATGGACGGTGCCAACATGAATGCTCAGGTGGGTCTTACCAGCCCTGGACACATGGGGGCCGATGTGTGCCATCTCAACCTCCACAAGACCTTTGCCATGCCTCATGGTGGTGGCGGTCCTGGCGTTGGCCCCATCGCTGTCAGTGAAAAACTGGTGGATTTCCTGCCCACCAATCCCGTCGTCAAAGTCGGTGGTTCCAAGGGCAACACCATGGCTGCTGCGCCTTATGGTAGTGCCATGCTCCTCCCCATCACCTACGGCTATCTGCTCATGCTGGGTGGCAACGGCCTTACCGAAGCCACGAAACACGCCATCCTCAACGCCAACTACCTGCGTGCTCGCCTGCAGAAGTACTACAAGATTCTCTACACCAACAAAAACGGCATGTGCGGTCATGAGATGATTGTCGATTTTGCCGAGTTCAGCCTCAAGATTGGCGTAGGCGACATTGCCCGTCGTTTGGACGACTATGGCTTCCATGCTCCCACAGTGGCCTTCCCCGTTCACAACACCCTCATGGTTGAACCCACCGAGAGTGAGCCGCTGAGTGAACTTGACCGTCTGGTCGATGCCTTCATCAGCATCCGCAAGGAGATAGATGATGTGATGACCGGCAAGTATGAGGAAAAGAATAACCCCATCGCCAATGCTCCCCACACCATGCAGGTGGTCTGTGCTGACGAGTGGAACTATCCCTACAGCCGTCAGATTGCTGCCTTCCCGCAGCCTCACGACGACAAATACTGGCCTACAATCAGCAAGATTGACGATGCTTATGGCGACCGCAATCTTCAGGCTACTTGGCCCGAGGAGAAGTAACGCCCCCTCAAGGCATATAATAAAGGTGACAGACGGAGTCTCTGCATGCAGAGACTCCGTCTGTGTATCTATGCAGTCTTTTTTAGCCCCTTATGTGAAACGATTTTCATCCTGCCGAACCATTTCGGGGTCAGAATCCCATTAGCCCTTTTGGGCAACATCATTCTCCTGCCGATTCCCCCGATTGGTAGCACTCTAATCTGGGGAACATTTCTTTATTGATATAACTCATACAATAGTGTTATCTTGGTGCAAAATGGAATACTCAGCCTTTCCCGTAATCATGGCAATAATTCTATATGTTTTTCATGTAGATGGCTGCCCGGCTGTACCGATAGCCCACACCATTACGGCATAGATGGCATTAGACAAGCAGTTACTCTGAAAAGAAATCCATATCGTGGACGCAATAGTGAATTTAGAGATTGTATTTGTGTCATTCCAGAAAAAACATTATCTTTGTATCTCCAAAACGAATGAAGAAGAACTGGTAGGCATTTGTGAAAGAGATATTAAGCCAGTTTTTTTGTTCTTTTATCCTCTTTTGAGAAATCGTTTCAACCGGCATGGCTGACGACTCAAAAAACACGGAATCCAATGCGGTGAAAGGTGCTGCCAAGCACAAATCACCCGCCGGCGGCGTGGAGCAAATCAAGGTTGTTTCATCTCATGTGACTTCGCAGAACACAGGTTCTGTGGGTACCGAGAGTCGTGGCAATACCGCATCATCATTCAACTGGTATGTGGCCCTTACGGGCTATAACTACGAACGCTACTGTCGCGACCAGATACAGCGGCTTGGCTATGAGGCCTACGTGGCATCTCAGAAGGAGGTCCATGTTTACTCCAATCGAACTCGTCGTGAAGTAGAGAAAATTGTTATCCCAAGCCTGGTATTCATCCGCATCCCCGCATCCTACTGCCTTAGGGTGCGACAAGACTGCGAATATGTCAAGCAGTTGCTTCTCAATCGTGCCGCCACCCCCGACAAGTATGGGCATCACCCCTTTGCCATCATACCCGACGACCAGTTGCAAACGCTGCAGTTCATGCTTGGACAGAGCGAGCGTCCCGTCACCATTACCCCCGACCCACTCTCATTAGGCGACCATGTCCGCATTCTTCGGGGCTCCTTGGCTGGACTGACCGGCCGCGTTACACGGCTCTCGGGCAACTCCTACATTGCCGTCAGCCTTGGGCTTCTCGGTTCCGCTCTCTGCCAAATATCTGCCACCGACGTAGAGAGAATCCCCGCAACTGATCTTCCATGATTGTCGAAAACTTTTTGATATCTTCCCAACCTTACTCGATGAGAATATATAGTCTTCGAAGATACGATATCTGATGAAGACTTAACAGGAGGTAAAACTGTCCCGTCAAGTCCGGCCGCCGCGAACCGAAAAAAAGCCGTATCTTTGCAACCGATAAAGCATTTGCATACAGACATGAGATACCTCGACCCCAAGGCAGACCTGACCTTCAAGAAGGTCTTCGGCGAACACCCCGACCTCGTCACCAGCTTTCTGAACGCGCTGCTGCCCCTTGGCGACGACGGGCAGATAGAAAGCATAGAGTACCTGCCGCCGGAGCTGGTGCCCGACAACCCCCTGAAGAAGAACAGCATCGTCGACGTGCGCTGCCGCGACCAGCGCGGGCGACAGTTCATCGTGGAGATGCAGATGATATGGTCGTCGGAGTTCAAGCAGCGCGTCCTGTTCAACGCCTCCAAGGCCTACGTGCGCCAGCTGGAGGCGAGCGAGGACTACAGCCTTCTGGAGCCCGTCTACTCGCTCAACCTGGTCAACGAGGTGTTCGAGCCGGAGGTGTCCGACTACTACCACAACTACCGCATAGTCCATGAGCAATACACCGACAAGGTGATTGACGGCCTCCACCTTGTTTTCGTCGAGCTGCCGAAGTACCAGCCCCGGAGCTTTGCCGAGGGCCGCATGAAGCGCCTCTGGATGCGGTTCATGACCGAGATAGACGAGCACACGCGCGAGATACCGGACGAGCTGGCCTGCGACCCAGCCATCAGCAAGGCGCTCGCCACGGTCGAGGAGTCGGCCTACGACGATGCCCAGCGGGAGCATTACGACAAATTCTGGGACATCGTCCGCACCGAGCGCACCCTCTTCAACAGTGCGGAACGCAAAGGCTGGAAAAAAGGCCATGCCGAGGGTCGAGCCGAAGGCCGAGCCGAGGGAATAGCCGAGGGCCGAGCCGAAGGAATAGCTGAGGGCCGAGCCGAAGGAATAGCCGAGGGAGAAGCAAAAGGCCGAGCCGAAGGGATGGCCGAAGGCATTGAGCAAGGCAAGAAGGCGGCCATGCGCGATATGATTAAAAGGCTGGAGGCAAGCGGTATGCCGGCAGAAGAGATTTCCTCCATCACGGGTATGTCCGAAAAGGAGATAAGTCAGCTATAAACTGAGGATTTAAAATCACTTTTACCTGGACGCAAGCCAGGTCTGGCTCGTGTCCTTTCTACCTTGTGTAACACTTTAATTTCATCAGTCCATCTCTCGCTACGGCATACGAGCAAGCACGCTTTTGCCCTGTTCGCCGAGAGGATTTCTGGTTCTGAATAGTTGCGTCGTCATAGATGCGTTTTTTTCTACATTCACCTATTGAGTCTTCCCATGAGAAGTCCCTCCTGGTGCTCATTGCGGAGGTCATCTTACCGCATTTGTAGCATTCTCATAACGGCATTTCTGAAATAAGACAGTCAGCGACGGTTGGCAGCGACAACAGGATGCTATTATGTCCATAGGATACGTAAGGAAAGTGCGACTGGCGATCCGCAATGGCGAAGTGCGCATGATGCGTATGTCCAGAATAGAACTAACGGGATGCATGCTGCCGTAACCTGCCATGGTTCGGATATGTATTGGCAAGGCCTCGTATTGGTATAGGCCTGTGTCTTTGGGAAAAGAGAAATAATTTGCTATGCGGATTTTTCTAACCAGTCAACACACAATCCATATAGCCCCAAGAATCGGATTTAGCATAAAAAAGTAATAACGATGGAAATCAATAGTATTAAATTCTATATGGGAGATGAGTCAAGAATCGTAAGAGATACCTATGAGAATCGTAAGGACTCATTATTCTGTAACCAGTATGAGAAAGTACTATCTGAGGTTAATATGGTTCTTCCCCATCTGTATGTGGATATGCAGCGAGGGAATGACAATGATAAATCATCAATATTGGTGGAGAGAACCGCCAATAATATCTTTGCATTCATCGGAGACCGTGGGTCTGGAAAAACGTCATGCATGGTGTCTTCCATCCATATGCTTAATGATGTGTCGAGGGAATCAATTGGTTATGAAAATCTCAATGACAAGAGGTTTCACATAACAGATACGATAGATCCATCTTTTTTTGATAAAAAATCAAACGTACTGGAGATTTTCATTGGGAAATTATTCGTCCGTTTTAAAGACGTTGTTCGAGATGATGCATCATCTCAATCCAAGAAGATACAATTGAAGAACAAGATATATAGTGAATTCTTGAAGGTTAAAAGCTGTATCTCTAATATTGAAAAGCAGAATTATGACGATGAGGGAGACCGGGTCGTCGGTTTGGAGCGGCTGGCGGATTCTGTGGAATTGAGAGATGCAATGCAGGACTTAATCAATAGCTATCTAATCTATGTTGAGAAGGATATTTTGGTGATACCGGTAGACGACATGGATCACCATACGGATTGTGGCTATAAAATGCTGGAACAAATACGGAAATACCTCATTCTGAAAAACACATTAATCTTCATAGCGTTACGTCTTGACCAGATGAAGCGCGTCATTGAGTTAGAAGGGGCGAAAAGTTGTCAGCCATTGATAGAACAAAAAGTTGTCAGCAGGGAGATGTTGATGGAAAAGGCATCAAGATATCTTACAAAATTAATACCTCTGAGCCATAGGATATACCTTCCCTCAATGACAGAACTGATGGATGTCCCATTGGAGATATATAGGGAAGACGTCTCAGGGAAAGAGGTTAACAACGGAAAAAGATGGTCCATTGTTAAAGGCTCTGGCTTTGAAAAAAATTCAGTAAAGAATATGGTATCTAACGCCATATTTGTGAAGACCCGGTATCTTTTTTACCATTCAAAGGGAATCGTCAGTCCGATAGTTCCGACCAATCTTCGAGATTTGAGACATTTGATAGGTCTATTATATGACATGGAAGATCACAAAGGGCGGGAACAGGATTACAACAAAGACTTATTTGAACAATATTTTTTCAATTCTTGGGCAACAATCAATATTGGGCAGACAGGAAGTGAAGTGGTTCGAGATTTATTGGATGTAAGGGATGCATCCAAATTTAATAAAACAGTCTTGTTGTCATTGAAGCGACAGTATGGATCACTCTATTTAACAGATGAATTCATTGACCAGACCCCGGAAATCAAGAACATCCTTGATGACATGAATACTTCCTATAATATCTCTTTAGGGGATGTCAGGGCAATTCTGTCCTATCTGAAAGCAAGGGTTACAAGTCGTTTCGATATCTCATTATTGTTTGCGATAGAAACAATATGTTCCTGGAAACTGGACAGATACTATCAGTTAAAGATAAATGAAATCTTTCGTTCTAATGAACAGCAGACGGAGGATGATTCAAAATCATTGGATAAAATCAATATCAATGATGACATATTTGGCAAAGTGTCACAATACAATCAGTTATTGGGTGGGACATTTATTAATACAAAAATCTTTCCATTGGTAGCGCCGGATAAAAACAATAAAAATCGAACAACAGATACGATTGACCTAAATCGGATTCGCGAATTAATTAAATCGATTAAACCAGACAGTCCGGAAGACGAGCAAAAATCTGAAACTCAGAAATTGAAAATTGCGGAACTACTATCTTTGCTAATTTATCACAAAGTTTACCGTAGCAAGAAGTCTTATCAGCAGGATTCAATATATAGGAAAAGCCAGGATCTCGTTTATCATGACGCATTTTCTTCCAGACAGGTAAATGTGGTTTTTGATCTATCATGTCTTTTTGCGAATCTGACAGATATAAAGCATTGTTATGACAGGGTTGATGAGAACTTGTTTGATTATGCCCGGAGGAATAAGGAGTCCTTATACAGTCTTCTACGGGATAAAGCGTGGAAAAGAAGCTGCTATTGGACAGAAGAAAAATGGGAAAAGATAGAATGCCCCAAGATGGAAGGAGAGGATATGGAGTCCTATGAAGCTCGAAAGTCGGACAAGAAAGAAAAGGAAAAAGATCGCCGTATGTTATATTGGTTTTCTATGAGGAATATGGAATTAATAGAAGATATTGCGAATAAAATCAGGTATAAAACCGCGGCATCAGGAGATCCTATCATGAATTATGTCGAATTCTTCAAAAGGCTTTCTGGTTATAAGAAATTACGTTACGACAGGGATGACAAGGGGGAATTTTGTACAATAGATTGTTCATTCGCAGATGTTTTTATAGAAATGCTGCAAGATGAAAATGTGAGAATGTCCGTTAAACACTATCTGTTGCCAGAAGTTCCATTGCCGGATGCACAAGAACAATAAAAAAGGTTCGGAAGTAACAGAAACTTCATATGGATAATCTCCAAATACTAACGGATATCCTCTTTGTAGATCGGGATTTTGATAAAATTGCGAGCGCGATTTGCAATGACACATTCAAAGATCAAGTCCTTGCGGACATCGATATAGATGAGTTTATCCATTTGTATACGAAATCGAGTCAGTCGTATGGAACCAACGTTTTGTCAGGAATACAGAAAAAAACCATTGCAGATTGGATTGTAGATGATCAAACAGGGACAAGAAACGTTTTCAACCTGCTTTATAGGGTAGCGTCGAAAATGATTGAAATAAAGGATGGGCAGTTTGTCTGTCGCTACAAGGAATATCTGAGATGGAGCCGGCTTACGGCAAGAACCGGAGAGGACGTATTTACGACCATCTATCTCGCATATCAGGACACCCTGCAAAATGTTGATTCGTTTTCCTTTGGATGGAAGCCTATTTTGGCCACCAATTCAATTCGCGTATCGAATATCCTGAACCAGGGATTAGCCGATCTCCATTTCCATCTTTTAGGATCGTCATTGAATTTTACGGTTGGCTGGCTATGCTTGATGAATAATCTCAGTGAGACAAATTATTCGAACTTGCGCCTCTTAGGCAAAAATGACAATCTGTTCCAAATTGTGGCAAAGGCGGCGGCAATAAGGATATTCTTATACGAGCTACTATTTACGGCGAATTCTGAAGAGACGGCCTGGTCGGAGTATGGCATTCCGCTAAGACAATTACTGCAAAGCACATCTGATGCAGAAGTAATTGGTATGATGAGTCAGTTCGGCTGTCGGATTGATGCAAATAAATCTTTATATGGCTTCAAGTTAGAAGATGGGCCTATTGATTATGCTATACCCAAGACCATTAGCGAGAGTGACAGACGCAGGTATGCCAACATCGTCCTGATAGGGGAGCGCAGGCTGCTATATCGTGCGTTCAAAAAAATCTACAGGACAGATAATACAGGGGAATTAAACATATCCCGTTTTCTATATGTATATATACTGGCAAAAAATAAATTCAGAAATGCGTTAATTCTGAATAACGGGCTGAAAGGATTCTCGAATTTCCAGTTATTCGAACATCGTAAATCACTATTTGCAAACGGCAAAATCTACAAGTCGTTAATCCCGTTTTTAAGCGTTCATTCAATAAAAATGAACCAGCCCATATCCAAATTGGAAATGCGGATTAGACCTTGTGAAAAGGTGAGTGATTTACGGAAGAATATAAGGGCCATAAATAATGCTATAGATTCGACGGAATTACTATGCGGTTCGGAAACTGTTGTTACTCCCAATTTTAAGAAAAATGGGCTGGGCTATATTCTCCATTTTATTAAATCGGCAGAAAAGGACGACCATTCGTCAGACAAATCCTCGCCAAACGAGATGCCTTTAAGATGTCGAAATCATTCCTTACGAATGAGGCTGGAAAACGAGGCAAAATCAGTTGTGCAAATACTTGAGGACGGTATTTCCGTTAGTGGAGAGGAACAGGGCATCACGGATGAATCTTGTCGGATTATCGGAATTGATGCTGCCGGATCGGAATTCAATGCTCGGGCTGAGGTTTTTGGCTCGGTTTTTCGTCGTCTCAAACAGGTGAGGAGAGAGAAAAAATCGGAATTGTTCCATTCTTATGATGGCACTGCCCTGGGATGCACATTTCACGTCGGTGAGGATTTTTATGATATTGTTGATGGGTTGAGGGCAATAGACGAGGCACTAATTTTCTTAAACCTTGACCATGGCGATAGAATTGGACATGCGGTCGCTTTAGGACTGGAAGCATCCGATTATTATCAACGCAGGGATAATATCATAGTCCTTCCCAAGCAAGTGCTATTAGATAATATCGCCTGGCTGCTTTTTAATATGGACGCATTGTCTATATATGGCGAGGAAGGGCTTCGAGGCAAACTGCAAAATAAATTCCGCAGCCTAATAACAGAAATATACCCAGATGGTACCATCGGTGAAGGCCGCTCTAATATAACTTATTTAGAATATTACAAATCTTGGCTTCTACGTGGCGATAATCCATTCCGGACAAGGCACGAGGTTCAGAGACAGGGATCAGACTTGTTTGAAAAAAATAAAACGGCTGATGTCTGCACTGCCAGGCGGGATTTGACAGCCGTCGACTTATTTATTGATTATCATTATAATGTCGATGTGAAGAGGTGGGGAGTGCAGATGGAGGAATGGATTGTTAGTAACTCCTGCTATCCTATTATAGCAAAGATCCAAAAACGTATCTTGTCAGAGATAGCTGATAGAGACATTGCAATAGAGACACCACCGACATCCAATTTGAAAATAACGGATGTTGAGCGTTATGCCGAACACCCGATAGTGAAATTCAACAATTACTACTTAGAGCCGAATGATACGGATAATGCCCAGATTAGTGTCTCCATAAACACCGACGACCAGGGCGTTTTCTCAACCTCTCTCGAAAAAGAATATACATTGATGGCTCTCGCATTAGAAAAAGAAGGCAGATACCGTCGAGAAGATATCTACCAGTGGCTTGACCACGTGCGAGAAATGGCCCACTGGTATTCCTTTCTGAAATAAGATACAATTTTCGACCACAAATGTTTTCTATCTCTCAAGGAGACTCTTTAATCCAATCCATATAACTCCTTGAGAAACAAACATACCAGCATTCTCGGTTTGAAATTCCTTTGAGAATCGATATCCCAATGTCTCCATCGCCAACCAGTAATCGCCGCATTGCTAAGAATACCGTGGCTCTCTATGTGAGGATGCTGTTCATCATGATAGTCACGCTATACACGTCTCGCGTTGTACTGCGCACACTGGGTGAGACGGACTTCGGAATCTTCAATGTCGTAGGAGGCGTTGTTGCCATGATGTCATTTCTAAACTCATCAATGACAGCAGGATTTCAACGATACTTTAACATCGCCCTTGGCGAAGGGGACACGGCACGATACAGGAAGGTATTCTCTGTAGCATTCGCCATCCAACTGCTGATAATTTCGGTAGTGCTTCTTCTGGCGGAGAGCGTCGGGTTGTGGTTTCTCAACCATGTCATGGTCATTCCCGAGGAAAGACTGTTTGCTGCAAACATTGTTTATCAGGCCGCTATTGCGGTCTTTGCCATAAATGCCTTTATTTCTCCGTTCACAGCAATCATCATCTCTCATGAGCGGATGACGGCTTATGCTGCCATAGGCATTGTCCATGTATTTGCCAAGCTGATTATAGTATTTCTCCTTGCCTCCGTTGAATCGGATAAACTGATAGCCTATAGTGTGCTCTTGATTGCGGTGGATTTGCTGGTCCTGCTTGCCAATGTCTTTTGTGTGAGGCACATAGATGGTACTTTGTCTGCCAGGCCATTGTTCGACAGGAAGCTGTTGCGCAGTATGATGGGATTTTCTGTGTGGAATACGTTCGCTGGATTCGGTCACCTGATGAAAGGACAGGGACTTAACATTGTGTTAAACTTATTCTTCGGTCCTGCGGTAAATGCGGCCAGAGGTATAGCCTTCCAAGTATCAGGAGCTGCTACCTCATTTTACACTAACTTCCAGATGGCGGTTCGCCCCCAAGTGATGAAATGCTATGCAGCAGGGCAGATGGACGAGATGATTCGTCTCACCTATATGATGTCCCGGCTGTCGTTTTCCCTGATGTGGATAGTTGCGTTGCCATTGCTATTCTCCACGGAGTGGGTCATGCATCTGTGGCTTGGAGACGCTGTTCCCAGTCTGGCACCATCCTTTGCCCGCATCGTACTTCTTACTGGCGTTGTCGAATCTCTGGCCACGCCGCTTACCACTGTGGTTCACGCCACGGGGCGGATGCGCACTTTCCAGCTGGTTTGCAGTTCAATCATACTGCTGATAGTCCCCGCGGCTTATCTGGCTTTGTGGTTGGGCGCACCTCCGCAGGCTGCGCTTTGGATTAGCCTTGTCATAGTGTCAGTCGTACACGGCGTGAGGATGCTGCTGCTAAGAGGCATTGTGCGGTTCTCTGCCAGAGATTACGTCCGCAGGGTCCTCCTTCCCATAATGGTTGTCGCATCTCTCTCCTTTGCGGTATCGCTAATAGTTGCTTCCGTAACTAATAATGGGGTATTACGTTTCGTCTGCTCGTTCCTCGTCGCTGTCAGTTCCTCATACTTCTGGATATTTGACAGAAGAGAGCGTACCTTGCTGTGGGGAAAGATAAAACAATTTCTTCGGCTATCATGAAAAAATATAGTATTGGCTACACTCAGGGTGTGTTTGACATGTTCCATGTCGGTCATCTCAACATTCTACTCCGTGCAAAGGAACTCTGCGAAAGTCTTGTCGTAGGGGTCAACGCCGACGCACTGGTTATGGATTACAAGATGAAGCGTCCCGTGATTCCTGAGTCAGACAGGATGAGGATTGTCGAGAGCGTAAAGTACGTGGATAAAGTACTGCTGGCTCAGACGCTCGATAAGGAGGCCATGTGGCATCTGGTCGGGTTCAATGCCTTGTTTATTGGCAGTGACTGGAAAGGTAGCGAGAGGTGGACGGAGACTGCGCTTAGGATGTCGGAACATGGAGTGGACACAGTCTTCCCGTCTCACACCGATGGCATTTCGTCCTCCATGCTTAGAACATTGATTAACATATGAAAAGTCTTTTTCGGAAAATATATTTGGCGATTCGCACGGTATTCGGATTCCTTTGCAGGCTGTTCTTCCCCATACGCAAGGGAACTATCTTGTGCTGGAGTTACAGTGGGTCTCGCTATGCCTGCAACCCACGGTATATCACGGAATATATTATTGATAATTCCAACAGATATACGTTGTATTACTCCATGCAACAGCAGTCGTGTAGGGCTAAGATACCTGACCGTGTGAAAATCTGTCGCCACGGCTCTTTGCGATTCATATTCCTCCTCAATACTGTCGAATTTATTATTACCAATGCACGTCTGCAATCTGTCGAAATTCTCTCATGGAGAAAACGTACTGGACAGAAATACGTGCAGACATGGCACGCTAGTATTGATATAAAGAAAATCGAGGCCGACGCACAGGATGTCCTATCTAAGAGATACGTCCTTAGAGCTCATGAGGATTCGAATCGCTGCGATCTGATGCTTTCTGGTTGTGATTTTCACTCACAGGTGATCCGCAAGGCGTTTTGGTACGATGGCGAGATTCTTGAAAAAGGCACTCCGCGTAACGACATCCTGTTCGACGCTCTGCACTCCGCTGAACTGCGAAAAAAAATTACTCGCAGATACGGCATACCTGCAGGCTCTAAAATCTTATTGTATGCACCGACATTCCGCGCAGATCATAATATGCAATACTATCGGTTGGAATGGCCTAAAATAATCGAAGTCCTAAAACGCAGATTCAAGAGCGATATCCGTGTGCTGCTACGCCTGCATCCCAACATGATGTCTCGTGTCGAAGATGTTTCTCAGCTTATCAACTCGCCTTATGTAAGCAATGCAACATACTACGATGATATGCAGGAACTTCTTGCTGCCTCTGATATACTGCTGACGGACTACTCGTCCTCCGTCTTTGATATGGCGCTAACTCGAAAACCCTGTTTCATCTATGCTCCCGATTATGCCACCTATGACCGTGGCACCTATATGCCACTGAATACGCTCCCGTTCCCGTTTTCCCAGACAGAGGATGACCTCTTGGCCGCCATTGAGGCATTTGATATTGACACTTACTGCGCAACGCTATCACATTTCTTAGACAATACTCTGCACGCATTTGAGCAAGGTCATGCTTGTCAGGCCTTGTTCGAATGGGTGGAATCTCATTCCGTATAACATTTCTATGCCTTTCATCAACTGGGACACGGAGGTTTCTCTGTATGGGGTGATACTGGACGTTGTGCTTTTCGCCCTATTATTACTTGTTTCCATTAGGAATATTAGACACCCAGAAAAACGGAAAAAAAGAGTTATCTGGATGTTGTCGTTTGTCTTTTGCGTATTTGCCATCTGGGCAGGTGATTTTTACCATTATCATGATATCTTGGAGAGAATGCAAGATATAGACCTGCGTTTTTTAACAGGACATGAGGCCTTGGAACGACCTTATTTCTACTTGGCAAGCATCGTTGGATATGACTATTTCCTGTGGCGAGCAGGCGTGTGGGGGCTGGCTCTCATCGCCATAAAGATTTTGTCAGACAGACTGGTTTCAGACTCTGACAGATCCAGATTTTTCTTCTTTTTTATTATTTATTCCATAATCCTATTCTCATATGCAAGGGTGTCATTGGCATTCTCGTTGGCCTTTTTAGGATTTTCGTTTATAGTGAAAACACCTAAAGAAGGAAAGCGGAAATTCCTGTCCATTGTTATCGGCATTCTGATAGTGGCGGCCTCGATGACGTTGCATCGTTCTGCAAAGTTTCTGCTGATTATATTTCCTGTATCGCTAATCAGTCTGACTAAACGAAATCTTCGATGGATTATACTGATACTGCCCTTAATGTTTCTTGCTGTTGATTCCGTCATTCAATCTGTACAGGGGCTCTTGTTTGCCGAAGGACAAACATATGATATCTTGAAGGCAACAAGGTACCTCAACGGAGATCGAACTGTCATGACTTTTGGCAGGAGAGTCCAGATAGCACTAACATATGTATTCTGTTATACCTACTATGCTTGGCTGATTTCACAAATATTTTCGCCGCGTTTCTCCCATGTACCCTACTATATCCGTTGTTTTGCCAATGCGTCTTTTTGGATTCTCACAGTAGCAGCACTGATCGGTCTTGCCAGTCATGCAAATACATTTGTCATATCCTACCGATTCATGTATTTTTCCATTGTCCCCGCACCTATTGTTCTATCCTATTTTTATGACTATGGCAGGCTATACAAACTTGTCCTTATAACATGTCTTGTAAATGCGGCCTATTTATTAGTGGCCTACAAGCTAATCGGAACGATACTATATCATTAGTCAAAATGAAATCACTAATCATTTTAGCATACTGTTTCGGTTATAATACGGATTCTCATGTATGGTGCAATTATTTGTGATGACAGTACGACATCACCTATCCGCCTCGTGAGCCCCCAAAACAGCCAAGCATAACTTTGAATGGGGGGGCTATTCATCTATAATCCTTTGTGTTCTGTGGGAGGTATTAGATACTTGCCACTATCAATATTATGATCCATTAGACTCCAATTCCAGATTATTACGAAGGAATTTCTGCTTTTCTTCCAAGATAATACAATTTAACCAATACAAACATGATTCCATTAGTCAGTGTGATTGTCCCAGTATACAACGTTGAAAAATATATTGGCAGGTGTGCGGAAAGCCTTATGAAACAGACGCTCCAAAACATGGAGTTCATATTTGTTGACGACTGCTCGCCGGACGAATCCATAGAGGTCTTAAATCAGGTGATTCAGCGCTATCCCAATCGTGCTCACCAGGTCAAGATAGTCCGTCATGACAGAAATCAGGGCTTTCCATTTGCCCGAAGTTCTGGCATCAAGCCGGCCGAGGGAGAATATGTCGCTCATTGTGACTCGGACGACTGGGTGGATACAGGTATCTATCAGAAAC
>JAFVBF010000045.1 GCA_017480145.1 Bacteroidales bacterium
GCACGCTGAACCCCGAGACGCGGCGCAGCGGCGGAATGCACTACACCAGCATAGAGAATATCCACAAGGTGATTGACCCGCTGTTCCTCAACGAACTGCGTCACGAACTGGAGGAGATACAGAAAGAGAAGGTTGAACGGAGTTTGCAAAAGAAACTCAATGCCTATCAGGAGAAACTGGCCTCGCTAACTTTACTCGACCCTGCCTGCGGCAGCGGCAACTTCCTAACAGAGACCTATCTCTCACTGCGACGATTAGAGAACGAAGTGCTGCGCACCCGCCATCATGGGCAAGGAATACTGGGTGACGTGACCACCCCCGTAAAGGTCAGCATCGGGCAGTTCTATGGCATAGAAATCAACGATTTCGCCTGCACTGTGGCCACTACCGCACTTTGGATTAGCGAGGCACAGATGCTGCGCGAGACCGAGGCCATCATCCATCAAGAGATTGACTTCCTGCCACTGAAAAGCTACAGCAACATCCGACAGGACAATGCCTTGCGCATTGAATGGGACATTGTGGAACGTCCTTCGGACATACCCACCATCCATGCCCGAAACACGTATGTCATTCTCGAAGAGAACCCCCTGAAGGCTGGCGAACCCGAGACAACGTATGAGACGGTAAACCTCGTCACAAACAGCCTGCGATATGGTACCACGCCAGATACTGTGATACGCCAAAAAGTTCACTACTCCTACATCATGGGCAACCCGCCCTTTGTGGGGGCGCGACTGATGTCGAAAGAGCAGAAAGACGACCTCGCCGTCATCTTCGGCCCCCGATGGAAGAACCTTGGCAACATGGACTACGTCTGTGGCTGGTACAAGCGCGCCGCCGACTTCATGGCTGCGCACCCCGAGACCCGTGCCGCCCTCGTCTCCACCAACTCCATCACTCAGGGCGAGCAGGTGGCCAACCTGTGGCGCCCCCTCGTCGAGCGACAGGGCGTTGTCATCGACTTCGCCCACCGCACCTTCCGCTGGGACAGCGAGGCCCACCTCAAGGCCCATGTACACTGCGTCATCGTGGGCTTCCACACAGGGGACGCCCGCGCCCCAGAAAATCCCAATGGGAAAATTCAAAAGCCCGTGGGGATTTCAAAAAGCCTCGTAGAGAAACCGCAAAACCGTGTAGAGACTTTGCAAAATCCCTACACGATTTTCGACGGTGCCGCCGCCATCCCCGCCCGCCACATCAACGCCTACCTCATGGATGCACCCGACGTGTGGATTGAGAGCCGTTCCCATCCCCTCTGCAACGTGCCCGAGATAGGCATCGGCAACAAGCCCATCGACGGAGGCAACTACCTTTTCACCGAAGAGGAGATGCGTAGTTTCCTACGTCTCGAGCCCGCCGCCAAGCCCTATTTCCACCCGTGGTATGGCTCCGACGAGTTCATCAACAATCGTCGCCGCTACTGCCTCTGGCTGGGCGACTGCACCCCTGCCCAGTTGCGCTCCATGCCCCGCTGCTACGAGCGTGTGGCCGCCGTGCGCAACTATCGCCTCGCAAGCCCCAGTGCCGGCACCGTCCGCCTTGCAGAACGGCCCACCCGTTTCCACGTGGAAAACATGCCACAAGGGAACTATATCATAGTACCAAGCGTCTCTTCCGAAAGACGAAATTATATTCCCATCGGATTCATGTCACCCGAAGTTCTTGCCAGCAACCTCGTTCTCATCATCCCCTCCGCCACGTTCTACCACTTCGGAGTGCTGACCAGTTCGGTCCACATGGCATGGATGCGCGCCATCTGCGGACGACTAAAGAGCGATTACCGCTACTCCAAAGACATAGTCTATAATAACTTCCCCTGGCCTTTAGGAGGCGACGTACGACACGTCGCAAAGGGGAATAACGATAATACCGACGTACGACACGTCAACTCCTATTCTGACAGTGGCCAGCGCTCCCAGATTGAGCAGACCGCCCAGCGAATCCTCGACGTCCGCGCCCTCTATCCCGACAGCAGCCTCGCCGACCTCTACGACACGCTGACCATGCCCCCCGAACTGCGCCGCGCCCATCAGGACAACGACCGCGCCGTCATGGAGGCCTACGGACTGCCATCTAACAGCACCGAGAATGAAATCACTGCTCATCTATTCAGTCTTTACAATGGACTCTGCGAACCAATAGCCACTGAGAAAACCAAAAGATAGCCACACCCCATTATTTGTTTGCATAAATAATGTTTTGCCCAGTTGTTTCATGAGAAACAACTGGGCAAAACATTCATGATCACATAGTTTCGTACACCACTACTATCGCTTGCGCTCCATATAAATCAGCAGGACGGAGACATCGGCGGGAGACACTCCACTGATTCTGGAAGCCTGCCCAATAGTATGCGGGCGCATCTTGGTCAGTTTTTCCCGCGCCTCGTACGAAAGTGCCGACAGTGAGAAATAGTCTAAATCATCTGGCAATCGAATATCTTCGAATTTCAGAATACGGCTGGCCACCTCTTGCTCTTTCTCAATGTATCTATGATACTTAAGCGCAATTTCTACCGACTCCGCAACCTCTGCACGGATAGACTCATCGATGGACTCAATAGCCGTCTGGAGAGTGGGGGAAAGTGCCTGCAAATCGGCAAGCGACAATTCGGGACGCAACAAAAGATTGACCAGTTTAACCCGCTGCTGCAATGGAGGCGTCTGACGGCTTTCAAGAAATCCATTGACATCCCTAGGCATAACGGGAGTTTCGCTAATTAGCATAGAAAGAACCTCTTGAGCCTTCACCTTTTGCTCCACACGACGCATACGATCATCAGATGCCAGACCCAAGGCATGGGACAAGGGCGTAAGCCGCTGGTCAGCGTTGTCCTGACGCAAGAGAATACGGTATTCGGCTCGGGAGGTAAACATCCGATAAGGCTCGTCAACCCCCTTGGTAACAAGATCATCAATCAACACACCAATATAGGCCTGCGTACGGTTGAGCACAAACGATGGCTTATCCTGCACCCTTAACGCCGCATTGATGCCCGCCATCAATCCCTGACAGGCAGCCTCCTCGTAACCCGTGGTCCCATTGATTTGCCCAGCAAAATAAAGCCCGGCAACATTCTTGGTCTCAAGCGTATAGTTCAACTGAGTGGGAGGGAAGAAATCATATTCTATGGCATAGCCAGGCTTATAGATACGGGCATTCTCAAAGCCCGCAATACTATGCAGTGCTTCCAACTGAACCTCCAGCGGCAGCGAGGAAGAGAAACCATTCAGATAATAAGAATTGGTATTGCGGCCTTCGGGTTCAACGAACAGCTGATGGCGCTCCTTGTCGGCAAAACGGACTATCTTATCCTCAATAGAGGGGCAATAGCGCGGCCCATGCCCCTGAATACGTCCCGTGTAGAGTGGCGAGCGGTCGAAACCCGTCCGAAGGATGTCATGCGTCCGAAGATTCGTATAAGCCAGATAACATGGCACTTGGGATGTCAGCGATGGCGTATTGCTAAAAGAAAAGCGCTGGGGCTCACTGTCGCCAGGCTGCACCTCAAGACGGGAAAAATCAATCGTGCTGCCATCAATACGAACAGGCGTACCTGTCTTGAGCCTATCCACCTCGAAGCCCAGAGCACGCAACTGGTCGGAGAGCCCACAGGCTGGACGCTCGCCGATACGGCCTCCCTCCCAAGAGTCTTCGCCCACAAAGATACGTCCATTCAAGAATGTGCCGCTGGTCAACACTACAGCACGGGCAGGGATTTCTATTCCCATGCGCGTCCGTACGCCCTGCACCTCTCCCCCACTCTCTAAGACGGCAACGACCTCGTCCTGCCAGAGGAAGAGACGGGGAATCCGTTCCAGCTGACAACGCCACATCTGGGAAAACAGTGCCTTATCGCACTGCGCCCTAGGGCTCCACATGGCAGGGCCTTTGGAACGGTTGAGCATTCGGAACTGTATCATTGCATGGTCGGTAACAATGCCCGACAAGCCACCCAATGCATCCACCTCGCGCACTATCTGCCCTTTGGCCACACCGCCCATGGCGGGATTGCAAGACATCTGACAGATAGTCTCAATATTCTGCGTAATAAGAAGCGTCTTTGCCCCCAAATGAGCGGCGGCAGCAGCAGCCTCAGCACCAGCATGACCACCTCCGACGACAACAACATCAAACGATTCCCAATGCATAAAAACAACAATGTTTCGTGTGGAACAAAATGGTTATTTCATTGTTTCCCAAATTTTAAGCGCCCTGTTTTCCTTGTTTCTCATCTCGGCTGCTTCAGGCTCTGACTTGTCCGCCTGCCCCAGAAGATGCAGGATTCCATGTATAATAACGCGATGCAATTCCTGCTCGAAAGAAACACCGAAAAGCGAAGCATTCTCCCCCACCCTATCGACACTTATCATAATATCACCCGAAACTAATCCACCTTCAACATAATCAAAGGTAATAATATCGGTATAAGTATCATGGTTAAGATACTTTTGATTAGCTTCCAACAAATACGTATCATCACAAAACAGATACCCAATGCTACCCACACGGTATTCAGCAACAATGGCCTGTAGGCTCGGTTCCACTATGACCTTACAAATCCAACGACGCACTCTCTCGGCATCTGGCAAACGGAAGTTATCGATTTGATACGAAAAAGTTATTGCCATAAAATTATAATGACTAAACCATTTATTTAAACAAAATTATCGAATCCTCAATTACACTCTCATCAGCATGAAATACAATTTATTACGCCAATATTTTAGCATTTATTTAACTTTTTAAATTGTATATTCAAAATAAACAGAGAATCTCATTTGCTGCAAGCGCAAAAATCAGAATAGAAAAGCATCCAGCAATTATAATTTGACCTGATACTTTCAACGAATAAAGGTCTCATTCATGCCGAAACAACATCATGCATATAGAATTTCTGCAAGACATCCTGACGTGAAGTAGCACGCAGGGCGTCAATACCTGCAACATGAAATTCCAAATGGAGCAATGAGCCCTCATTGCGAAGGCTAACGCAATCCGCAAGTTTTTTTATCATAAAAACGGATGCCGCATCACCATATAGAGAAGCCTCCTCAGTAACAGAAAAGTCAACATGAACAGCATAATGAGAAATATCAAAATAGACACCACCCATACAATGCCCGCAACTAAGTTTTATTGATACAGGAGAAGACTGTACGGCTGCTATTTCCATGCCGACGGCCTGCAAGACAGCCACTGAAATCACACCAAATTCATTAAAAAGATGCAACTCGTCACACGTGCGCTCCACAAAGGCCCCAGCCTGTGCAAGTCCCTCACTATTTGGTTGTAGCACGATATCCTGTTGCATAATGGTATGAAAAGAATAGATTGCAAAAATAGCACTTTTTATGATTGCCAAAGGAATAGAAAGACACAATTTATGTACAACACATTGTTTAGAAATTAAGCCTAAAACATGAAACATTTTCACAACAGACTCTCTATGAGCAAGTAATACTTTTGGCGTCAATCGTATTCAAACATGATCTATGCGATTCATAGAATACAGCCCATCAGAAACAATGTTCATGTAGAAGAAACAGACGAATCGTAGGCATTGAGGAGGCAAGTGTCAAATAGCAATAAAGCCCCTGCCGCATTATGGAACCGACAAGTGGAGATAATTGAGGTATCGAGAAAATAAGTCTAATACTAAAAATTATAGAAATAGGAGGAGACCTTGTATTTATAGTATGGGGTTAGCGATGGAGGCATAGTGCGAAAGAGCTCCATATTAGTCTTTTTTAGCTGTTCGAAGCGCTCCAAATCGGAGGGAGAGGGCCTATATTGCTCTGAGGCTTCGCGAGACTGTCTACGGTCCTCTTTTTCCCTTTGCATTTCGGCTTTTTCATGTTCCAGCAGACGTGTCATAATCTGCTGTTGTCGCTGAAGCGTCTGCTGAGAAATAGTTTTATTCACAAGATCTGTCTCCGTCTGTTCCATTTGTCGCATCATCTCGTCTATCTCTTTGGCCAATTGACCATTGCCAGCATTCTGCTGCTTGATTTCCTGACCGTATTTCTGCATCATGCGACGAATCATCTCCTGCTGTGCCGCCATCTTTGAAAATTCCTCGCTCGTCTGACTACCTTCGCCAATTCTGCGGCGCCCATTGTTTTGATTTTTCACTTCTTTTTCAAGTTGTTTTTTCAGCGCCTCCATCTGCTTGTTAAGTTCCTGCTGCATCTGGCGCATTGACTTGGGAGAGGGCTTGCTATTACCTGGTTTCTGGCAGCTGCCGCCTTTTTTCTGCTGCGACTGGCGCTGCTGGCTGCTGCCTTGCTGCTGCATGGCGTTCTGTCTCATTTGATTTTGCATATCATCCAGCGACTCGGCCAGAAGTAGAGACAAGTTGTTCAAAGCCGTCATACCATACTGCATAGCAGGGGTGACACCCGTATTGCGGGCACCACCATAAAACGACTGATTGTAGCGCAACAAACCAGCCATTGATTTCGCAATATTGGTATTAACATTGGATACCTCACGAGTAATGGCCGATGCTACACTGACCTGCCGTTTAGCAATGGAAGAGAGCGAATCCTCAACATTGCGGAAATCATCTTTAATTTTATTCTGCAAAGATATAATTTCTTGATAAACTGGGTCTTGTATGTATGTCCGATTGGTTTTATCTATCAAACCTTCCTGATCGAAAGACAAGTGAACAAGACTTTTTAACAGCCGACGAATCAATTCAGAATCCTCTGCTAAGTTCTGCTGCTCCATTTCCATCTGCTCCTGAGCGAGCTGTTCGGAAAGTTTCTGCATATCCTCGGCAGCCGATTTTTGCTGATTGGATGCCTCTTTGGACTTCTTTTTTTCCATCTGCTGTTGCGCTTCCTGCTGTTTCTGTTCTATCTGCTGTTCAAGATTCTTATCAACCTTAAAATCGATATTAGGGTCTATCTCTTTATAGTCTTTTTGTATCTGTTCTATCTCTTTTTGCAATTCTTTGAACTGCTCCGTCAATTCCTCCTGTTTATGCTGAAGCGTCTCGCGAGAGGACTCATCCTTCAGACTCGATTGCTCTGTTTCTTCAGCCAATTGATGCTGTTTCTCTGCCAACTCATCCGTTTTTCGAATGGCGTTTTCGACCTTCTTCTCCACCTCAAGGCGTTTCAGAAGGTCTATATTTTGATCTATTTGTTTCTCTAACTGTTCGTTGTCCAGTTTCAGGTTTTCCAACTGCTCTTGAACCTTCTGCTTGTCCATCTGCTCCATGAGTTTATCGATTTCCTTCATCATCTCCTTCATCTCATCGTTGAGGACCTCATTGAAGAGTTTATCCAGTTCTTCCTGTTTCTGACGAATCTGTTCGCTTTGCTCACGGTATTTTTCTTCCAGTCGATTATTTTCTTGTATCTGCTGCTGCATTTTTTGCAATTCGTCGCGAACCTGCTTTTGTTTTTCTGCAAGTTCTTGAAGCTGTTTTTTCTCCTGCCACCCCATGTCTCTTTTATCAACAAGACTACGCATCAAATCATTGATTTCTTCCTGTAGTTTTTTCAGTTCAGACATGGATTTCGAAGCAGATTCCATAACCTCAACACTATTCTGATTCAGAATTTGTTCCAATTCTCTCTCCGTAGGAACCTCTATGGCAAACTGTTGCGAAGTGGACGATTTGGAGCCATGGATAGCATCATTGTCCCAGACCTCAAAATAATATTGCAGCCTGTCGCCAGGGGATAAGACAATCTCGTTAAAATCGAATGAAAAAAGAAATTCCTGCGACACCTCTTTCCCAATAGCAACAGGATAAGTCGCTGTCTGGTGTATCGATGTATCTGTAGCATTGGTCTTGACAATAACCAATTCAAGCCGTGTGAATCCGTAGTCATCCTTAATACGGCCTTGGAAAAAACGACGCTCTGGAAATGAAGAATCAAAAGCCTCTGCCACCGCAATCATAGGAGCTACATCAGGTACCACGGAGACGGTATATCGTAATGTGTCGCTACCCGAAACCCGGCTGTTACGCACAAAAAAACCATATGAAAATGTCTGCATGGCACGATGAGAAATCATGATACGACCACTACTATTTGGTACATAGGCTTTAGAGGTACCCTCCATGAGAAAGAAAAGTGTATCAACATCCTTGGTAAGAAACAGCCATTGGACGGATGTTCCTTGTGAAACAACAAGGTCTCCCTGATTGGGGAAAGTGACAGACTGCTGATGAGTATAGGCAGGGTAGGTAAGTGTAACCTGAAAATCGACTATTGAAGGACGGGGTAAAACAACCAATGTATATTCTGGAGAAGTCACACTGGCAGCCGTGAACGAAAAGGATAGAGAACGCTGCTGCTTGAACAGATAGGAAAAATGCGTACGATCCTGCTGCTTCATTTTATAGCGTTTTCCATCGATGAGGATGTAGACATCAGCTGGGAGTGCCGAACCTATAACAGCCACTCGCAACAAAAAATCTTCCTGTTGTGCTACTTCGAGACACTCATTCTCAATAACAAAGGAAAATGGGGCAGGTCGCTCATAATAGGTGTTATAATTTGTCAATCGCTTGGCAGGTTCTGTGATGAATGAGGGGACCGCAATGGCAGAAATAGCAATGCTAATCAATGGAATAGCAGCATACTTGATATACTTCTTGTTGGCTGCAAGGTTAATGGCATTGCGAAACGGGATAGGGGAGAGGCTGGAAGTTTTCTGCTCTATGCCAGCCTGAAGCAAATCGCTATCCTGCGAAGACGACATCTGTTGCAACTGCAACAAGTTAAGGAGTTTATCTTTTACCTCCGGGAAATAATTACCAATGATGACTGCGGCTTGCTCATAACTGATACGATGTCCCAAACGATACATCTTGGCTAATGGAAGCACCACAAACCGAGCCAAAACAAAAACAGACACAGCAATATACAGCCAAAACAGCACAGCCCTTACCAAAGGAGGAAAATAACCGAAATACTCCAGAAGCACTACGACTATAAAGAGAGACAGAAGGAGTGCCACAGAATAAATCAAGCCCTTTATCAGCCTATTTTTATAGTACTTGCGAATAAAGGCATCTAAACTGTCTATAATACGATTCTCCACCAGCAATAAATTTAAACTTGCAAAGTTACAAAAAATAAGGATTTTGCCTTTTTAATAGCGGTTTTTTGCTACTTTTGCATCTTTAAGACTCAAACAATATGGGCAAGGTTATCATCATTACTGGTGCATCATCGGGATTTGGAAAGTCAGCAGCAGAACTACTGAGCCACCGTGGACACACTGTTTACGGCATCAGCCGAAGGGAAATTGAGATTACAGGAGTGAACAGTCTGGCCTTGGATGTTCGTGACAAAGAAGCTATACAACAGAACTTGAAAGCAATTGCAGAAAAAGAGGGTAGGGTAGATGTTCTTATAAACAATGCTGGCATGGGTATCGGCGGTGCACTGGAACTGGCCTCAACCGAAGAAATAGATGTCCAAATGGGGACGAACTTCATGGGATGTGTCAATATGTGTCAAGCTGTGCTCCCCTACATGCGGCAACAAGGGTGTGGGCGTATCATCAATGTAAGTTCCATAGGAGGCGTGATGGGGCTGCCTTACCAGGGCTTCTATTCAGCCTCCAAATTTGCAATAGAAGGTTTCTCCGAAGCCCTAAGTGCCGAGGTGAAACGGTTCGGCATACAGGTATGCCTCGTTGAACCTGGAGATTTTGCTACTGGGTTTACAGCCTCTCGGCGCAACAGCGAGGTGACGCTAAAAGACCCCGATTACGGCCCTGTTTTCCGCCACAGCCTGCACCTCATCGAAAAAGAGGAAAACGGCGGTCTGAAGCCAGAAAAAATGGCTCAAAGACTTGCTAAAATTGCAGAATGCCATAATCCAAAAATGCGATATGTTGTCGCCAATCTCGAACAATGGGCTTCCGTAGTACTCAAACGATTCATCCCAGGCAACTGGTTTGTAAATATTCTACGAGGTTATTATAAAAGCTAAATCAAGCAAATACAGGTAACCATGACCTGTTCTTGTTCTCTTACTTCATTTATAAAATAAATCGTGATTTGTCCAAATCACGATTTATTCTTATGTTAACCTATTGTTTTATAGGATTCTGTATATTATGAGGAAAACTTTAAGTTAGAAAAAACTGTAATTGGCTACTCAATACAATATAGTAAATAACTGACACAGGATTAAATGTGCCTGACTCTTGTGAAAGGATTAATTTAATCGGTATAAGTCATTCAAAACTATTTTATATCAGATTGCCTATAGCATCTTTTAAAATGCCTTTAATAGTAACTTTATAGTTTTCTGCCCCAAACGGCACGTTGCATCAAGGGTTCAGCCTGATACTGGGTTTCCCATATTCTCACCGCCTCGTTGCCGATAATCTGCGGGTTGGTGTAGGCCGTCGTCACGCCATCGCGGATAGCATTACGGTTCATCTCGGCATAATAGATGCTGTGTACGCCGCGTTTCTGCCAGTCGGGATGAACGCCGTTGAGCAGCAAATCAATGGTGTCAAAACGGCGCAAAGCCTTTAAAAGATAAAACCAGCCAAAGGGGAAAAGATGACCGTTGGCCTTCTTATAAGCCTCGCTCAAGTCTGGAATTGAGAGACCAAAAGCAATGAGGTTGTCATCCTTGTCCACCACAAAATTGGCATAGTCCAAATTGACAAATGGGAAATATTCCTTCACATAGACATCTATCTCCTTGTCGGTCATAGGGACGAAGTCGTAAAGATCTTTGAAGGATTCGTTGATGGTGAGGAAGAATTTGCGTGCATACGGGTAGATTTCCTTACGGCTCTTGAAGTGCAACAAGCGAACCCCGTACTTCTGAGCCACGATGTTATTAATCCGTCCCACCTTGTCGGGCACAGGCTGGTTGGCTGGCATCTTGTACTGCTGCCAGCGACACTTTACTTCCATTCCCATACGCTCCACAAAGCGTACATAATATTCAGGATTGTAGAGTGTTGAGAGATTTTGACGTCCATTGAAGTTATCTGTCACCCAGCACTCTTTGTCCATGTCAGTAAAACCAAAAGGACCCTCTATTTCATCCATTCCATGCTGACGGCCATACTCGGAGACCTGATTAATAAGAGCTTCAAAGACAGAATAGTCCTCCACAAAGTCACACCATCCAAAGCGGACAGCCTTCTTATTCCATCGCTTATTGACGCTGTGATTAATGATGGCAGCAACACGACCCACTATTTTATCATCACGATAGGCCAAGTAGAGTGCACAACTGCTATGTTCCCAGGAAGGATTTTTAGGCGTGAGCAATTTCACTTCATCACTTATTAGAGGAGGAATGTAGGACGGCACATTCTTAAATAACTCGTTGGGGAACTTGATAAAACTGCGCAGCTGTTTGCGACCTTCAACCTCTTTGATAACGATTGGATTGCCCATATAATAAGTGAATTTAAAAAAACAAAATAACGAAAAAAAAAACAATTAGCCTCTATTCACAATGTTAAATTTTGAAACAATTATTCAATACGAGACTTTAGTTTGGGTATCAATAAATTGGGAAAAAATATAATAAAACCTCTCGAATATCAATATCCAAGAGGTTTTTGTAGATGTAAAAAATACGTAGAAATCATAGAAATGCAGCAGACATGCACCCTACATGATTTCCAATTGCTTAAAACATTTGTATATTTTATCCACAGCAAAATCAATCTGCTGATGCGTGTGGGTAGCCATAAGAGCAACCCGAATGAGAGTGTCTTCGGAAGGAACTGCTGGAGCAATGACTGGCGTTACAAAGACACCTTCTTCGAAGAGCATATGGGTTAGCATGAATGTCTTGTCATTGTCGCGAATGAATAGGGGGATGATAGGAGTCTCTGTATTGCCTATCTCGAAACCTAAATCCCGGAAAGATTTGAGAGCATAGTGTGTATTTTCCCATAAGCGGGTATTGCGCTCAGGCTCGTTGCGCATGATATGGAGTGCCGCAAGAACAGAGGCGGTAGAAGCTGGGGTGATGGAAGCCGTAAATATATAAGGACGCACATTGTGTTTCATCCAGTTGATGGTGTCCCTATCGGAAGCAATGAATCCTCCAACGGAAGCAAGGGATTTAGAAAAAGTGCCCATCACTAACTCTACATTGGGCAACTGGTTGAAGTGGTCGCAAGTACCACGTCCTTCGCGTCCAAAGACACCAAGGCCGTGCGCCTCATCTACCATAAGCGTTGCATCGTATCGATTGCATATTTCAACAAGTTTATCTACTGGAGCAACATCTCCCTCCATAGAAAACACACCATCGGTTACTACCAATTTGCCAGCATCAAGAGGGCATTTTTGCAATACGCGCTCCAAATCTTCTACATTGTTATGCTTATATTTCAGCGTTTTAGCAAATGTTATTTGCTTGCCCTCCATGATAGAAGCATGGTCACATTCATCGTAGATTACATAATCATTACGACCAGTAATGCATGGAATGACCCCGGAGTTGGCCTGAAAACCTGCAGAGAAAAGCATAACGCCATCTTTGCCAAGAAATTCTGCTAATTCGTCCTGAAGCTGAATATGTATATCAAGTGTGCCATTGAGGAAAGGAGAACCTGCACATCCGGTACCGTATTTGTCAATGGCAGCCTTGGCTGCTTCTTTGATTTTAGGGTGATTGGTGAGGCCTAAGTAGGAATTAGAACCGAACATATACATTTTTTTGCCATTGACAATAACTTCGGTGTTCTGTTCGGAAGAGATGGGAGTAAAATAGGGATAAATACCTTTGGCTTTAGCCTCTTGCGGGGCTGTGTAACGGGCAAGTTTCTTCTGTATAGGCTTCATACCTGAAAATAAAAATTACGCCTTATTTTTGTATTTCTTAAAAAATGCAAAATAACAAAAAAAATAGGACTTAATAGGTAATTAAAGTGTTAAAAGTGAGAATATATTATTGACAAGGCGACTGGCACCAATTCTAAAATACTGATTGTTAAAAAAGTTGTCACCCAATATGCTATGTGCCATGGAAGCATATTGCATGGCTGCTTCGGGCGTAGAGATGCCACCAGCGGCCTTAAAACCAACCATACGATGTGTTTTTTCGTACTCCTCACGTATGACCTCAAGCATGACAAGTGAAGCGTCAGGAGTTGCCGAAACGGTGGTTTTGCCTGTAGATGTTTTGATGAAGTCTGCCCCAGCAGTAATGGCAATCTGAGAAGCCTTTCTGATAAGTGTACGGGTTTGCAACTCTCCAGTTTCAAGGATTACTTTGAGCGTATGACCTGTTGAAACTTGGCGTACGGCGGCTATTTCATCGTAAACCTGCTGTTCCTTGCCCTCAATTAGAGCCCCTCGCGAAATGACCATATCTATCTCATCGGCTCCCTCGTTGATGGCATATCTGACTTCATGCAGTTTTACTTCTATAGGTGATTGACCTGCCGGAAAAGCCCCAGCAACTGATGCCACACGAATAGGACTACCTTGCAAGAGATGCTTTGCCTGACGTACAAAGACTGGATAGACACAGACAGCAGCAACTGATGGGATTTCTTTACCAGAATCCTGCATACGCAACGAATCCTGACAAAGCCGGGTAATACGTTCAGTAGTATCACAGCCTTCTAATGTTGTATTATCTATGCAGCTGTATATTTTTTTAAGTAATTCTTTTTCTGTCATAGTCAATTATAAATAATGAACTAAAGCGATAGAATCAAATAAATACAAATAAAAGCGATATCCTATAGGGTATCGCTTTTTATAAATTTAATTTAACAACTGACTAATTTTCTCCACCCTCCGTTTGTGCCGCCCTCCTTCGAACGGGGTGTTAATATACTCATCAACAATCTGAAGTGCTGTTTGTTCAGAAATAAAACGTGCCGGTAGTGACAAAATGTTTGCATCATTATGTTGACGACCCAAATGAGCTATCTCGGGCGTCCAAGAAAGGGCACAGCGCACATTAGGGTACTTGTTGACGGTCATCTGCACTCCATTACCACTACCACAAATGACAATACCTCTCTTATATGTACCATTGTTGATATCTCTCCCCACAAGATGGGCATAATCGGGATAGTCACAGCTGTCAGTGCTATCAGTTCCATAGTCCTTTGTCTCAAACCCCATATCGTGCAGGTGCTGTTTTACCTGCTGTTTGAGGTCATATCCTGCATGGTCAGATGCTATAGGAATAATTTCTTTCATTTTTGCAAATGTTGATAAATAGATTTACCCTACAAAAGTACATATTTTAGTTAAAATGCTCATTTCAAGGATAGACTATTTTTTCAGATAAAGTGTCCAAATAGGTGCAGCGGAGTATAAATCAATGGGCTAAAAATATGAACAAAACAGTAGTTCATATCTTGGGAATTGAGGTGTTGATGAAATGTTGATAGCGAATACGCTCATTAGTAATGTTAATAAAATTGGTTTTTTCATCAAAAATAAACAACGAAATAACCAACTCATGATACAATGAATCAAAAATTTAAGAAGTTATCACCAGAATAAACAATGAAAACAAATAAAAAAGAAATTAATATGAAAAATAGTGTTTATATAATGAAAAGAGAGGATGTCGGCAGGTTTTGATGAAAGTATTTGACCTGTGTATATAAACACGGTGTATGAGCCACTTATAGGTAGCAAATACGTTTTGAAAATAAAATCGTATTTTTGCAGATTTATAAACAATAAAAAATATGAATGCCGAGGACCTGAAAAGAGAGATAGTGAAGTTGAAAGAAGAAAAAAATGCCGTTATACTTGGGCATTACTATCAACGAGACGAGATACAGGAACTGAGCGACTATATAGGTGATAGTTTGGCTTTGGCACAGGAGGCACAGAAGTGTGACAAAGACATAATTGTGTTCTGCGGGGTGCACTTCATGGCTGAGACAGCAAAGATTTTGAATCCAGATCGTAAAGTTCTGCTACCTGATATATCTGCAAGTTGCTCTCTGGCTGAATCTTGCCCTGCAACTGATTTTAGGAAATTCAAGGAGGAGCATCCGGACCATCTTGTAATCTCGTATATAAACTGTACGGCTGAAATCAAGGCGTTGTCGGACATTATATGTACTTCTGGAAATGCAGAAAAAATAGTTCGTTCGCTGCCAGAAAATCAGAAAATCATTTTTGCCCCAGACAAGAATCTCGGTGGGTATATCAACAGCGTTACAGGACGCAATATGTTATTGTGGAATGGGGTGTGTATGGTTCATGATGCCATGGAGGCAGAGAGTGTATTGCAGCTTAAAATACAATATCCTGATGCCAAGGTGATAGCTCATCCAGAATGTAATGCTGCTTTGCTTCAGGTGGCTGACTTCATAGGTTCTACCAAGGCTATGCTAAATTATATAGAGCGTTCAGGCGAGCATAGATTCATTGTTGCTACCGAGGGTGGCATATTATATGAAATGCGTAAGAGTTTCCCTGATAAGGAGTTTATTACTATAACATCCGAGCAAAGTTGTTCTTGTTCTGACTGTAGTTTTATGAAAATGAACACATTGGAAAAACTCTATTTATGTTTGCGTGATGAGCGGCCAGAAATTGTAATGGATGCGGCACTAATGGATGCGGCACGCAAACCAATAGTACGTATGCTTGATATATCCAAACAACTGGGAATCATAAAGTAATATAGAGGTATCATAATAATAAGCAAATCATCTTCCGGAAATGATAGGTCAAACGCAGGTATATGATTGTCTTGGAAGGCTGGACATACCCTTTGACTACTATGAGCATCCCGAAGCTCCTACGATAGAAATTGCATCCCAATTTTATAGGGGTGAGGGAACCACACTATGTAAGAATCTTTTCTTTCGAAACCATAAAGGCAACCGTCACTATCTTGTCATCATGGATAGCCACAGTAATATGGATATCCATTCTATAGAAAAACAGTTGCATCAAGGCAAACTTTCTTTTGCATCAGAAGAGAGAATGATGAAGTACTTAGGCGTTAGGCCAGGGTCAGTATCGTTATTCACTCTGATTAATGATGTTAATCATGAGGTTATTCTTTTTATAGACAGTCAGTTGAGAAATGCTGAAAAAGTAAGTTTTCACCCTAATGACAATCGGGCTTCATTGGTAATCAGTAATTCCGATATGTTGAAATTCGTTCAGTCAATGGGTAACGAATATTATTTTCTTGACCTGTATGGTACAGAAACTGTTAATAAAGTATAGGATATCGTTGAAAACTAATAAAAATCAAATGTTTCACGTGAAACATTGATGTTGATAACAGGGAAAAATGCAGGTGTTTTGAAGGGTTGACGAGGATATGGGTGAGTAATGTAATAATGTAATTTTTGTAATGACCCGTATTGAGTATAGAGTAAGCGAGATGTGTACGCTAATGGAATTTTTGGCTCAGAAAATGCCAGATATCAGTCGTACACGGTTGAAAGAGGTGATGGCTCGGGAAGTTTATGTGGATGGTCGTAAAGTGTCGCAATTTAACTTCCCATTGCAGCCAGGCATGACAATTACGCTCAATAAGAAAGGTTATCGTGAGCGTTTTCGTCCACGTGATCTTGATATCATGTTTGAGGATGAACATTTGGTTGTGGTAAACAAGCATGAGGGTTTACTCTCGAATAGCAAGCATCCTTCGGAACAGACAGTGATAACCGTGCTGAATAAGTATTTTGCTTATACTCACCAGAAATGCCATGCTCATATTGTGCATAGACTTGACAGGGACACAAGTGGACTAATGGTGGTTTCTAAATCAAAACAGGTTTCACAGGCTTTTGAGTCTGACTGGAAAGGAATGGTTTACGATCGGGCCTATGTGGCTGTGGCTTGGGGAAACGTGGAACAGGATAGCGGAACGATTCGCACTTGGCTGACAGATGGGCAGTACTGCGTGTTGTCTTCACCTTATGATAATGGGGGAAAGGAGGCAGTGACTCATTACGAAGTGAAGCGTCGGTGCCGTCGCTATTCGTTATTAGAACTTCGGTTGGACACCGGTCGAAGAAATCAAATACGTGTTCATCTACGAGAAATGAAACACCCTGTGGTTCATGATCCAATGTATGGATACAAGGATGATATATCTCCTATAAATCGATTGGCTCTTCATGCATTTCGTCTTTGTTTTCGTCATCCAGTGACAGGACGTCAGATGCAGTTCGAAACACCTTATCCTTCAAGTTTCATGCGTCTGATGCAGTTGTAATAGGGTATTTAAATATGCGTAGTATATCCGCAATGAAAGAGATGAAATATATTTTTCTATTTATATGTGTGCTTTTTGGGGCTGTTGGAATAGCCCAGGCTCAGCAGTTGCGTCGGGTTCACTTCGAACCTGATGAAATTGCAGATGCATCTCACGATTCGATTGCGGAACAACGTATTTTTGGAAATATCAGTATTGGCGGGGGAGCTTTCTCTGGTTTTGGAACGTCGTTTAACTATGGATTTACAAATGTAAATCTTATGTATAAGGTTTCTGACCGGTTAAACGTAGGGGGGGGGATAGGACTCTCCCATGGTTTTGGTGAGGCGGACATTCATTTACATAGATTTGAGAGAAGTTTTGCACCACGAAGAAAACAAGCAGATTATCTATACCTTGATGGTGCCTATCATGTGAACGACCGCATGACTGTTTATGCTTCTGTTTTTTATCAACAAGGCACACTTTTTCCCCTGTATGGTGATATTGATGCTTATGCACTTGGTGTTTCGGCAGCCATGCGTTATCGTATAGGAAATAAAAGTTATTTGGGACTCTATCTGCAATACCTTCGTAGCGAGGGAATGCCTCCGTTTTATGGCTATGGTTATGACGGCTTGACGGGATGTGGTAGGAATTTGATTCCAATGTATAGTAGTCCATTTGCCTGTCGTCAGATGTCGTTTGACATGGTAGGGTTTTAATTAATGTAAAATAGAATTGATGGAATACAATACTCAGCGAAGCAAAGTAGGAATTATGGATTATGGACGGAATGTCTATAAACTGATTCAGTATGCTAAAAGTATAGAGGATAGAGAAAAGCGTACTCAGGTGGCAGAGGCAATCGTTCGAGTTATGGAGCAGGTGAATCCCCGTGTACGCGATCATTCAGACTACCGTCGTAAACTTTGGAATCATTTGATGGTGCTTGCTAATGGAGAATTGGATGTAGATACACCGTTTCCTGTTATCCACGATTCTTCTGTTAAATTCAATCCCCATCGGCTGAAGTATAGTACGGGAGATATTCGTTATCGCCATTATGGAAACAAGCTGGAATCAATGGTGAAACATGTTAGCGAGATGCCGGAAGGGGAGGAACGGGAGGTATTGGAAAAACAGCTGGCACAAATGATGAAACGTTCTTATCTCAACTGGAATCGTGACACTGTAAGCGATGATTTGATAATAGATCAGCTGAGTAAAATCAGTGATGATAGAATACATATTGCCGTAGGAACAGAGATAGAGCTACCAGCATTGTCAAACATACAGCCAGATGACACTACGGCTCGTCATGCAAAAAATAAGAATAAGAAAAAAAAGAAGTTTTAAAGAAGGGATGTGACAAGTTGTTAGGAGGTTTCTTGAACAAATTTAAAATCTAAATGGCATGGCATCTTTTGAAATAGTCGGAGGGCATCATCTGAAAGGTGAAATTGTTCCGCAGGGGGCTAAAAATGAGGCTTTGCAGGTGTTGTGTGCCGTGTTGCTGACCAGCGATGCGGTGGTGATAGAAAATATTCCGGATATTCGTGATGTCAATAAACTGATAGAACTTCTCATGTTGCTCGGTGTCAAGGTACGTAGGGTCTCGTCGGAGAAGCCATTGGCTGATCCGTGGAGTCGAACACTTGAGTTTCGGACGGGTGATATCGACCTTTCAAAATTAGAGACGGAGGAGTTTGCTATTCGGGCTTCGGCTTTGCGGGGCAGTATAATGCTTGTGGGACCGCTCTTGTCACGTTATGGACAGGCGTTGGTTCCTCAGCCTGGGGGTGATAAAATAGGTCGTCGCCGGCTGGATACCCATTTTATCGGTATGGAAAAGCTGGGGGCCTCGGTTTCTTATAAGCGCTATGGTCTTCAGGGTCCTGAAAATATGCGTCTTGAGGGTTATGAGGTGAAGAGTAAGCGTCTTAAGGGATGCTATATGTTGTTGGATGAGGCCAGTGTTACGGGTACGGCAAATCTGGTTATGGCTGCGGTGCTGGCTAAAGGAACTACAACGATTATGAATGCGGCCTGCGAACCCTATGTTTATCAGTTGTGCAAAATGCTCAATTCAATGGGTGCTCATATAAAGGGTGTGGGTTCTAATATGCTTACTATAAAGGGTGTGAAGGAGTTGCATGGCTGTAGGCATCGTCTGTTACCCGATATGATTGAGGTTGGAAGCTTTATAGGCATGGCCGCCATGACGCGTGGCGACATTATTATCAAGGACGCACAGATAGAACACCTTGGACTCATACCTCAGGTTTTTCGTCGCTTGGGGGTAGAAGTATGGCAGAAGGGCGATGATTTGTATGTCCCTGCCCAGGAACATTATGAGATAGAGCGTTTCATGGATGGTTCTATCATGACGGTGTCTGATGCCCCGTGGCCAGGTTTCACTCCCGACTTGATAAGTATAGCTCTTGTTACTGCTACGCAGGCCAAAGGCAGTGTGTTGATACATCAAAAGATGTTTGAGAGCCGCCTTTTCTTTGTGGACAAATTGATAGACATGGGAGCGCAAATTATCCTGTGTGATCCTCATCGCGCTACGGTTATCGGCCTTGACTGGAAACATAAATTGAAAGGGCTGAATATGATTTCGCCTGATATTCGTGCTGGTGTCGCATTGCTGATAGCCGCATTAGGTGCTGATGGTCGTAGTCGTATAGACAACATAGAACAGATAGATCGTGGATACCAGCACATAGACGAACGTCTTCGTCAGCTGGGGGCTAACATTGTTAGAATTGAAAAAAAAGAGCCATATGTTTGATTTTTTGAAAAGGAATACAAAAGTTGAGCCAATATTCGAGGCACTGGAAGTGGATATGCACAACCACATGATTCCAGGTGTGGACGATGGGTCGGAAAGTATGGAAATGAGTGCCGAATGTATTCGAACTATGTGGGAAGTGGGCTATCGCAAAATGTATATTACGCCTCATTTTTGTTTTCCAAAATATGCTAATGACGAGGAGGATATCAAACGCCGCTACGAGGAACTCAAGTCTTATCTGAAGTCGCAGGGTGTGGAGATGGATTTGGTGGGTATTGGCGGCGAATACCGTATTGATGATAGTTTTGCAAAACGCGTAAAGGAACCTCATTTTCTTACAGTTGGTAGTGATAAGTATTTGCTTGTCGAGCTTTCTTTACATAGTCAGCGAATGGGCTTTGAAAACACAATATATGAGGTTCAGATGCAAGACCAACAGGTTATATTAGCACATCCGGAGCGTTATCTATATATTGATGTCAATTCCTCTAAGTTTGAGAAGCTGAAAGACCAGGGAGTTTTGTTTCAATGTAATGTGCTTTCGTTGAGTGGATTTTATGGGAAAGAGGCACAGAGTCGGGCTATGAAGTTCATAGAACGTGGCTGGGTTGAATTACTGGGTACAGATACGCATAATCTTGTTTATGCCAAGGCACTACGAGATGCCACGCAAAACAGGACCGTTCGCAAGGTGCTGGAGCATCATGAATTTATGAATAAAGAATTGGTTGATAAAAAAATACATAGAAAATTATGAATACATTAAATGCTATTTCGCCTATAGATGGGCGCTACCGTAGCAAGGTAGATTCCTTGGCTGCTTATTTTTCGGAGGGAGCATTGATTCGCTACCGTGTGCGTGTTGAAATAGAGTATTTCATAGCTCTTTCGGCTCAGCTTGGTTTTTGCGTCGAAATGAGGGATGAGTCTCTTCAGGAGCGTTTGAGAGATATTTATCGTAATTTTACAGATACTGATGCGGAGGAAATCAAAGAGATAGAAAAGACGACTAACCACGATGTCAAAGCTGTGGAATATTTTCTGAAACGGCATTTTGATGCGATGGGCCTTTCGGATTATAAAGAGTTCATTCACTTCGGACTGACATCGCAGGACATCAATAACACTTCGGTTCCGCTTTCTATCAAGGAGTGCCATGAACAGGTGCTAATGCCATACTATGAGCAGGTGGTGAAAATACTTGAAGAGCGTTCGGAGGAGTGGAAAGACATTCCCATGCTGGCACATACTCATGGACAGCCAGCCTCACCCACCACGCTGGGCAAGGAATTCGAGGTGTTTGCCTATCGTTTGCGTCGGCAGATAGAGATGTTGCGGCAGATTCCTTTCTGTGCTAAGTTTGGCGGAGCCACAGGCAATATGAATGCCCACATGGTGGCCTATCCGCAGTACGATTGGCGTCAGTTTGCAAACAATTTTGTCAATCGGCACCTTGGATTGGAACGTCTGCAATACACTACGCAGATTGAAAACTATGATTGCATGGCTGCTTATTTTGATGCTTGCAAACGCATCAATGTCATACTGATAGATTTGTGTCGCGATATATGGACGTATATTTCGATGAACTATTTCAAGCAGCGCATCAAGGCAGGCGAGGTTGGTAGTTCGGCAATGCCGCATAAGGTTAATCCTATTGATTTTGAGAATGCGGAGGGGAATCTTGGCTTAGCCAATGCCATTTTTGAACATCTGAGCCATAAACTGCCGGTGTCGCGTTTGCAGCGCGACCTGACCGACTCTACGGTAAGTCGCAATATAGGTGTACCCATCGCTCATACTATTATCTCACTGGCTTCATTGGAAAAAGGTATGGGTAAATTGCTGCTCAATGAGCAGGCACTGTATGATGACCTTGAGAACAACTGGGCCGTGGTGGCCGAAGCTATTCAGACTATCTTGCGTAGCGTGGGCTATCCGAATCCCTATGAGGCCTTGAAAGCCTTGACCCGTACGAATAGCAAAGTGACGGCAGAGACTATTGCTACTTTTGTAGAGGGGCTGGAGGTGTCTGACGAAATCAAGGAGCGTATGAAATCTATCACACCACATAATTACGTTGGATACAAGAAATAAACATGAACAGGGACCGGGGTATGCTGGATATGCCAGGTCCCTGTTTTAATTTTGCTTTATCTTGCTTACCCCCCGCTATATTAGACGTCATGGCTGGCGAATGTTGTTGTTTTTCGTCATGTCTGTGTTGTCTGTTACTTTTGTCATGGCTACGGCACTGTCCGTTTCTGATTTTTTACGGTTGCTTTTCGCATCTGATCAGGGTGGGGGAGTGCTGCCCTCATCGCCTATTCAGGGCAATTTGCTGGCACAGGGACTCAACGAATTGTATGTTTGGCTTATCGGTTTTGGCCAGATGAAGGCCATCTTGCTCTTTTCGTTGTTCATGTTGGTAGTCTATGTGTTGAAAAATGTGTTTGGCTATTTGGCTGCGGTGGAAATTTCCGTTGTGCGGGCCAAGATGGTGCAGGATATACGAAACGATTTATTTTCCAAGGTGATGCGGTTGCCGCTTTCCTATTTCGGTACCCATCGGAAAGGGGATATGCTGGCACGATTCAGCAGCGATATTTCGGAGTACGAAGAGAATATTATAGGCTCTTTGCAGCTTTTCGTCACGGCGGTTATCAGTTCGGTCATTTATCTTGCCATGCTGCTTTATATCAGTGCTAAACTCACGTTGTTCGTTCTCTGTATGCTGCCTATTGTGGCTTTTGTTATTTCGGGTATCAGTCATAGGCTGAAACGCCAGTCGAAAGAGCTACAGCAAAAGAACGCTTATCTGGTCTCGTTGATGGAGGAGACAATAATGGGACTGAAAGTCATTAAGGCTTATACGGCCATAGATTTCTCCAATCGTCGTTTCCGTCAGAGCAGTGATGACTGCACGCGTCTGCGCAACCGCGTCTATCGCCGCATTTCCTTGGCCTCTCCGTTAAGCGAGTTTTTGAGCAGTGTGGTGGTCATCGGCATACTCTTGTTCGGTTCGTTTTTGATTTTTAGTGGTGGCAATGGTCTTACACCCGAGCTTTTCATTAGCTACATCATGATATTTGTCCTGATGATTGAACCTATAAAGAATATCTCAACGGCTATGTCACAAATCAAAAAAGGGCGCCCCTGTGCTGGCCGTTTGCAGGAGATATTCGACGAGGATGAAGGTTCTGTGGCTCGTGTTGCAGGAGGTGTTGAGTTTGATGGTTTGCGCAAGCAGGTGGAGTTTCATGATGTGTCATTTGCCTATCAACAGGGCATCGAGGTTCTTCATGATATCTGCCTCACGATTCCCAAGGGTCGCAGTGTGGCCTTGGTGGGTAGTTCAGGCAGTGGCAAATCCACGTTGGCCGACTTGCTGGCACGGTTTTATGATGTCACGGAGGGGGCGGTGCTGATAGATGGTCGTGACATCAGGGAGTATGACATTGCACGATTGCGACAGCATATTGGCATTGTTTCACAGGAAACGATTTTGTTCAACGATACTGTACGGGCCAATATTGCTTTTGGTATGCCCGAGGCGACGCTGGAGCAGGTGCAGCAGGCGGCTCGGATTGCCAATGCACACGACTTTATCATGGAGTTGCCGCAGGGCTATGACACTAATATAGGCGATGGCGGCGAGAGTCTTTCGGGAGGACAGCGACAGCGGCTCAGCATAGCGCGTGCCGTGCTACGCAATCCCGATATTCTCATTATGGACGAGGCTACCAGTGCTCTTGACACCGAGACGGAGCATCAGGTGCAGCAGGCATTGGACAATGTGTTGCAGGATCGCACGGCTCTCATCATAGCCCATCGTCTTTCGACCATCGCCCGTGCCGATGAAATCATTGTGCTGGAAGGTGGCCGCATCGTGGAGCGGGGTAGCCATGCCTCTCTGAAGGCTTTGCAGGGTCGTTACGCCCAATTGGTGGAAATGCAACAGGTGGCAGCAGGGGAATAGGTTTTGTTTTGAGGTTGTTGAGGATGCATCGGCAGAAAAGTTGGATGCTTTTCTTTGTTAGTTGCCTTCTCCTTTCGCACATCAAGTCTGTTCTACCATTCGGTTAAAATCGGCGGCAATAGACCGAAAAAAGGTTCACTATGTCGAATGTAATTTGTAATTTTGCTGGCTCAAAAAGAAAGTAATGAGTGTTTACCGTCAATATCTGAGTGAAAGGTTGTCTGCTTGCATACAAAAAGCATATGTGCAGGCAGTGGGGGGGGTAAACTCGCTTAAAATCAATAAATTATACTGTTATTTCATGATGGGCAGTCGTAGTATGATGTGCCTATCGCACTTGTTTTGTGGCAAAACAAGTGCTGCTGTCGTGTAATTAAATCAACACACTACTATGAAGCAATTGACCTATTTTACTCTCCTTGCTGTGGCATTGCTGTCTGCGGCTTGCAGCAAAAACGACGACAAAGATGTTGCCGACCCCTTGCAGGACAGCAGCCAGTTTGTCACCCTTGCCGATGCCGTTCCCGATGCCATCTTGGAAATACGCTACTATGGCACCTACAACTTCGTGGGTACCCGTATTGATGGCTACCTACAGCCCACCGCACTGCTTACCCGTCGTGCTGCCGACAGCCTTCGTGCCGTCAGCAGCGATGTGATGGCTCAGGGCTATCGTCTCAAAATCTACGATGCCTACCGCCCCCAGCGCGCCGTGGATCACTTTGTGCGCTGGGCCGCCAACCAGTCTGACACGCTGATGAAGGCCTACTTCTATCCTGATCTGGACAAGAGCGTGCTTTTCGAGCAGGAGTACATTATGGAAAAGAGCGGCCACACGCGTGGCAGCACTGTTGATTTAACCCTCTTCGATATGTCCACAGAGAAAGAACTCGACATGGGTGGCACCTTCGACTGGTTTGGCCCGGAGAGCCACCCCGATTTTTGCGGCAATCCCGAGACGGACGAATATATTGGCAACAACGGCCAGAGTCCTGCAGCACGCAGCATCACTGCCGAGCAGTTTGCCCACCGCATGGTGTTGCGCCAGGCCATGCTGCGCCACGGATTCAAGCCTCTCGCCAGCGAGTGGTGGCATTTTACTTTAAAGGACGAGCCTTACCCTGACACCTATTTCACTTTCGATGTAAAGCAATTGTAAACACTGCAAACACCAAGCCCAACCCCTGCATAATCCAACTCAGACACCACTAATACAACGGCATGAAAAATCGCTTTTTCAAAACAGCTGCAACTTCGTTACCCTCAAGGTGAGGACATGGCAGAGTACGGCCGCCTATCCCAACCTCTACTGCCGCATCGATTTTTGATGGGGCTTTTTCGCAGGGCAGAGGCCTTCTCTCGCAAGTGCAAATGAAAACAACAGGCAGTATTGCCATATTTACTAACCAACCAAAACATAAAAAACAATGAAAAAAACGTTTCTTAAAGTCGCTGCTGTCGCCGTGATGGCCGCCATGACCCTGACCAGTTGCGCCGTGATGAACAGCGGTGCCGCCATCTCCTCCAACTCACCCGTGGGAACCAAGGTGGGTGAAGCCAAGTCGGGCATTGTTTTCGCTCTCTTCAGCCTGAATGGCAAGGAGAACAACATTCAGAAAGCTGCTGCTAACGGTGGCATCACCAAGATTTCGCACGTGGAGTATATCGACAACTACATCCTCGGCGGTATCTACATTGAGCACACCACCCGCGTTTACGGCGAATAAGCCTTGCAGGCTAAGCATTCGGTCTGGGGGGGGCGCACTATTCCGTGCGGTTCCCCTGACCTTTCCCTCTCCCGATGCGCCGACGAAAACTGCTGCAACTCAATCTAAAAAAATCATGCCTTTGCAAAGTAAAAGTACCCTCCAAGAAAGAGTGTGGGAGTAAATAACAAATACGGTCAAACAATTATAGGGATGTCAATCTCCACGCCAAGCCGACACCTCACAATGGCTTCCAAATCGTTTTCACTCAGGCTTAGCCTGAATATTATCTTTATTGTGGCACTGCTGTCGCTGGCAACGCTGACCGTGGTATCCATATCGTCACACAACATAGTGGTACGCGAGTCGAAGCTGGCAGCAGAAAATATGCTGAAGGCTACCATCAAGGACATAGAGAAGGATCTGCGCGAAATAGAGGTGGCCACCGAGAATGCAGGCTGGTGGGCCTACGCCAATCGGAACGATGCCCGTATGCTGGGGCATCTGTGTGCCTCGCTGGTGGGGCATAATCCGTACATTACCAGCAGTGTGGTGGCCATGACGAGCTACGACGTCTCAAAGTCCGCCTACGTCTATACCGATCCCGCCACGGGCGAAATCAAGTCCTTGCCACTTTCGAAAGATAAGTGCGAATATCTGCAAAGCCAATGGTTTGGCGAGGCGACAGGCGGCCTAAGGCCCCGCTGGAGCGACCCCTACTATGACCGTGGCGGCAGCGAGCGGATGTTGGTGACCTATAGCGTGCCAGTGATGGATCTCGAAGGACGGTTGGTAGGTGTCGTCACCGCCGATATTACCCTTGAGTGGCTACAGCAAAAAATGGAGGCCATAAAGCCCTATCCCAATTGTACGGCTTCGTTGCTGAACGACAACCAGCACCTGCTGGCCACCACCATTGCGGCAGCGTCGCTGGCCTCGGCGGATAGCCAGTTGTCGGCGGCGGCCTCCGAAAACGAAAGGATACAGAAACTGGGGCAGGCCATTCGCGAGGGCAAGGACTCGATGATGGACCTCGAACTGAGCAATGGCAAGGCCTTTGTGGTGTTCGGCTCGCTGGAGAATCGCTGGGCAGCCTCTATCTCGTTCCAGTACGAAGACATTCTGAGCGAGGCTTCGCGCCTCTACCTTATCATCGCCCTTGTGGGTCTTTTTGGCCTGCTGGTGATGTTTGTGCTGTGCTACGTTTCGGTTCGCCGGCTTACGCAGCCTATCACCAAACTGAGTGATGCCGCTATCACCATGTCTGCTGGCAACTTCGACGTGGCTCTGCCCGCCATCAAGACCGATGACGAGATTATGCAGCTGCGCAACTCGTTCGACTTCATGCAGAAGTCGCTCAAGAACTACATTGCCGAACTTAAGACCACTACGGCCAGCAACGAGCGCATGGAGAGCGAGTTGAACATAGCCCGCGGCATACAGTCGGCCCTGCTGGTACGGGAGTTCCCGCAGGGTGTATCGACTGCCGCTGATGGCCGCGAATTGTTCCATTACGATGTACACGCCTTTTTGGAACCCGCCAAGGCGGTGGGCGGCGACCTCTACGATTGTCGTCTGAAGGATAATATACTTTATTTTGCCGTGGGCGACGTGTCGGGCAAGGGCGTTCCGGCGGCCTTGGTGATGGGCATCACGCGCGCATCACTGCGCTTCATCAATGGGCTGGGCATAACCATGTCCGATGTGGCAGGACGAGTGAACAACATTGTGGCCGAGGGCAACGAGACGGGCATGTTTGTAACGCTGTTTTGCGGGCGCATAGACCTTACCACGGGCGAGTGTAGCTACTGCAATGCCGGCCACAATCCCATTGTGGTGAAACCTGCCGGTGGCGAGGCCCGCTTTCTGCGTGCCAAGTCCAACATTGCAGTGGGTCTTTTCCCCGACTTCCCGTACGTGGGCGAAGAAATGCAGCTCAGTCCTGGCGACACGCTGCTGTTCTATACGGACGGCGTCTCCGAGGCCGAGCGGGCCGACAAATCGCTTTTTGGAGATGACCGCCTGCTGGCTTGGGCCAACACGTCGCAGGCCTTTGCCAGCGGCACGTCGCAGGAAGCCGTGGAGGACCTCTATGCCACGGTTAAGGCCTTTACCGAAGGCCACGAGGCCAACGACGATATAACCATCATGGTTATCAGA
>JAFVBF010000046.1 GCA_017480145.1 Bacteroidales bacterium
CAAATAAGGGGACTCCAACCCATCCAAGGAAAGAAAATGACTCTCCAAGAAAATTCGTTTGACCCGATTTTTTTGCATTCCAAAAAGCATCTACGTTTGCTTGTATAAACGACATCTCATTTTCTTTTGAAAACCCCCAGCGCCATATGTGAAGAAAGTTATGCATCATGATAGAAATGATGGCCAACCCTCTAAGTATAAGGGAATTCTCTTTAGTCAGTATCTTCATATTATTATGAGAACTAATTTTTCTTATAAAAATGAATCCAAGATTGCTTAGGCTTTCTCTGATTCTCGGGTGGCAACTGCATATAGTCGCCATACAACTGCCTCAAATGGTGGTCATACCCTGATATCGCATAAAACTCATATTGCTCAAATGGCAATAATACATATTCCTTGAAGTCTTCTATGGGGAACTGGATTGGGCCATCATCAAGACAGGAACATTGCCCTACATAAGGAGTGCTCCCATAGGGAATCCTGCTCATTATATTTACCATCTTGTTAATAATCCAAGCAGGTAGTTTCCCCCTCAAGCCAAGTATTGGAGCGATTGCTGTCATTAACTTAGACCACGTAGAATCACTATTCTCTTTATGATGATTTTGGCGGCGAAACTTATACGCCACCTTGCCCATTTTCTTCAATCTATTGTACCGTTTTTCATATTGTTTGGCATTTTCTTCAACCCCATCAATTGGAAAGATATCAATCCAAACGCCAGATTCCTGTTTAGTCCAAGGACGTACAGTTTCGTAATGTGTATTCTTGCAATCCACAACCCGGGAAAATGCTGCAAGGGCGGACGAATCGTTGCCGTAATATATTATCTGATAATTATCGGAGTGATAGGTTTGGCAGAATTTCTCAAAATCAGGTCTTGGCATTACAATATCCACATCGTCATCCCACGGAATGAAACCTTTGTGCCTAAGTGCACCGATCAATGTGCCATAGTCAATAGAATAGTGTATCCCGTTCTTTTCGCAGAAGTCATGAACATCAGCAAGTATTCCCAAACTGGCCTGCTGTAATTCTTGTAGTGTTAATTCTTCCATCTATACAATTTCTTTTCCTACAATTCTTTTATAGGACCGTCCAACAAGAGTGTCATTTCCATTAATGTCGCGGGTAAGCCTAATGAATATCCAAGACTTGACATACCGCCATCTGCAATAGATAGTACTATCCCATTTTTTTGACGGCACTAACTGTCTTCTGAAGACATATGACCAATAATTTGTAGAACGGTAGGATTCAAGCCCGATTATTTTGAAGCCGTTTTTAAGGTGGTATTTGACTGCACTTGTTGCCTGGGTTGATGTGTCGCTTAAGAGATATTCACATCCATTTTTACGCCCCTCTCTCTCTCTATATATATATAGCATCGTTCCGATGCCTTTCCCTTTCATGTCACTTCGGATTCCATTATACTCATTATAACCATATTTAACCCCATGCTTATCGGTTCTAATAGTTAACGTTGCCGTTCCACATAGGCCTGTTTCGTCATCAACAGCTACATACACGATCCCGCCGGCTGTCTTTTTTCGAAACTGTTCTTCTGTCATCGTGGAGCAGGTATATCTCAATCCTTGTTCCAGTCTCTCCTGAAAGGCCTCATGCAGCAACTCAACCACATCTCTATAGCTGTAGTTGGAATCTTGGAGTCGCCGAATTACGATGCTCATTATATGAACTTTTTGTTTCTCAGGTCAACAAATGCGTCAATCAATCGGTCATAGTCCTTCTCTTGCAGATAACCGATATGTCCTACGCGGAATACAGAGTCCTTCATGTCACCTCCGTTCGGGCAAATCCACATGCCATACTCGTCCTTTATTTTCAAGAATATCTGATGGGCTGACTGTGTCGTCGGGTGCAAAGGGGTCACGGCATTACTCAGGCTTTCGCTGATAATCTCGAAAGGAAGACCGTACTCTTTCAACTTTCTGCGGAAATATTCAGCCAAGTGTGCAGTCCGTGCTATCTCAGCCGCATCGCCGCCATCGGCATCAATCTCCTTCAGACGAGCATTAATCTGACGCAGAACACCAACAGCAGGCGTCCAAGGGGTTTGACCTCGTTCCTGATTCTTTAACGCCAGCTTCAGGTCAAGATATTGGCAACAGCACCTGGTCCTTTCTATACGCTGTAATGCTGAAGGAGCAAGAGCCATAATGGCAATACCTGGAGGACAAGCCAATGCTTTCTGACTACCAGTTATCATAACACCCGCACCCAATGTTGCCATATCGAATGAATCTGCCAAAAAGGTACTGATTGTGTCCACAATCAAAAAGCAACCATTACGCTTGCAGAAATCACTAACCAGATTCATGTCGAAATGAACACCGGTTGAGGTCTCATGCTTCTGAAGGAGAAATGCAGTATAGCCTTTTCCCTCATAGGGAGCAAGGTGTTCAGGCTTCAATGCCTTACCATGTTCCAACTTAATCTCCGTGAAAGGAATCTCGTGAAGCCCAAGTAATTCCACGAAACGCTCACCAAAGCTACCACCATTGATGACAAGAGCCTTGTCTTCCATTGTCAGGCAGTTCATGATAGCTGTCTCCATTCCACCAGAACCTGAACACGTCATAAATACTACACGGCTATCTTCTGTCGTGTGTGCAAATTTCTTAATCAGACGCTCGTTCTCAAGCATCAACTCGGAGAATTCAGATGTCCTGAAATACGGTACCTGTTCTGCACCTATTGCCAGCACAGCCTCACAGGACTGGACTGGCCCCACTGTAAAATTAAGCATAACCTTATATTAGTTTATTCGATTTTACATTTATTCCATTTTTTCTTCTAATAGTCAAAACACATGTGACAAAGGTACAAATAAAAGTTTAATGGTAAAAGTTTAACAGGTTAAAAGTTTAATGGATTAAAAGTTTTATGGGTTAAAAAGTTATATATCAAGGGCTAAAATTCCAATTCCAACTGCGTAGGAGGGAGGAGTTGGAAGGTCATACGATGGTGGGGAGTGGGACCATACTGACGGATGGCATCGCGATGGATGGGGGTGGGATAACCCTTGTCTTATCCCAATGGTATTGGGGCAGTCGTTGTGAATCGTTTTATTTTTATAGTGATTCTGCTTCATTTACTTTCGATAATACCATCTGCCACATTGGCAAACTTTGCCAAATCTGCCTCATGCAAGGGATTATACATGCTCATGACCTTATTAATTCCGAGGCCTTTCCGCTGCATGTACGCAAAGCTACGGCGTGAACGCCATTGATAGTAGGCCAAAACCCAACCAGCCCAATACTCAGGACCAACAATGTATGTACCATCGTTTTTCTCCGAAATGGGACTTCCTGATTCCTGTACCACCATATCGGCCAACTCTGCACCAGAGAAGCCCACCAAATAGCGGGGATTACCATTAGCAAACTGGCGTGACACATCGCACGACAAGAATTTATCGTAAAAGTCAGATATCGGGTAGCCATATTTTCTCACACCACAATCAAGCATCACACCAAGATTGCGCATGGCACCGTTTAGATAAGTTTTCTTATATGCCCTTGCCATTTTCCAATTTTTAGAACTATTTCACAATAAGTACAATTTGTGTATCACTTTGGAGGCAAAGGTACAAATAAAAGTTTAACAGGTTAAAAGTTTAATGGGTTAAAAAGTTATATGTCAAGGGCTAAAATTCCAATTCCAACTGCGTAGGAGGGAGGAGTTGGAAGGTCATGCGATGATAGGGTGTGGTGCCGTACTTACGAATGGCTTCGCGATGGACGGGGGCGGGATAACCCTTGTTCTTGTCCCAATGGTATTGGGGATATTCCTGATGAATCTTGAGCATATAGTCGTCGCGATAGGTTTTGGCAAGAATGCTGGCAGCGGCAATGCTCATATAGGTGGCATCGCCCTTGACAACGGTGGTGTGGGGAATGTCCTCATAGGGCATGAACCGATTGCCGTCGATGAGGAGGTGCTGGGGACGGATTTTCAATTGAGCCACGGCACGATGCATGGCAAGAATGGAGGCACGGAGAATGTTAATTTTGTCGATTTCATCGGCAGAAACGACACCTACAGCCCACGCCAAGGCTTCGCGCTGAATGACCTCTCGGAGGGTGTAGCGTTGACGCTCGGTAAGTTGTTTAGAATCGTTAAGGGCAGAAAGACCCTCTCCCCTGCCCTCCCCCATAATGGGGAGGGAGCCACCACCAAAAGGAAGGATGACAGCAGCGGCATATACAGGACCTGCAAGGCAGCCGCGACCAGCTTCATCGCAACCGGCTTCTATCAGATCTTCATGTAAGTATGGCTTGAGCACGATAAGGGGTTAACGGTTAAGGGTGATGGGGCTTAGAACATCTGTTGAATACGTTGGATAGCTGCCACAAGGGCATCGACCTCCTCATGAGTGTTGTAGAGGGCAAAGGAGGCACGGCAAGTGCCCTCGATGCCAAGGCGTCGCATAAGGGGTTCGGCACAATGGTGACCCGTACGGACAGCTATGCCGAGGCGGTCGAGCAGGGTCCCCATGTCGAGATGGTGGATGGCCCCCACCTGAAAACTAATGACGGCATCGTGATTCTCTATGCTTTGCGGGCCATATATCTTCATGCCAGGAATCTCCATCATGCGTTGCATGGCATAGGCGGTGAGGTCGCGCTCGTGGGCTTCGATAGCATCTAAGCCGATGAGGTGAGAGGTCTTATTGTCGTTATCATAGC
>JAFVBF010000047.1 GCA_017480145.1 Bacteroidales bacterium
CTCGTTTTCAGCGCCGACAACATCGACTCCTACCGCGGCGCCTGGGACCCGCAAGGATTGCCCTCCGGAACCTACTTCTACTTCTTCAGGGCCTCCTCTCCACTCGGCTCCACCGAACGCCACGGCGCCGTTGAGGTGATCAACGAGTAACACGCATCCTTCGAATAAAACCATCTATGTAAAAAGCATTCGGGACTGACTAATGCCAGTCCCGAATGCTTTTTTTTGCCTTTTTGATAAGCCAAGTACAGATATGCTCATACCTATACCAAGGCGTCCAAACGGCTAATTACAATTAGCCATCCACTATTCAGCCTTGTGGCAAGCAAAGTGCCAGTTGAAACCGATGGTGATAGCATTGGTCAGACCGTCGATACTGATGCCATCAATGTTGGCGCCAAGATTCCAGTCATGATTCACTAAAGCCATGTCGATATTGGGATCGGACACCTTTATCATGCTATAATTCAAAGCAATGAAGTTCAAATAGATGTCAAAGGAGATATTCTCATTGAGGGCATAATTGATGCCAGGAACGATTTCGCCATAGAATGCGAACGTTTTTGACACGTCGTTTTTCACATCGGGAGCACCATTTTCAAAGGTGGTTTTGGTCTTGTTGTTGCCAAAGCCAATGCCAAGATTCAACTGACCGAATACGGTAAATTTACCCATTGCAAAGCAGTTGTAACGACCATAGACACCTACGCCAAACATATTGGTCCAATCTCTATCGGTGCTTCTCAGTTCAGTAGGATCTGTCGTAGAGGTTTTTGTCACACTCAGGGTATAATCATAACCCAGCATTAACCCTGCCTGTATTTTTTCGGTAAACTGGTATCCCAGACGGGGAGAAATTGAAAAACCGAAATCGGTAGGGGTGAAAGTGCTGGCATACTTATCACCATCGTCAACCAAATAAGAGGAACTGCGGTTGAACCCGAGGTCTCCACCAAGAATAAACTGAGCATTGGCTGCGAAAGCGAAAGCAACTGCTGCAATAGTTAGAAGTACTTTCTTCATAATTAAATGTTTTTTAATTGATAATGTGTGTTTACTCATGCCTACTCTATTTAATGGTTTTCGGCACACCCATGTTTTTGATGACAAAGGTATACTTTTTAATGATAAGAAATATGCTTTTTGATAATTTTAACTTTACACACAAGAACAATTGAGCAGATAGAGCAACGTCAATCGGGTCAACAGGAGGGCTGCCGCATCTTAAATTCATTTAAGGAATCCGCGCGTGATGAGTATTTTTGATACCTTTGCAAAGCATTCTTTCACACAAAAAACTGAATCCCACCATGAAGCATAAGCAACTCATAATGACCTGTTTCTTCTTAGCACTTGGGGTCCTCTCCGGCTGCTCAAAAGACGAAATCACCGACACAAGAGATAAAAACAAGACGAATACCGAAAATAGCGGCAGCGGTGGAAGTACCGAGATTGACGGCAGCGATGACGACTATATCGCCAATAGCAGTTTCGACCATACCGTCAGCATCACCTTCTCCACTTCTGGCGATGCCACAGTAACCGGCGCAAGCGACAATATATCGGTTTCTGTCAGAGGCAACGGAATCACAATCAACAACACTGGTGACGACGTGGTACGCTACGAGGTCTCGGGCAATACCACCGACGGTTTTCTGAAAATATACAGCGGCAAAAAACAGGCCATCATCCTAAACAGCGTGGATATTGCCAACAGCGCAGGGGCGGCCATCAACATTCAAGGTCCTGCCAACACCCCAGCCAAAGGGAAACGTACCTTTATCGTGGTCAATGGCAACAACAAACTGACCGACGGAAAGACATACAACACGCCCTCCGCAGAAGATGAGAAAGGGGTGATTTTCAGCGAGGGAAAACTGGCGGTCAGCGGGACAGGGGCACTAACGATAACGGCACAAGGCAAATCAGCAATCGCCTCAGACGACTATGTCCGATTCCTTGCCGCCCCCACAATCAACATATACTCCACCGCTGGTCATGGAGTAAAGGCAAATGACGGCATCATTGTGGACAATGGCATCATTAGCGTATCCGTTTCTTCAAATATGAAGAAAGGATTTACCTCCAACGATTATGTAACAATCAATGGAGGAACAACAACCATCAATGTGACAGGTAGCGCGGCCTACGACAACGACGAGCAAGAATATATTGGTACAGCCGGCATCAAGGCCGATAGCACCTTCACTATCACGGCAGGAACACTGACCGTGACCAATAGTGGCACAGGCGGCAAAGGAATCAGCAGCGACGGCAGGGGATATTTCAATGGTGGCACCATAAGCGTAACAGCGACGGGCTCCAACTATGGAAGTTCAAACAACGGCGGAGGCTTCGGCCCAGGAGGCAGAAAGTCTGACAACACCTTGTCCTCCAAAGCAATCAAATTCGACGGCAACCTCTATTTTGCCGGTGCCACAGTGACAGCCAAAGCCTCGGCACATGAGGCTATTGAATCAAAAGGTGCCATAGAAATTACTGCCGGCGAGGTATATGCTTATTCCTCCGATGATGCCATGAACTCCGCCAAAGATTTCACTATCAGTGGAGGCCATGTCTGTGGATACAGCACCGGCAACGACGGACTGGATGCCAATGGTAATTTCTACATCAAAGGCGGCGTGGTTTATGCCATCGGGGCGCGTGCGCCCGAAGTGGCCGTTGATGCCAACACCGAAGGAGGCTACAGGCTATATGTCACAGGTGGCACTATCATTGCCATAGGAGGCTTAGAAAACGGTGCCTCGCTGGCGCAAAACTGCTACTCGGCAACATCCTGGTCATCCAACACCAGCTATGGTCTCACCATTGGAGACAACATCTATGCTTTCAAGACCCCTGCTTCCGGCGGCTCAGGGCTGGTAGTATCGGGAGAATCTACCCCGACACTTTCCGCAGGTGTCTCCGTTACTGGAGGAACCTCATACTGCGAGGGGATGCTGACCCTCAACCCTTCTCTTAGTGGAGGAAGCAGCGTATCGCTAAATACCTACAGCGGTGGCGGGAACAATGGTGGTGGTCCTGGTGGCAACGGCGGCGGTCCCAGAGGAAGATAGCATTCCAACCCTCTATTCCTAAGCGAGACTTTCTCTGACCCACCCGAATAATGATGAAATCCATTCTCAACCATAAAACCACATGGGGACTGCTGCTACTGACGCTTCCATTGTCCTGCCCTACACTGTCGGCACAGACCGACGAAACACTTGATGCAGAACTGGCCGGACGCATATCCATTGGCATTGATAAAAAAATCGCAAAAGGGGTCCACGCCTCTCTAAAGGAAGAGCTCCGCTTAGATGACAATTTCTCGGGATTCAACCGACTCCAAACCACAGCGACCATCGCATACAAAGCAGCTTCATTCCTAAAAATCGGCATAGGGTACGCACTCATAAATCCATACGAGGACAAGACTTCACACTTCAAAGACGCACGACACAGGCTGATGGCTGATGCCACTGGGACGTACCGTATCGGGAATTGCACGCTGTCTCTCAAAGAACGCATTCAGCTGACGCACCGCACTGGCGATTTCAACCAATACCAAAACCCACGCAACGCCTTGACGCTAAAGAGCCGACTTATGCTGAAATACAAGGCGACTCGTCAGCTGACACCTTACGGATATGTGGAACTGCGCCACTACCTCAACGCACCCGCCATCACCGCCGCTTATGACGGAGACAAATACCTAACGCCCGATGGCGATAGCAACGGCACCCCCGGATGGTTTCTGTCGGGATTTGACTCTGCCTACCTCAACCGTATGAGAGGCTCCGTAGGAATAGAATACAGCCTGACAAAATGCCACAGCATAAACCTCGCTATCCTTGCCGACTTTGTCTCTGACAAAGTTGTGGATGCGAATGGTTCAGGAACCAAACTGAAAGCCTATACCCACCAAACAGGATTCAAAGGCTGGATGCGTGCCGGCTATGAATATGCATTCTAACAAGGTCGTTTGGTCGAAGTTGCCACAACACGTGCGAACACAAATAATACCCGTTGAGAACAAACGCCTATTGTTTTCGCCAATGAATATACCCGACAAGGATTGAGGCGAAGCCCCCACACAGTAACTTTTCATTGGCAGAGACACGATATTTTGAGTATCTTTGCAAAGTCGTACAGATACGACAGAGAGACCATCAAATCTAATCCAAAAGCGTTGTTTTTACCCTGATGGAAAAGAGAATAGGAACTATCACCCTGCTGGTGAGCGACCGCTCGCAGGCAGCGGAAATCAATCAGATTTTATCAGCGTGTGGCGACATCATACTTTGCCGCCAAGGATTGCCATTCAGAGACCGTCCGGTGGCCGTCATCGTGCTTATCGTGGAGGGAACCTCCGACAGAATCAATGCACTGACTGGACGACTGGGACGACTGGCAGGAGTAGAGAGCAAAGCCGTGCTGACGCGTTCGGCATAGCCATGCGACATTGCGTATAACCATTAATCACCATATAAAAACATGAGACACCAAAACTTCATAGACCGGGAGAAGCTCTATGCGCTTCTCGAAGGCGGAGAACCCACAGACAACGAACTGAACGAAATACTCAACAAAGCCTGCAAACTCAAAGGTCTGAATCTTCACGACGTAGCAGCACTATTGCGAGTGGAGTCGGAATCGCAGATTCAGAAAATTCTGGATGCAGCCAGTTGGTGCAAAGACGAGATATACGGACGTCGACTTGTATTTTTCGCCCCCATCTACACCGGGAATGCCTGTGTAAACAACTGCGTCTATTGCGGATTTCGCCGCGACAACAAGCAACTGAAACGCAAGGTACTGACAATAGACGAAATAGAGCATGAGACCCAGCACCTGCTGCGCATGGGGCACAAGCGTGCCCTGCTCATCTGCGGCGAAAGCCCACGCAATGACACCGACTACATGGTCGAGGCCATCCGCCGCACCTATGCCGCCCGAGACGAGAAAGGCAGCCGCATACGCCGCATCAACGTAGAACTGGCTCCCACGACAATAGAAGATTTCGCACGACTGAAAGCCGAACAAATCGGCACATACGTCTGTTTTCAGGAGACTTACGACCCCGTGGCCTACAAGGAATTCCACCCTGCCAATACCCCGAAAGGAGACTACCTGAACCGACTCACCGTGATGGACCGTGCCCAGGAAGGCGGCATCAACGACGTGGGACTTGGAGTGCTCTTCGGGCTGGTGGACTATCGTTTTGAGATACTGGCCATCATGGAACACGCACGCCATCTGGAGGAGGACTATGGCTGCGGCCCCCACACCGTGTCGTTTCCTCGCATCGAACCTGCCGAAGGCACTCCGTTCAGCCTGCCAGAAAACATTCCACATCCCGTGAGCGACAAGGATTTCATGAAAATCATCGCCATCATCCGTATCGCCATGCCCTATACCGGCATCATCATCTCCACCCGCGAATCACCCGCCATGCGAGACCAACTTATCAAGTATGGAGTTAGCCAGATATCGGCTGCCAGCGAGACGAACCCTGGCGGCTATGAGGACGGCACAACCGGAGCTCAGTTCACGCTTGGCGACCACCGCTCGCTGGACGAAGTAATCAGCATGATTGTGGACAAAGGCTACATCCCCTCCTTCTGTACCGGATGCTACCGCAAAGGTCGTGTTGGAGCGGATGTCATGGACTTGGCCAAACCCGGACTCATCAAGCAATACTGCAAACCCAATGCCATGTTCACCTTCCGTGAATATCTGGAAGACTACGCCTCGCCCGAAACCAAAGCAAAAGGGCTGGTCCTGCTGAGACAACTAATAGAAACGTTCGACAAAGAAGCAACGCAAAAACGAGTGGCCGACCAGCTGGAACATATCGGTAACGGGGAAAGGGACTTATACTTTTAAAGGAGCATCCCCTACCCTACTGCCCCGCATACTGCATCTCCAAAAAAACGTATATTTGCAGCATGGTTTACAAGTCGACTGATTCAACAATGAATACAAAGATTATTATCCTGCTCATCACGCTGATTCTGACAACGGCAACGACACTGGCCCAGCGCGTGAATCCAGAAGTTCGCAAAAACAGCGTGGTGAAGCAATGGATACAGAGTGCCAAAGGCACGGCTGCACCATTTCTCGACAATGTGGCCACATACGATAGCAAGGGCAGAAAAATAGAGGAGACGGAATATGCCTCATACGGTCAAAAGGAACGTCTCGTCTATGAATATGAAGGCGATAGCGACCGCTGCACACGCATCATAGAATATGACGACAAGAACAGGGTGGTACGAATAAAGAAAATCGAATATAACGAAAACGGCACACGCAAGGCAGTATTCACCTATTCTCCAAAGGGCCAGTTGAAGGCTACCAAGACCTATGAATACAGCACTAAGTGACGTGAGGGCCGACCTTGACGGAATATTGTCACACTTTCATACTATCACGCTGGAAGATATCAAGCAAGTGAGGCTCATGAGCCGTGTGGATCAGAAATACATCATCCCACGCACAATGCTGCCACAATTGTTGGATTCACTATATGGAGGCTACCATATGCAATCCATTGATGGCGAAGCCTTAGCAAACTACCACACACTCTATTTCGACACGGCAGACCTATCCATGTACACAGTGCACCACAACCGCAAACTGAATCGTCAAAAACTACGAATCCGATGCTACCAAAGCACCCAGGCCACCTTTTTTGAAATCAAGAACAAAAACAACAAAGGCCGTACCAACAAGACCCGCATTAAGGTGTCGCCCGATCTATTCTACACCTGCCTACAGCATGAGGAGGTGCAATCATATCTATCGAAAAACTCACCCTACGCCATTGAGAGACTACTGCCCCAACTGGAGAATGAGTTTCAGCGCATCACACTGGCAAACTACGGAATGACTGAACGTGTGACCATAGACCTCGGCATCCATTTCCATAATCGGCAAACAGGACTGGATGCAGACCTATCCCCCGTGGCGGTCATCGAGGTGAAAAGTGATGCCAACAACCCATCGTCAGACATAAAAAAACAGCTGCTTAACATGCGGATACACCCCAAGCGGATGAGCAAATACTGTATCGGCACCGTGCTGACCAATCCAAAGGCAAAACGAAACCGGTTCAAGACCAAACTGAGGTATATAGAACGTATGTCGCAGATGTAGCAACACAAAAAAGAAATACTAACAATCAAAAAGGTTATATAAAGGTGAGTGAACCGATGTAGCAACACAAAAATTATTAACAACCAAAACAAGAATGAAACTACTCCAAGATTTTGACGCCTCTATTGCTGCCGAATTTGCCGGTCAGACCAACGATATGGACCTTTTGGGAGTACCCATTTTTGACGGTCCGGGACTATACAATCTTCTCATACGATTCGTATTCAACCTTATTGTCTGCTGGACGCTGATTCAGTTCTTCTACTATCGCAAAAGCCATCGAAAAGACTACTACTTCACATTCATGATGTTTGCCGTAGCCATCTTCCTGCTTTTGTTCTTGTTGCAGAATCTGAAACTCGAAGTGGGGCTGGCATTGGGGCTCTTCGGAGTTTTCAGCCTGATGCGCTATCGCACATCATCGATACCCATACGCGAGATGACCTACCTCTTTGTCATCATAGCCACCTCTATCATTAACGCCTTCGGCATGACATCAAGTTATACAGCACTGATTGTCACCAATATCCTAATTGTGATATTCACCTGGGTGTTCGAAATGATTAGCGGTGTGCAGCAATGCGCCACCAAACTGGTGATTTACGACAAGATAGACTTGGTGCACGAAGAGCGTCGAGAAGAACTGATTGCCGACCTCAAACAGCGCACCGGGCTGGACATCGAGCACGTCATGGTAGGACACATCAACTTCCTCAAAGACACGGCATTCATCAAGGTGTACTACCACTCAACCGAAAAAGAAGAAAACGACATTGACATGGTGACAAAGCTGCGCAACAACTGATGTCCCAAAAATCACCGTTAAACAAAGGTCTGGCAGACTCATAAGCCCGCCAGACTTTTTTATAGAAACCATGATGACCATACTACATACCAGCGACTGGCACCTGGGGCATATACTCTATGACCACGACCGCAGCGACGAACAACAAGACTGTATGCGGCAAATCGTAGAAATCGTTGACAAACGGAAGCCCGACGCCGTAGTCGTCAGCGGCGACATATTTGACCGCAGCAGTCCTTCGCAAACCGCACGCGAAATATTTATCAATACCCTTATCGAACTGCGGAGAAACAATCCGAAAATGCCTATCGTGGTGACAGCTGGCAACCATGATGGCAAGCTACTGCTGGACAATGACGGACGCATCTTTCGACTGGGAGGCATAACAATCGTTGGCCAAGTGTGGCGCAAGAAGGATGGAGACATAGACTTTGACCGGCACATTATAGCCGTGCATAACCAGCAAGGAGAAGAGGCGGGCTACATCGTGGCCGTGCCGCACATCTATGAGAATAGTTACCCACGGCTGTCTGATAACTCACAGGAGGGAAATCGCATACAGCAGTTTTTCCAAGCATTGCTGAATCAGGTCCGTATCCGAAACATTCATGGACTTCCAGTTGTTCTCAGTGCGCATTTACTCCTGACAGGAAGCGATATTGCAGGGCATGAGGGTAGCGAATATGACGGCAAACTGGTGGTGGGCAGTTGCGAGAATGTCAGCCAGTCGCTGCTGGGCCAAGGATATGACTATCTGGCCCTGGGCCACATCCACCGCCCACAGAATGTGTCGAACAGCCACCCCATGGCCCGCTACTGCGGCACGCCGCTCCCACTCAACTTTGACGAGGAAGGCGAACATGGGGTGACACTGGTGTCGCTACCAGCGGCTGGCGGCCTGCCTGTCATAGAGGCGATCCCCCTGCATAACCTCCGCCCGCTACTGACACTGCCCGAACATCCCAAGACATTTGCCGCCGTAGTGGCCGAAATGCTGGAATTCGACCCTATGACAGAGGCTTACATTCGGCTCAATGTGTTGGATGACCAGCCGCTCCCCCCCGACTATAGATACATTCTGAACAACCTGTTCAAAGAGAAAAAGGCGCTATACTGCACACTGAAACACAACGCACTAAAAACCGTCCAAGATGCAGATTCCGACGTCGCCGAAATAGAGGCCTTCACTCCGGAACAGATGCCCACACCACTACAGTTAGCACAAGCCTACTACCGCAAACGTTACGGCAGCGAGATGAGCGATGAACTGGTCGCTCTTTTCGGACAAGCCGAGGCCGCAGCAAGAAGGAAAGCCGAGGAAGGCGCCAATAACAACCCACCGCAGCAAGAAGAATGAAACTCCAATCCATACATATCAAAAACGTAGCCTCGGTTGAAGATGCCTTCATCGACTTCACCCAGTCCCCGTTGAAAAACGCTGGCATTTTCCTCATCACAGGGGATATGGGCACAGGCAAAACCACCCTGCTGGACGCCATCTGCCTGGCACTCTATGGCAACACGCCACGGTTGAGCAAAGCCAATGGTACCAAAATGGACTTTGGCGGGCAGGAGGACATCACGCCACGAGACACCAGAAACCTGCTGCGAAGAGGTGCCCGCGAGGCCTCAGTAGTCCTAAGATTTGATGACCTGAGCGGAACCCCCTGCCAAGCCACCTGGGAAGTGTCGCGCAACCGCAATAACCGTCTCAATCCAGTCAAGCGCACCTTTACTCGAAACGAGCAGACCGTGGGCAAAGAGGCAGAAGTGAAAGAGGCTGTACACCAAGCCATCGGCATCAATTTCGACCAATTCTGCCGCACATCGATGCTCGCACAAGGACAATTCACGGAATTTCTAAAAAGCAATGAGGATGCCAAAGCCGAGATATTAGAGAAGCTGACCAATACCATCCTCTACTCGCAAGTTGGCAGCCAGATTGCCGAAACCACATCGCTGAAACGCCGAGAATACGAAACACAACAACAAGTGGTAAGGGGATTCAACCTGATGAGCCTTGAAAGCCTGACGCAACTACACGAAGAGGTGAACCGATTGGACAACGCCATCACCCTGCTAACAGACAACAAGAATCAGGCAGACAACGACCTCACATGGAAAACCACCTTGCTGCAACTGCGACAAGAACTGGAGAATGCCGACAAGGAATACCACCAATTGGAGCATCTGACAAAATCAGATGCCTATATGCAGGAATGCCAACTGCTCAAAGACTGGGATGCCACGGCTGATGCTCGTCTATGGCAGCGGCAAATCAAAGAAGCCGACACCGCCATAAGCCAGTGCGCTGCCGAAGAGCTTAGACTGAAACAGACATTCCTAACCCTACTTTCAGGGGAATCCTACCTGGAACAATGGATAGGACAAAACCAACAACAACTGAGCCAGATGCAGCAGCAAAAGGACAACGAGGCCGCCTATAGCGACATCTACGACCATCTGCAGACCCTTCTGTCCGAGCTACGCCAGGCCGAGCAATTGGAACAAGACATCCGCCGTCTGCAACAAGACTGCCGCACCCTCAACGAAAGAATCCCCTTACTACAGCAAGCCGAACAACAGGAAGAAACAAAGAGGGCTACAGCCAATACAAATCTACAGAAACAAAAGCACGAAAACCAAAACATCCAACAACAGATTGCCGCAATAAACGGGGAGGCAATAACATCCGAATTGCAAAGACTCTCACTAAGAGAGAGTCTTCTACGAGAGGCAGAGACCCGATTCATGCCCATAGCAGCACTGCGAAAGCAGTATCACGAGGCCCTGCAAGACAAATTGTCGCTCATGCACGATGCAGAACGGCTGCAACAAGAGATAGAGGTACAAGCACAAACAGTGGCACACCTCCAAACGGCCTATGACGAGAAAAAGAGAGTCTATGAAGCCGCACGCTTGCGCGTAGGAGATGCCGCACGGATGCTGAGAGCCGAAATCCACCAACATAACAGCGAACAGTGCCCCGTCTGCGGACACGACCTCCACGGAGTATCCCTCCCGACAGAAGACATCCTACTGGAACTCTTCAAACCTCTGCAAGAGGACATTAGCCAATGCGACAAAGAACTGCGAGAAGCACAAACCCACCAAGATGCACTTCTAAGGAATCAGAAAGGGCTAAGCGAACGCACTAATGATGCCGACCGCAAAGCGACCCAATCGGAAAAAGACTACAAGGAGTCCCTGCTATCAGCCAACCAAGCCCTTGAGAACATGGGGCTAACGCCAATCCAAGACACAGAAGATTCGCTTAGCACATGCCAACTACACCTGCAATCGGCCAGAAGGTAACTGAATGACCTTAAACAGCAGACCGACAAGCAGCGGGA